>NZ_JBVFTR010000004.1:2282777-2608888 GCF_055693285.1 Roseobacter sp. S87
AACGAAGGCGACTGCGGCGCCTGCACGGTCATGGTCACCGACGCGGATGGTGCAAAATCCCTCAACGCCTGCATCCTCTTCATGCCCCAGCTGAACGGCAAAGCCATCCGCACCGTCGAAGGGATCGCCGCACCGGACGGCACCCTGCACCCGGTGCAGACCGCAATGATTGACCACCACGGGTCTCAGTGCGGGTTCTGCACGCCGGGTTTCGTGGTATCGATGGCCGTCTCTCATCTGAACGGGGCGGCGGATCATGACACCCAACTGGCCGGCAACCTCTGCCGCTGCACGGGCTATGCCCCCATCATCCGCGCCGCAGGATCCGCCGCAAAAGACCCCGTGCCCCCGCATATGCACGACACGCCGCCTCTTCTGGCTGAAAATATCCCCGGGGGGGCGCCGCAGGCGGCGGGGGCGGGCAGCCCCCTGCGTGGGTACAGCCGCGCACCCAGGACGCACTGGCCGCGTGGTACGCGCAAAACCCGCAGGCCACACTTGTTGCCGGGGCAACCGATGTCGGCCTCTGGGTGACCAAACAGTTCCGCGACCTCGGCCCGGTGGCCTTTCTGAACCACTGTGACGACCTGCGCGGGATGCGGATTACGGACAGCACCATAGACATCGGCGCAATGACCAGCCTCAGCGCGCTTGAAACGGCGATCGAAACCTTTCACCCCTCCTTTGCCGCCATGATCCGCCGCTACGGTTCGGTTCAGGTGCGCAATGCCGCGACCATCGGCGGCAATATCGCAAACGGCTCGCCCATCGGCGACGGCCCGCCCGCTCTCATCGCGCTGGGTGCTGCTGTGCACCTGCGCTGTGGTGACGCGCGGCGTCACATGCCGCTTGAGGATTTCTTTCTGGAATATGGCCGGCAGGACCGGAAACCGGGTGAATTTGTCGAACGCATCACCATCCCACGCCAGCCGGACCGGCTGAAATGCTACAAACTCTCCAAACGCTTTGACCAGGACATCTCAGCAGTCTGCGGATGCCTGTCCATCACCCTGGACAATGGAACTGTCACCCAGGCGCGCATCGCTTTCGGCGGCATGGCAGGCACACCCGCCCGCGCCACACACACCGAGACCATACTGACCGGCGCCCCCTGGACCGAAGACAGCGTGGCGGCTGCCATGACGGCCCTGGCAGAGGATTTCACCCCCTCTCAGACATGCGCGCCAGTGCGGCCTACCGGCTGCAGACCGCACAGAACATGCTGCGGCGCTACTGGCTGGAGGACACGGGCCACGCCCCCCTGACCGTCGGGGAGGCCACATCATGAGCGTTGCAAAACCCCTGCCCCACGATTCCGCCCGCCTGCATGTGACAGGCCAGGCGCGTTACGTGGATGATATCCCTCTGCCCGCAGACACCCTGCACCTCGCATTTGGCACCAGCACTGTTGCCTGCGGCGATATCACCACTGTGGACCTGACAGACGTACGCGCCGCAGAAGGCGTCGTTGCGGTGATGACCGCAGACGGTCTGCCCTTTGACAATGATGTCTCGCCCTCAGCGCGTGACGAACCACTGCTGGCCAAAGGCGCAATACACTACGCGGGCCAGCCGGTGTTTCTGGTGATCGCCACCTCGCATCTGGCCGCACGCCATGCGGCCCGGCTGGGCAAAATTGACATCACCCCGGGCGACAGCATCCTGACCATTGAGGACGCGCTTGCCCGGGACAGCCGCTTTGAGGAAGGCCCGCGCATCTACGGACGCGGCGACGTGAACGCAGCGCTGAATGCTGCCGACCACCGGATCACCGGATCGCTCGACATCGGCGGACAGGAACACTTCTATCTCGAAGGCCAGGCCGCCTGTGCCCAGCCCCAGGACAACGGGGACATGCTGGTGATCAGCTCGACCCAGCACCCCACCGAAATCCAGCACAAGGTGGCCGAAGCCCTCGGCACACCGATGCACAGCGTGCGCGTGGAAACCCGCCGCATGGGGGGCGGCTTCGGTGGCAAGGAAAGCCAGGGCAACGCGCTCGCGGTGGCCTGTGCTGTCGCCGCGCGGGCAACCGGCCGGACATGCAAAATGCGCTATGACCGGGACGATGACATGATCATCACCGGCAAACGGCATGATTTCCGTGTGACCTATGACGTGGGCTTTGATGCACAGGGGCGCATCGCGGGCATCGATTTCACCCATTATGCCCGCTGCGGCTGGGCCCAGGACCTGTCGCTGCCGGTGGCCGACCGCGCCATGCTGCATGCCGACAACGCCTACTTTCTGCCCGCCGTGCAGATTACCAGCCACCGGCTGAAAACCAACACCCAGAGCGCCACGGCCTTCCGCGGCTTCGGCGGCCCGCAGGGCATGGTCGGCATCGAGCGGGTGATGGATCACATCGCGGCTCACCTCGGGCTTGACCCGCTGGCCGTCCGCCAGGCCAATTTCTATGAGCCCGCAGGCGCTGACCGGAATACAACGCCTTACGGCCAGGAGGTCACAGACTTCATCCTGCCCGACATGACCCGCGCTCTGCTGGAGAGCAGCGATTACGCGCGCCGCCGCGCCGCCATTGACGCCTGGAACGCGGAAAACGCCGTGCTGAAAAAGGGTATCGCGCTGACACCGGTGAAATTCGGCATCTCCTTTACGCTGACGCATCTCAATCAGGCAGGCGCGCTCGTACATGTCTACCAGGACGGGTCCGTGCACCTGAACCACGGCGGCACCGAAATGGGCCAGGGCCTGTTCCAGAAGGTCGCACAGGTGGCTGCCAGCACCTTTGGCATCAGCATGCAGGCCGTGAAAATCACCGCGACTGACACCGCAAAGGTGCCCAACACATCTGCCACCGCCGCGTCTTCGGGCAGTGACCTGAATGGTATGGCCGTGCGCGCGGCCTGCCTGACGATCCGGGACCGTATGGCCGGGGTCGTCGCCGCAAAACACGGGGTTGCGGCGGATCTCGATCCGCTTTGAGGAAGACACCGTGCACGCAGGCAACACGCGCATGAGTTTCGCCGAAGTGGCGGCCATGGCTTACGAATCCCGCGTCAGCCTGTCCTCGACCGGGTTTTACAAAACGCCGGGCCTCGCCTGGGACCGCATCCGCGGTGAGGGCCGCCCGTTTTTCTATTTTGCCTATGGCGCTGCGGTGACCGAGGTGGTGATCGACACGCTGACCGGGGAAAACCGGATTCTGCGCGCCGACATTCTGCATGACTGCGGCGCGTCTCTGAACCCTGATCTCGACATCGGCCAGATCGAAGGCGGTTATGTCCAGGGCGCGGGATGGCTGACCACCGAGGAGCTGGTCTGGGACGATGCGGGCCACCTGCGCACCCATGCGCCCTCGACCTATAAAATCCCGGCCTGCGGGGACCGGCCGGATGTGTTCAACGTGCGCCTGTGGGATGCGCCCAACCGCGAGGAGACGATCTATCGCTCCAAAGCGGTAGGGGAGCCGCCGCTGATGCTGGGTATTTCGGCCTGGTCAGCGCTGGCGGATGCGGTGCGTGCCTGCGGCCCCTCATATGCGGACCTCCAGGCGCCTGCCACAGCAGAAGCTGTTCTGGATGCGGTGGGCAGGGCCAGGACATGAGCGCGATCTACGTTGAGATTGTTTCGGCCCGCGGGTCCGTCCCGCGCGATGCAGGCACGGCCATGAGAGTCACCGAACATGGGACCGAAGGCACCATCGGCGGCGGCGCGCTGGAGCACCTGGCCATCACCCGGGCGCGCGACATCCTGGCATCCAATGCTGCGGAAGAAACACAAACCCTGCCTCTGGGCCCTTCTCTGGGTCAGTGCTGCGGCGGTGCGGTGACCCTGCGCTATTCCCGCACGCCCCGGCCCGTTGACGCCCCGGCGCGCCACACCCACGCGCCGGTTCTGAACCCGGCACAGCCGAAAGACCTGTGGATCTGGGGCGCGGGGCACGTGGGCCGCGCCATGGTCAACGCCTGCCACCCGCAGGCCTTCAAAATCACCTGGGTCGATGACCACCCGAACCGTTACCCCGCACATGTCAGGCAAGACGTCACCGTGACACCGGCCCGCGACATGCCGCGCCTCGCGGCACGCGCTCCCGCTCATGCGCACCACCTGATTTTCACCTACGCACATGACATTGATCTCGCGCTCTGCGCCGCCCTGCTGAAACGCGGCTTTGCCTCCTGCGGACTGATCGGCTCTGCGACCAAATGGGCGCGTTTTCAGAAACGGCTGATGGCCGCCGGGCTTGACCCCGCGCCCATCACCTGCCCCATAGGCGATAAATCCCGAGGCAAGCGCCCCGACGACATCGCGGCGGGCACAATTGACGCGCTGATGAACCAGATAAAGGCCGCCGCATGACCCCAGTGCTGTCTCTGAAAGGCCTGACCAAGGCATATCCCGGGGTCGTCGCCAATGACGATGTCTCCCTCTCGATCGCCCCCGGCGAAGTGCATGCCCTGCTGGGGGAAAACGGTGCGGGGAAATCCACGCTGGTGAAAATGATCTATGGGCTGGTGAAGCCGGATCAGGGAGCCATGCAGATGAACGGGGCCGATTTCACGCCACCGGAACCGCGCGCGGCGCGGGCGGCGGGTGTCGGCATGGTGTTCCAGCACTTCTCGCTCTTTGATGCGCTGTCGGTGGCGGAAAACATCGCTCTGGGCATGGAGAACGCGCCGGCGATGGGGGCGCTGTCCGAGCAGATCCGGCAGGTGTCGGACACCTACGGGCTGCCGCTTGCGCCGGACCGGACCGTGGGCGATCTGTCCGCAGGAGAACGTCAGCGCGTGGAGATTATCCGGTGTCTTCTGCAGGAACCCAAACTGCTGATCATGGATGAGCCGACTTCGGTACTGACGCCGCAGGAGGTGGAGATCCTGTTTGAGACCCTGCGCAAACTGAGTGCTGAAGGAACCGCAATTCTCTATATTTCTCATAAGCTTGAGGAAATCCGCGCCCTGTGCGACGCCGCCACCATCCTGCGGCTTGGCAAGGTGGTCGGCACCTGTGTGCCGCGCGAAACGACGGCGCGCGACATGGCCGAGATGATGGTGGGCAAAGTGCTGGCCACTCCGTCACGCGCGGGCGCAGAACCCGGGGAGCCGGTGCTGAAGATCGAAAATCTGTCGCACCCCTCGCCATCGGCCTTCGGCATGCCGCTGCGGGACATCAACCTGACCCTGCGCCGCGGAGAGGTGCTGGGCATCGGTGGTGTGGCGGGCAATGGTCAGGACGAACTGCTGGCCGCATTGTCAGGCGAGATGCGGTCGCCCGCCGGCATGATCCGTTTCAAAGGCGAGGACATCGGCCCCGCCGGGCCGGAAGCGCGCCGCAGGCTGGGCGTGCTGGCGGCGCCCGAAGAACGCCTGGGGCATGCGGCAGCCCCCAATATGAGCCTCACAGAGAATGCGATGCTGACCGGTGCCACCCGCGAGGGGCTGATGCGCAATGGCTTTCTGAACTGGACGGCTGCAAAGGATTTCGCCGAGCGCATCATCGAAACATTTGATGTGCGCACGCCCGGTCCCGGCAACGCCGCGCGTGCCTTGTCGGGGGGCAATCTGCAGAAATTCGTGATCGGGCGCGAAGTGCTGCAGCGGCCCGAGGTGCTTGTGGTGAACCAGCCGACCTGGGGGGTCGATGCCTCGGCTGCGGCTGCGATCCGTCAGGCGCTGCTTGATCTGGCAACCGGCGGGGCGGCTGTGATCGTGATCAGCCAGGACCTGGATGAGCTGATGGAGATTTCCGACCGGTTTGCAGCACTTAACGAGGGGCGTCTGTCTGACCCGCTGCCCGCGCAGGGGCTGAGTGTTGAACAGATCGGCCTGATGATGGGCGGTGCCCACGGCATGGAGGTGGCGCATGTCTGAAACACCTGTGCATGAGATTCTGTGCCTCCGGCGGGGATATTTCGGGCCAGAAGAAACCGGGGGACTGTCATGATCCGGCTTGAGAAACGGGCGCAGCCCTCTGCTGTTTTCGGGTATCTGACGCCGCTGCTGGCGGTTCTGGCCACTTTTTTCTTTGGCGGACTGCTGTTTGCGACGCTGGGCAAGGACCCGGTTCAGTCGATCCTGACGATTTTCTGGGAGCCGCTTTTTGGCGAGTTTTCGTTCTTTTACCGCCCGCAGCTGCTCATCAAAGGGGCGCCGCTGGTGCTGATCGCCATCGGGCTCAGTCTGGGGTTCCGCGCGGGCATCTGGAACATCGGGGCCGAAGGGCAGTACATTATGGGGGCGCTTTTCGGGGCCGGTTTCGGGCTGGCCTTTTATCCAGCAGAAAGCGCGCTGATCTTTCCGGGCATGGTTCTGGCGGGGGCATTCGGCGGCTGGGTCTGGGCCATGATCCCGGCGGTGCTGCGTGTGCGGTTCGGCACCAACGAGATCCTCGTGTCGCTGATGCTCGTGTATGTAGCCGAGCAATTTCTGGCGTCTATGTCTCTGGGATTGCTTAAAAATCCCGAAGGGTTCGGTTTTCCGGGCAGCCGCAATCTGCAGCAGTATCCATCGGCGCATAATGCCGAACTCATCGCGGGATCGGGTATGCACTGGGGCGTGGTGGCGGCCATGATTGCCGTGATCTTTGCCTATGTGCTGCTGACCCGCCACCGGCTTGGATTTGCCGTGCGCGTGACGGGCGAGGCACCGCGGGCAGCGAAATTCTCGGGCGTCAATCCGGGGCGGCTGGTGCTTTTCTGTCTGGGCACGTCGGGCCTGCTGGCGGGCCTTGCGGGGCTTTTTGAGGTCGCAGGCCCCTCGGGCCAGGTGACCATCGATTTCAACACCGGCTATGGGTTTACCGCGATCATCGTGGCCTTTCTGGGCCGGCTGCATCCCATCGGCATCGTGCTGGCCGGGCTGTTGATGGCGCTGACCTATATCGGGGGCGATATCGCGCAGAGCCAGCTGGGCCTGCCGGCGGCCGCCATTCAGGTGTTCCAGGGGATGCTGCTGTTCTTCCTGCTGGCCTTTGATCTCTTTACCAACTACCGGCTGCGCATCGGCCGGACGGAGGCCGCATAATGGACCTGTCGTCAATCAACCCGATCCTCCTGATTGCCGCGCTGATGTCTGCGGCCACGCCTATTCTGCTCGCCGCCACCGGAGAGCTGATCGTTGAGAAAGCCGGCGTGCTGAACCTCGGGGTCGAGGGTATGATGATCACCGGTGCGATCTGCGGTTTTGCTATCGCGGTGGAAACGGGCTCGCCGGCGACCGGTTTTGTCGCCGCAGCCGCAGGCGGTGCGCTGCTCAGCCTGCTCTTTGTGCTGCTCACCCAAGTGACGCTCGCCAATCAGGTTGCCTCCGGGCTGGCTCTCACGCTCTTTGGCCTCGGGCTGTCATCGCTGCTGGGCCAGGGCTATGTGGGCATTAAACCACCGCGTATGGGGGATGTGAATTTCGGCCCGCTGGCGGATATTCCGGTTCTGGGGCCCATCCTCTTTTCGCATGACCCTATCCTCTATGTCGGGCTGCTGCTGGTGGCCGGTGTCTGGGCCGTCCTGCGGTTTACGCGGGCAGGCCTGGTGCTGCGCGCTGTTGGCGAAAACCACGACGCGGCCCATGCGCTGGGGTACAAGGTCGTGCGGATCCGGACGCTGGCGATCATGTTCGGCGGTGCGCTGGCGGGTATGGGCGGTGCCTACATCAGCCTGATCCGCGTGCCGCAATGGACCGAAGGCATGACAGCAGGCGTCGGCTGGATCGCTCTCGCCCTGGTGGTATTTGCCAGCTGGAAGCCCTGGCGGGTCCTGCTGGGCGCCTATCTTTTTGGCGGAATCACGCAGCTGCAGCTTAATCTGCAGGGCGCGGGCGTTGCCATTCCTGTCGAATATCTGGCAATGTCGCCCTATCTGATCACCATTGTCGTGCTTGTCATTCTCTCGCGGGATAAAAGCGCGGCACCCGGCTCACTGGGCCGGCCATTCCATGCCTCCGGATAGAGGCCAATCAACGCCCCGGAAAACGGGGCGGTTTAACATGGGGAAGACCTGAACATGAAACTCACCACACTTCTGGCCAGTGCTGCTGTCGCACTTGGCCTCGGTGCCGCGGCCTTTGCCGACGGTCACGAAAAAACCAAGGTCGGCTTTGTCTATGTCGGCCCGATCGGCGACGGTGGCTGGACCTATGAGCACGACAAGGGCCGCCTCGCGGTCGAAGAAGCACACGGCGACAAAGTCGAAACCGTTTATGTGGAAAACGTGGCCGAAGGCCCGGACGCAGAACGCGTGATGACCCAGATGGCGCTCGACGGTGCGGACCTGATCTTTACCACGTCCTTCGGCTACATGGACGCGACTATCAACGTGGCCAAGAAGTTCCCGGATGTGAAATTCGAGCACGCGACCGGCTATAAGCGCGCGGACAACGTCTCGACCTATTCGGCACGTTTCTACGAAGGCCGCGCAATCCAGGGCCACATCGCCGGCAAGATGACCAAGACCAACACAATCGGCTACATCGCGTCCTTCCCGATCCCCGAAGTGATCCGCGGCATCAACTCTGCCTACATCCACGCGGCAAAGGTGAACCCTGACGTCGAATTCAAAATCATCTGGGTCTACACCTGGTTTGACCCGGCCAAAGAAGCGGATGCTGCCAAGGCGCTGATCGAACAGGGCGCGGATGTTGTGCTGCAACACACCGATTCCACTGCTCCGCAGGCCGCGGCACAGGAAGCCGGTAACGTGATCACCTTTGGTCAGGCCTCCGACATGGGCCAGTACGCGCCCTTCCCGCGCGTCTCCTCGATCATTGACGACTGGGCGCCCTACTACATCGCGCGCACGGCTGCTGTGATGGATGGCACCTGGGAAAGCATGGACACATGGGACGGCATCGGCGCTGGCATGGTCGGCATCGGTGAAATCTCTGACGCGGTGCCCGCCGACGTCAAAGAAGAAGCTCTGGCGCTCAAGGCAGCTCTCGCAGACGGCTCCTATCACGCTTTCACCGGCCCGCTGAACAAACAGGACGGCTCCCCGTTCCTGGCAGAGGGTGAGACAGCTGACGACGGCACGCTTGCTGGCATGAACTTCTACGTTGAAGGCATCACAGGCGACATCCCGAACTGATCCGCTTATCAAGCCACAAAACTTCAAAGCCCCGGTCACTGCGCCGGGGCTTTTTCATGTCTTATCTTGCCAGGGCAAATCGGCCGCGACCCGCCCGTACCCGAGGGCTGCACAAAGGTCGCCGGATCAGTCCGAAACAGGATATCCGAACCGCTCGAAGTCCTTCCGCCAGGCAGACCGGATCAGCGCCCGCGATTCCGGCGTCAGAAAACTGTTCTTTGCGGGGAAGGCCCCATGCGCCTCGCGGAACCGCACAAGGCTTTCCGCTGTCATCCTGGAGGCATCGGGATCACCCGGAACCTCCCGGTACGCATTGTTCTGCGTCCGGACCGACAGAATACTTCCGTCGCGATCGCCCCAGACATCCGCATGCTGCTCCATATCGTGCTGCAGGGACTCAAGTCTTAGAAAACACACCTCCGGAACCGCGTCGATAATCAGGGATTGCCGGCGCCAGTGCGCATTCATCTCTCCATGCGGCGTGGTCTCAACATAGCGCAAAAAATCCATGAAAGTGGGGCTCTCGACACCAAAGGCACCGACGACCTGGCGCACCCAGCTTTTGTGCCGGTCCGCACCGCAGAATTTATCGATCCAGGCGCTGACGGCCCGGCTGTAGGGATCGCGCACGACCATGAAAACCGGCATCTGCGGCGTCGCGGGCGGCTCGTCCAGTGATGTGACCAGACCGCGATAGTTCGAGATCAGCCTGCGCGCATGAGTGTCGGTCGGGTCTTTCAGATACCTGTGCGAAAAAAGCCCGACCTTCGCAAATTCCTTGGATAGGGCCCGGAGGCCGAAATACCGGGCAACAGACACCGGAGAACGGATCATCCGGTGAAAACTGTGGGAGCTCAGAAACCAGTGTTTCAGTGTGGTGCCGCCGCATTTCGCATTCGTAAACAGGACAAAACCGTTGACCGGGTCAACCATAGGGCTCGGACTGAGTAACAAGTGTTTCCTCCGCATCAGACAGGTCAAGCCGGCACGCCGCGTTGGCGCGTGTGTCCGTCAGCGGCAACCCCGGCGCTACCGTTAAAGTGCTTTCGGGGTAGCAGAATGGTGCCTGCAGCGCAAACCAGCGACGCTGCGAGCCTTGTCCCGGACACCACAGGTTACGGCGACAGTGGCCGGCAACTGTTGCGACCCCGCGTTTTCCACTATGCGGGCTGCAGATCATTGCCAAAGGCCACCCCCCGGCTTACCAGGCGTTGTAGCCCAGGAATTTCCCTGACATCTCCAGCTTTACGCGGTCGCCTTTTTCATGAGGCACCTTCGTCACGGACATATCGAAATCGATCGCAGACATGATGCCGGTCCCGAATTTCTCTTCGATCAGCGCTTTCAGCGTCGGGCCATAAACCCCCACAATTTCATAGAACCGGTAAATGCAGGGGTCGGTCGGCACCGACTGCTCCCACACCTTCGTCGGCGGTTCATTCAGCACCAGTGCGGCTTCCTGCGGCAGGCCCAGCGCACTCGCCAGAAGCTCTGCTTTGTCTTTGGGAAAGGCGTTCATGCCCATGGACGCGGAATGAGTGAAAACCGGCGACATGTCGATCTTCTCTGCAATCTCCTCCCAGGTCAGCCCCGCCGTTTTCTTGGCTGACAGGATCATCACTGTCACGTCTTCTTTGGTCATCATTGATGGCACCTCAAATGTATCTTTCATGGGTCGTCCTCCTCGTGAGTTAAAGCGTTCAGAGACCGAGCTCTGTGAGCCCGGGGTGATCATCCGGTCGTCTGCCTTGGGGCCAGCGGAAAAGCCGGTCTGGCTCTTCAATGGGCACATCGTTGATCGAGGCATGGCGCACCGCCATGTGGCCCGTCTCACTGAACTCCCAGTTCTCATTGCCATAGGCGCGGAACCACTGCCCGCTGGCGTCATGCCATTCGTAGCAAAACCGCACCGCAATCCTGTTGCCCGCATGCGCCCAGATTTCCTTGATCAGGCGGTAGCCGGTCTCACTGGCCCATTTGCGCTGCAGAAAGGCGCGCACGGCGTCACGGCCCTTCAGGAATTCGGACCGGTTGCGCCAGATCGTGTCGGGCGTATAGGCCATCGCCACCTTATCCGGATCGCGGGTGTTCCAGGCGTCTTCGGCCATGCGCACCTTTGTCACCGCATCCTCAAAGGTGAACGGCGGGACGGGCGCGCGAAGGGCGGGTTGGTCGGTCATGCCCGGGGCCTCACTCATTCGCCACGGCGCGCAGCGGCGGGGCCGGTTCGGGCTCTGGCTCTGCTTCCGCCACGGTTTTGTCGATCACAATTGTTTCCGGGGACTGATCCACGGCATCCGACTGCTGCCCGGCCAGCGCCACAGAGCGGTGACCCAGGAACTGCACAAGGTGGTTGCGGATCGCGTAATAGTTCGGGTGTTCGACTATTTCCGTTCTGTTGCGCGGGCGCGGGATGGTGATCTCCACCGATTCCGCCACACGCGCAAACGGCCCGTTGGTCATCAGCAGAATGCGGTCGGCCAGCAGGATCGCCTCATCGATGTCATGCGTGATCATAAAGACGGTCTGTTCCGTCTGGCTCCAGACCTTGATCAGCTCATCCTGAATCGTCCCGCGGGTCAGCGCGTCAAGCGCACCAAAGGGTTCATCCAGCAGCAGCAGTTTTGGCTGATTGGCAAAGGCCCGCGCGATGGAGACCCGCTGGCGCATGCCCCCCGACAGCTGGCTGGGTTTGCGGTGTACCACGTCTCCCTCCAGCCCGACCATCGCCAGATATTGGCGCGCGTGATCCTCAACCTTCGACTTCGACCAGTCCCTGTACCGCGCCGCAACGCCAAAGGTGACGTTCTTCAGCGCCGAAAGCCAGGGCAGCAGCGAATAGTTCTGAAACACCACACCACGGTCCAGCGACGGGCCGGACACATGCATGCCGTCCATTTTCACAACGCCCGAGGTCGGCTCCGCCAGCCCCGCGAGGATGTTCATGATGGTGGACTTCCCACAGCCGGAATGGCCAAGGATGCAGACGAACTCTCCCTTTTCCACGCCGAACGTGCTGTTCTCAAAGACGGTGAGCGTTCCCCCTGCCCCGTCGGGGAACTGTTGCGTCATACGTTCGATGGACAGAAACGGTTTGGCCATTGCTGCTCTCCTTTTTTTATTCTGCGTAGGACACGGCGCGCTGCAGCCGGGCAAAGGCCGCATCGAGCAACATGCCAACAATGCCAATGAACAGGATGGCCACGATCATGCGGTCGAGGCGCAGGCCGTTCCATTCGTTCCAGACGACGTAACCAATGCCGGTGCCGCCAACGAGCATCTCTGCCGCCACAATCACAAGCCACGCGATACCGATGGAAATTCGCATACCCGTGATGATCGTGGGCGCCGCCGCCGGCAGGATCACAGTCAGTGCTGTCCGCAGAGAGCCCAGCTCATGGGTGCGGGCCACGTTCACCCAGTCGCTGCGCACATTGGCCACGCCAAAGGCGGTGTTGGTCAGCATCGGCCAGAGCGAGCAGATGAAAATCACAAAGAGTGATGACAGCTCGCTGTCACCAATCGTGAAAAGCGCGATGGGCATCCAGGCGAGCGGAGAGATGGGTTTGAGCACCTGAATATACGGATCAAGGGCGCGGTAAAACAGCGGCGACATGCCAATGAGAAAACCCAGTGGAATGGCAACCGCTGCCGCCAGCGTGTAGCCAATGACAACCCGCATCAGCGAATAGCCCATCTGGATGCCGAACCCCATGTCATTGGTGCCATTGACATAAAACGGGTCGGTTACGGTGGCCCAGAGTTCTTTGCCGATGAGTGCGGGCGACGGGAAGAGTGACCCTGGCGCGGGCGCTGAGCCTTCCTCCGGAACACTGATACCAAGAGCCCGGATACCACCCGCAGATTCGATCATCGACCGCGACAGGCCCAGATTTGCAATCTGCTCAAGCTGGGGAAACTGCACCCCTTCGGCTGCATAGGTGTCGATGTCTTCAGCACTCATACTGGCCGCCAGAAGCGTATCCCGCTGGTCCTGCGACAGCTGAACGCCAACCGGGCCGGTATCCGGCACATGGGTGGCGAAATGCCAGATCGCGAGCCCGACGATCAGGATCGCAATGGAAAGGATCGAACTTCGGGCGTCGAATTTTGCGAGCATTCCGCAACTCCAGAGTATTCAGAAAAATGGGTGGGGCGGCTCTTCGCCCCACCGTACCGTATCCGCGCGCCTCAGACGGTGCGGCTGAAGGGCTGGCTGTCGATGAAGTCCTGCGCGGCGTCCGGTGCAAATGTCTGTCCCTGAACCTCGACCGGGGCGTAGACGTCCTGCTCCGCGTCGGAGAAGATCAGGTTCGCATCCGCGTTCATCATCTTGCGCATGGTCTCGCGCGTGGTCGTGGTCAGCACCAGTTCCTCGGCCAGGGACGCATAGTTCGCGTCGCTGTCGATGTAGTTCCAGCGGCGCAGCTGCGAGAGCACCCAGGCGCCCATCGTCTGTGTCGGCAGCGGCATGAACGAAATCCGGTCCGGCACGTTCTTGATATTGCCCTGACCATCCGGGAACACGCCCGTCAGGATCTGTTTGAGGATTTCCACCGGCTGGTTGAGGTAGTTTGCCGGTGCCATCGATTCCGCAAAGGCCACACGTCCGTCCGCGGTCTCGGCCGCGGCCGTCGCCTCCAGGATCGAGGTTGTCAGCGCCACAGTTGTATTAGGATTCTCGGAGATGAATTTTTCCGACAGGCCGAATACGCAGCAGGGATGCTGCTTCCAGAGGTCCAGCGTCAGTTTGTGGATGAAACCAACCTGATCATAGACCGCGCGCTGGCAGAAGGGGTCCGGCGCCAGATAGCCGTCCACATTCTCTGACCGCAGGTTCGCGACCATCTCAGGCGGTGGCACAACCCGGATCTGAATGTCGCGGTCAGGGTCCAGACCCGCATCCGCCACATAGTTGCGCAGCAGCAGATTGTGCATCGAATATTCGAACGGGACCGCGAATTTGAAACCCTTCCAGTTCGCCGGGTCCTGGTTTTCACGGTGCTTGTTCGCAAGCACGATCGCCTGACCGTTGGTGTTGACGTTCGAGACCACCTTCCACGGCTGCGCCGTCGATCCGATGCCCAGCGACATCGCCATCGGCATCGGGAACAGCAGGTGCGAGCCGTCGTACTCTCCGTTCAGACACTTGTCGCGGGACACCGCCCATCCGGCTGTTTTGACGATATCAACGTCCAGGCCGTAGCGCTCGTAGAAGCCCAGCGCATGGCCCCCGATAATAGGCGTGGCACAGGTGATCGGAACAAACCCAAGGGTCAGTTTGGTCTTTTCCAGGTTCTTGATCGCCTCTTCGGCCATCAGCTGAAGCGACGACAGCGGAAAGAGCGTGGACACCGCCGCCAGCGCCCCGGTCACACCGGCACTGCGCAGGAAAGCGCGCCTGGAAATATCCGTTTTGAACAGCCCCTGCATGACCGAGCTTTCCAGCGCACGGGTCATGCCCACTTCCGGGTTCAATGACTGCTTTGCCCGGCGGCTGAGAATTTCTGCATCCTCAGCGGACAATCCCACATAAGGATCAGAAGGTCCTTCCGAGGCTTCGCCACATTCATTCCAAACATCGATGTTTGGGTTAAACGGATCTTTAAAGTGCGTCATCGCCAATCCCTTTTCCAGGTTTCTCTGTGTGCCCGACGCACGAAACGACAGGCTTCCCTCCACTGCTTTCAGGCTTCCGGAAGGTGCCTGATCAGCTGCTTCGGTTTGATGATGAAGCGGTTCAACAGACAAAAAAAGGTGGCGCACAAAATTCGGGCACTTTGAAAAAGGTTAACAAAAACAATATTTAACCAGAAATTCCGCAACGGTATTAAATACGATAATTCGTAAATTACGAAATTTCGATATTCAGTCGTCACGAAAACTGAAATGCTGGGCGCATGGCTGATGACTTACTGCGATCCGATTCCATTGTGGCCGACCTGCCCGAGCCGGCACTCGTCCTGTGCACCCGGTCAGATGCGATCCTCGACATTAACGATCACGCGCGCGCATTGCTGGGGTTACAGGACGCACCGCTGCCTGCTTTTGCAGAGCTTCTGGGCCCGCGGATTGCGGAGTTCATGGTCTTCGTTGACGAGATCGACACCCGTGGTGAAGCCTGGACGCGCGAAATTGAGATCATGTCGCTGCATCGTGGCGCCCTGCGCTGTGAGCTGAAAGCCCGCAAAATCTCTCACGCCCAGGGGCAGATCGTGATCATTCTCACCGACCTCGATCTGATGGACCGCCGGGCGCATGTGGTCGAGATTGCCGAACTGCAGCGTGCGGGCATTGACGAATGGCGCCGTGCGGAAAGCTTCTTTTCTGACCTCGAACGGCGCAACCAGCTGATCCTGAATGCGGCGGGCGAAGGCATTTATGGGCTGAATGCCGAAGGTAAGACGACCTTTGTGAACCGCGCCGCGCAGGAGATGCTCGGATGGACGACCGAAGATCTGCTGGGCAAGGACATTCATTCCATCATGCACCACACGCACCTGTCGGGCGAGCCGTATCACCATCATGACTGCCCGATCTACAAATCCTTCCGGTTTGAACAGGTCAACCGGATCGAAGACGAGGTCTTCTGGCGCAAGGACGGCAAACCGATCCGCGTCGAATACATCTCGACTCCGATCTATGACCACCAGATCCTCGCCGGGGCCGTGGTGATTTTCCGCGATATCACCCAGCGCAAGGAAGATGAGAGCAAACTCAAAAGCGCGCTTCAGGAGGTTGCGGAGCTGCGCGACCGGCTCGAAGAGGAAAACGCCTACCTGCAGGAGGAAATCAACTCCGAACGCGCGCATCACGACATCATCGGGCCATCCGCCGCGACAGCCCAGGTGCTGGCACAGATTGATCTGGTCGCCGAAACGGACGCAACTGTGATGATTTCGGGCGAACCCGGGACAGGCAAATCCCTCGTAGCAAAGGAAATCCACCAGGGCAGCCCGAGACGCAAACGCCCGCTCATCCACTTCAACTGCAGCTCTGTGGTGCCCGAAGCGGTGGAGGCTGAACTCTTCGGTCAGGTCCGGGGTGGCCCGAACGCGGCCAGACAGGACAAACCCGGCAAGCTCGAACTCGCCCACGGCGGCACGCTTTTTCTGGCCGAGGTCGAAGCCCTGCCCGTCAACATACAGGGGAAACTGCTGCACGCCCTGCAGAACAGGGTCGCCACCCGGCTGGGGGACACCCGCGAAAAACCGCTCGACATACGGGTCATCGCCGCCACCACTCTTTCGCCGGGGCACGCCTCTGCGCAGAAATCCCTGCGCGAGGACCTCTTTCTGCACCTCAGCGTGTTCCCGATTTCATGCCTGCCCCTGCGCGAGCGGCCCGAAGACATACCCGCCCTCGCGGCGCATCTTCTGAAGGATGCCTGCAAAAAACTGAACCGTCCCGTGCCAAAGATCACCGAACGCGCCATGCAGCAGCTCAAACACTACGAATGGCCCGGAAACGTGAGGGAACTGCGCAATCTGATTGAGCGCGCCGCGATCGTCTCGAAAGGAAACAAGCTGAACATCCAGCTCACCGGCAATGCCGCCGGCGATGTCTCCAGCGTGGAAAATATCAGAACCGAAGCTGAGCTGCAGGCCCTGATCCGCGCAAATCTGATTTCCGCGCTGAAGGTCGCAAAGGGCAGAGTGTCCGGTCAAACCGGGGCCGCAGCCATCCTCGATATGCCACCCACCACGGTCTATTCGCGCATCAAAACACTTGGGGTTTCTGCATCAGACTGGGAATGACCAGCGGGCGGCGGCACCCCGCTCTGCAAAGGCCGTTCACCGGAAAGAACCGAAGCAGTCTGTCTGACGTCCCGCAAACGCGCCCTCTGAGCCCATTCAGTCTGCCTCTGCGCCAGGCGTGCCCAATGCAGCCTCACGGCCCGGCTCGCAATGTTCCGGGCGGAGAAACCTTAGAATCGCCTGCTTGTCCGCGCAACGCAGCGCGGCTATTGCTGGATGCAAAGGTTCATAAAACGCCACGTGCGTTCCATTCTTCCGGGAACAACCTGCTGTCCCAAGGCGAAAACGCAACGCCCCAAACAGCACAGTGGCACAGTTTTAAAGCGTGAGCAGATCATTCGCACAATGCGTGCGGTCAAACCCTGAAGGATACAGATGAAACATTTTATTGCTTCCACAGCCCTTGTTGCCACTCTCGCCGCGCCTGCGGTTGCGCAGGATGCCGATACAGTCCTCGCGACGGTCAATGACAAAGAGATTACGCTGGGCTACCTGATTGCTGTCGTCGACAGCCTGCCGCAGCAGTTTAAGGATTTGCCGGATGAACAGCTTTTAGACGGGCTGCTTCGGCAGTTAATCCGGCAGGAGGCTCTTGTGGCGAGCCATGGCGACAACCTTGACCGTGTGCAGCGACTGCAGATTGAAGCGCAGGAGGTCGCGCTGATTGCGAATTTCGCTGTCGCAAAGGCGATCGACCTGACCGAAGAAGACCTGCGCGCGGAATACGACAAGACCTACGGCAACGCTGCCCCGCAGCCTGAATTCAACGCCTCCCATATCCTGGTCGCAACCGAAGAGGAGGCCGCCTCGCTCGTTGCGCAACTGGCGGAGGGTGCGGATTTTGCAGAACTGGCCAGAACCTTCTCGACCGGTCCGTCCGGGCCACGGGGCGGCAGTCTGGGGTGGTTCGGGCTGGGCCAGATGGTGCCACCTTTCGAAGCGGCCGCGATGGCGCTTGAGGTGGGCGAAGTATCGCCGCCGGTCGAAACCCAGTTCGGCTGGCATGTTCTGATCCTCAATGACAAACGCGAAGTCGGCCCCCCCGCCTTTGAAAACGTGCGCGATACCCTCGGGGAAAAACTCTCCGAGGAACGTACTCAGGCGACTGTTGACGCGGCCATGGCAGCGGCAACCATCGTCGACAGGGAGACCGGAATCGATCCGTCTCTGATACGCAATCTGGATCTGATTGCGGACTGAAGCATCAGCGGGCAAACCCCCTGCAAAGCGCCGTGCGACGGCAGGGCGCTCTGCCCGCGCGTTCAGCGTGTTCAGGGCGTTCACAGGACAGATGCGGGGGGATGAAACAGAGCCGCCACGCTTTGGTGGTGACATCACACTGATGATCCTCCGCCTGTGCCCCACAGCTGACACAAGCGGCGGATTTGTCCCGGAAGACCGCCCTTAACCTCCCATCAACCTTTCGACAGCGCACGCTCTGTTACTGCACCAGAACCCGCGCAACACCGCCGTACGCACCGACGTTTTACCGACGCAACACCGACGTTTTACCGACATCGAATTTGCTCTGTTTTGCTGGCAAAAAGGTCAAAGTCTCTATCCGGGGCCCCAGGACCGCCCGCACCGTTGCGCGCGCGGTAGGTTAACCGGCCAGCGCGCGGTGGGTCGCGGGATCAGTGGCCGGTAAAGACCAGGGTCTGCAGCGGCAGCAGGATCGACTGGATCCGCAGGCCCGCAGCATGCACGACCCCGACCGTGTCCACGACGTGCATGAAGATCCAGCTGCCCAGTCCAAGGTCCGGATCATCCAGCCGGTCATGGTTGTTGGTGTAGGCCGTCGCCACACAGCGGCTGCCGGGCGGGATGTCATCGGTCTGGCCTGCATAGATCGGCTCCATAAATGCCGTGATGGTCCCCGGCGCGCCCTGGAACTGCGCATCCCCCAGCCGGTCCGAGGGACGGACCTGGCCTGCTGCAATCACGTCCTGCACGTCCGTAATAACCATCGGAATAACGGTGAATGGCTTTGAAACACACATGATCTCGGCAACGCCGCCGGGTTTGATCACCTGCGCTGAAATCTGCGGGAAACCGGCCTGAAAACGTCCCTGACCCGCACCTTCAGGCACCAGAATGCCGGCGGGGCGGAGCACCGGGCTCACGATGTCGCCGCGGCGCAGGGTGAACTGTTCAATCCGTCCGGACGTTCCGGCATAGACAGTCAGTTTCGCGATCTCGACTTCGGCCTGCTCCAGCGCGGCTTCAGCCACCGCTCTTTGTGCCGGCAGCATCACTGTGATGGTCGCATCAACGGCCGCCACACCCGCCTCTGCTGCATCAAGGGCACCCTGGCGCGCCGCAAGCTCGTTCTCCAGGGTCTGCACTTCCTGCGCGGAAACAGCGGTAGAGCCGCGCTCCTGCAGCGTGCGACGGCGCTCCAGATCCTCAAATGTCTGGCGGTAGGAGGCCCGCGCCTGGTCCAGTGTCGCAATTGCCACCGCCCGGTCCGACTGTGCCAGGGTCAGCGCCGCACTTACTTCCTCAATCTGGCTCAGAGCTGTATCGCGTGCGGCCTCCTGCCGGCTGGCATCCATGCGGAAAATCGGATCACCGGCCTCTACCGACTGATTGTTTTCAACGTAGATTTCCTCGACCCGCCCGCCTGCTTCGGACAGGATAGTGACCGTCCGGAAAAAGGACGCCACGCTCGAGGTGGTCGGATGATAATAAAAGACGATGGTGATCAGGCTGATGGTCAGCATCGCACAAAGCGTGATGCCCCAGCGCAGTTCATACCAGACCGTGAAGAAGTTGATCTGATCGCCCCAGCGTTTGCCCTGGAACTGCCGGCGCAACAGATAGTCTGGCAGGATCGTCACCAGAGAACAGATCATCAGTTCCAGCATCTCAGCGCTCCCGGTTCACAAGGTTCTGCAGCGACTGCGCCATGGAATTCAGCGGACCGGCCAGATCGGGTGGCCGGAAGGCGGCCAGCACAAGCGCCCCGACCCAAAAGAGGTTGTTGTGCGTAAAGAGAGCCAGCATGCACAGGATCGAAATGAGCTGCAGCTGTGCGCTGTTGCTTTTGTGCGCCATGCGTTCGGGCAGTGCATGCAGCGTGAAATAGGCCACCCCAAGCAGCAGGATGATGCCCAGCACGAAAAACACCATGATGGTGAAAAGGCCATCCCCGCCATCCGCGGAGGCAAACCAGTGCGGCAGGTGATGCGGGGCCTGGGGGTGAATATTCTCGGACATGACCAACCTCGGAACGCGGTGAAGAACGCGGGCACGCTACATGGGATTTGGCAGACCCGCTATGGTTATTTCGCGCAAAGCGGGATCAGTCGATGCGCACAACCACTTTGCCGGTTGCTTTGCGCGTCCGCAGCAGGTCCAGCGCCTCGTTGGCCTGCTCCAGCGGCAGTACGTTGCTGACATGCGGGTGGATTTTCCCCTGTGTGTACCAGTCTGTCAGAACGCGGAAACTGTCGGTCAGGACTTTGGGGTTCACGCGGGTGTACCCGCCCCAGTAAAAGCCGATCACGGTCAGGTTTTTGACCAGCAGATGGTTGGCCGGGATCTGCGGCACCTCGCCACTGGCGAAACCCAGCGGGATCAGTCGCGCTTCGGGCCGGCAGGCGCGCAGGGCCGCTTTGAACTGGTCCCCGCCGATGGGGTCATAGACCACATCCGCGCCCCCGAGACCTTTCACGATCTCCCGGATATCGTCCGTGTCCGAATTGATCAGGTGATCCGCGCCGGCCGCCTTTGCGACCTCCAGCTTTTCGGCGCCGCGCGCCACAGCGACAACTTCGGCACCCATCAGCTTGCCCAGCTCCACAGCCGTCAGTCCCACACCGCCGGATGCGCCCAGAACGAGCAGACGCTCGCCCGCTTTCAGATGCGCTTTGTAATCCAGTGCCACGTGGCTTGTTCCGTAGGCGATCAGAAAAGCTGCGGCATGTTCGTCCGTCATCTGATCCGGAACCGGGACGCAGACGCTGGCCGGGATGGCCGCATAATCGGCCAGCGCGTCAAACCCGCAATAGGCGGCAACCCGTTGCCCGACTTGCAGATCCGTGACGCCCTCGCCCACTTCTGTAACCGTACCGCAAAGCTCCATGCCCAGCGTGAAGGGCACCTGTGGCCGTTCCTGGTAGGTGCCCTTGATGATCAGCAGGTCGCCGAAATTCAGCCCGCAGGTGTGCACTCTGACCACAACCTGGCCTGCGGCAGCGACCGGGACTGGGATATCCTGCATGCTGAGGGGCTGTCCGAGTTCTGTCACCTGCATGGCACGCATTGCGTCATCTCCGTTTGTGAGCGTCTGAGCGATGTGGCCTGTTTGCCCGCCCGAGCGCAAGGGGCGGATTGCAGCAACTGAAGGGATGCCGCTGCATTTCCGGTTGGCCCGGGCCGCTGTTGGTGGCAGGTTCCAAGCGAACCGGACACAGGAGCGACGCGTGACGTTCACCAGATACGCGATCTATTACACAGCACCGGCCGGCGCATTTGCCCGCGCCGGGGCGCACTGGCTGGGCTGGGATATCGCGACGGGCGAAGGTATGGCGCCGGTGGCCGGAGAGGCTTCGGACCGGCCCCGGAAATACGGGTTTCACGGGACCATCAAACCACCTTTCGCACTGGCTCCGGGCACGCACGCGGAAACGCTGGAGGCAAAAGCACGGGCGTTGTGCGCGCGTCAGGCGCCGGTCACTCTGGATGGTCTGCAGATTACCGCGCTGGGGCGTTTTCTGGCCTTTACGCCGTCGGGGCCAGCCGAACCGCTCGCTGCGCTGGCGGCTGACATGGTACGGGAGCTGGATGCCTGGCGCCGTCCTGCAACAGAGGCTGAACTGGAACGGCGCAGGAGGCCGGGGATGTCCACGTTGCACGAGGAAAACCTGAGCACCTGGGGCTACCCTCATGTCATGGACGCATTCCGGTTTCACATGACACTGACCGGACCTCTTGATCGAGACAGGCGTGATGAGGTTCTGACACGCGCGCAGGATCATTTTGCGGGCATTGTGCCGGAGCCGTTTGAGATCACATCGCTCACGCTGTGCGGTGAACGCTCCGATGGCAGGTTTCAGGAGATCTCCAGGCTGCCGCTGGGCGCTGGCTGATCAGATAAAACCCATATGCTGCAGCGCCTTGCGAGCTTTCTCCTGCTCATTTGGCGTACCGGACATCAGAGCGTCGTTCAGGTCGGATACCAGCCTGCTCAGTGAGCGTTCCCGTATGCAACGTTCAACGAACGCACCAACTTCGTTCCCGGCCATCGCGAGAATGCTCTCCGCGCAGGGTTTCTCTGAAATGACTGCGTGTCTCATAATCACCCCTCAGATTCGCTCCTTTCTGAGGTTACCTGGACGCTGCGAATGGTGTCACCGATTCTTTGGAATCTGTGGATAAACACCCCTGCCCGCAGCACATCTTCCACCGGTTCTGTGGATAATTCAGAGATCGAGTTTCAGAGTGCCGTCTTTCTGTGCAGCGCGCGACTGGCAGAGGATGATATTCTTCTCCCGCTGAGCCTTTGACAGGACAAAGTCGCGATGCTCCGCTACCCCGTCCAGCAAGCCACACTGACAGACCCCGCACAGACCGTCCGAGCATTTCAGATCCACCAGAACACCCGATGCTATCAGCACCTCGGCCGCGGACATTTCAGGCGGAACATCCAGAACACGTCCGTCGTTCAGCTCAATCCGGAAGGCGTGGTTTTCATACTCCGGTGTTTCCGGAACGGCGAAGTATTCAAGATGGCAGGCGTCTTCGGGCAGTCCGGCGGCCTGCGCGGCATCGGTAACCGCGGCCATATAGCTGTCAGGACCACAGGTGTAGACATGCGTCCCGGCTGGCCGGTCCGCGAAAATGACAGACAGGTCTGCACGCGTGCCCTGATCAGACATATGCTGGGACACGGCCTCAGCCCAGGGCACCGCCGCAAGCTTTGCCGCAAAGGCCGCGTCTGCCGCGCGGGATGCTGAATAATGCAGCTCAAAAGAGCGCCCCTGTGCCGCCAGTTCATGCGCCATGGCGATCATAGGGGTCACACCGATGCCGCCCCCCATCAGGATGGTGTGTGATGCCTCCGGATCGAGCGGAAAATGGTTGGCCGGTTTTGCCACAAACACCCGCCGCCCGGGCCGGAAAATACGGTGCAACAGGACGGACCCGCCGCGGCCTTCATCCTCGCGCAGCACAGCAATCCGGTACCGCCGCCGGTCCGCCGGATCACCACAGAGCGAATACTGGCGCAGTTTGTCCGGGCTGACGACGATGTCCAGATGCGCGCCCGCTGTCCACGCTGGCAAGTCCGCGCCATCGGCGGCCTCAAAACTGTAAAGCGACACCCGGTCCGACAGGACCTGCACATCCGCCAGGGTCACTTCGACGACCGGGCTTTCCAGATTGGCGGTATACCGGTGATCCCACGTCCCTGTCTCACCTGCCGCACGGCGCTCTCGGTATTCGTCGGCCGGGATCATATCCTGATACGCGCGGATACCGGCCTCGCGGTCCATCGGGAAAGGGTATGGCGCGGGCGGTGGCGCAAGCGGTGCCGGGTAGACGGCCAGTGTCTGATCTTCGTAGCGCAGCTTCAGTTCCGGCTGCAGCGAGCGCGCATTTACCGGGCTGCGCGCCGGATGATATCCGCCGTCTTCGGCCAGTTCGATGTCCCACCACCACTTCTTGACCGGATTCAGCCCGCCGTGTCCGACCCTGTCATCCAGTTTCGCCAGAACCGGTGCTGCTGCCGGGAACTTCATCGCAGCCCAGCGGAACGGCTTTTCTGCAAACAGCCCTTCGAGATTCCACGGACAGGTTTTCATGCACCGGCCACACATCGAGCCGCCCGCCGTGGTGATCCGGTAAGTTGCGCATTTCTGGCTGTCAGATTTCCAGATCTCATACCCGTTGAACATCAGCTTGGGGCCTGCGGTGATCGCGCCTGACGGGCATTCCCGGGCACATTTGTTGCAGCTTTCGCAGAACCGCTGCAGCCCGAAATCTATCGGCCGGTCATGATCAATGGGCATATCCGTGGTCACCACGCCGGACTTCAGGCGCGGACCGAGAAACGGATTCAGGATAACCTCGCCGATGCGGCTGACTTCGCCCAGGCCGGACAGGAGCAACAGCGGCGGCTGCAGAACCTCACCGTCCATCACCGTGTGCGCTTTGGCCTTATAGCCAAGGTTGCGGATCTGGCGTGCAATCACCCCGCCCAGCAACGAAAACCGCAGATAGGCCCGCATGGATTGCGCAACACTGATCCAGTCATCTCCGCTTGCCCCCTCCATTGTGTCAAAGCCCTGATCCACGATCATGCTGATGGCCTGATCATGCGGTGGGTCGATTGGTTTTCCGGCGGCATCATGGCTGTACCAGGCCCATTCGGGACACCGGGAAAGGCCGACCGCGTCAATCCCCAGGAAATAGCAGGCTGCCCTAATGTTATCGCCGTTGCGCTGCGCATCCGTGGGCCGGTTTCCGTCACCCGACGTCCCGTCCTGCAACAGGGTCAGCGCGCCCAGCATCCGCCGCTGCGCCATAGAAGGTGCCGCCTTGCGCGCATAGTGTCCGCCCGATGCACCATCCTGCACCGCCTTGCCCATGTCGCCGAACTGCGCACGGGCAAACATGTCGGTGCGTTTTGGCACCCGGGCGACGCGCGCCTCATCAATGTAAGTGGTCGGGGTATCAACGCGGTTGAGCGTTTCAAAGGGGTGCGGCCCCTGCCGGTAGTCACGGCGCGCAAACGGATCGCGGTTGTGCGCAGATTTCGCCGTGCCGACACCAAGCTGCCAGGCAAGCCCTCCTGCGTTCTGCAGAGCATCCGCTTCCAGCGGGCTGTCATGGGCCAGAGGCATGGTCGTCGTGACACAGGCCACGCCAAAACGGTTGCCCAGAAACGGGTTGTGCAGATCGCCCTCCTGCGGGATCGCAAGACCTGCGCTGACCGTCGCGATGTTGAGGTCGATGTCCGTGCTGGTTGCGGTATGGGCCTTGGCATCCCAGCCCAGCAATCTGATGTAACTGGCCAGAACAACCGCAACTTCCGCACTGCGCATGGCCGCGCGGTGCGCCTGTGCGTTCCGCAACCAGTCGGTTCCCGGCTCCTGCGGGCCCGGATCACGCTGCCATTCGCACAGAAAGGTCAGAACGGTCGTGTGATCATTGGCCGTTGTATCCGGCGCCAGCATGCTGTCGCGCAGATCCGCCAGAATCACGTCAATGCCGGACGCCAGGGTCTTGGTCTGGCGGGTGCTCAGGTCTGCCGCGAGGCGGTCAATGTCGGGGTTCCGCCAGGGCTCGGTCAGCAGTGCTGCCTCGGGCAGTGCGCCAATCCCGACCATCGAGGCATCACAGAAATAGCCAAAGGATTTCAGATGCTCAGCCCGCTCCCGCGGATCCTCCGGGATGGTCGCTTTTGTCCGGTTCACAAAGCCGTCGCGCAGCGCGTCCATGGTCGCCTGATAATCAGACATCGCATTGACGATGGACAGCGGATCATCCGGACGGTGAAAGCTCAGGGGAGACATCGCCGGCACAGACCTCAGGTCAGGCAACTCTCCCCGCGCGCATTTCTCCATGGGATAGCTGCCCAGGTGCGGCGCGCGGCGCGCAGCGGAAAAGAATTTCGGCGACATGTCTTCATCTTCTGTTCTGCCGCGAGAAACTGCGGCACCGGGTGCGCCGAAGCGCCCCTCCTCCGGACTACCTTTGTCGGATATCGCGGGAAACGCAATGCACCGCCGCCGGCGCACCGGTATGATGTGCCTGCGTTCAACGGATTGTGAAACGGCGCCCGGGTGTCAGTTGTCTTCGAGAACCAGATCTGAGGCTTTTTCACCGATCATAATGGCCGGGGCATTGGTATTCCCCGACACGATCTCCGGCATGATCGAACAATCGGCCACCCGCAGCCCTTTGATGCCATGCACCCGAAGGCGGTCATCAACCACCGCATCCGCGCCGGAACCCATTTTACAGGTTCCTGTCGGATGATAGATCGACGCCGTATTGTTGCGTGTCCAGTCCAGCGTTGCCTCATAGTCATCTATGTCGAGGCTGGCATGCGGACGGAACTCTTCGGAGATTTTTGACGTCAGCGGCGCATGGCGGGCAATCCTGCGTGCAATATTCACGCCTGCGACCGCCGTACGGCAGTCAGTTTCGGTCGAGAGGTAGTTCGGGATGATTTTCGGATAATCCCGTGGCTTTGCCGAACTGAGCCTGATTTCGCCTTTGCTTTCCGGGCGGAGCTGGCAAACCGACATCGTAAAGGCCGAGAATTTATCGGCCCCCTTGCCCGGGTTTTCCGCGGAAAGCGGCTGTACGTGGAACTGAATGTCGGGCGTTTCCAGATCATCGCGCGTTTTCAGAAAGCCGGTGGCGAGGCTCGCGGCCATCGTCATCGGACCCGCGCGGAACATCAGGTATTTCAACCCGATCTTGGCCTGCCCAAAGAGACTGGACACCTCATCGTTCAGTGTCGGTTCGTTACATTTATAAACCAGCCGCGCCTGCAGATGGTCCTGCAGGTTTTTGCCCACCCCGGACAGTTCTTTTTTGACTTCGATGCCGTGTTCGGCCAGTTGCGCGGCCTCTCCGATACCGGACATCATCAGAAGCTGGGGCGAGTTGATGGCACCGCCACACAGAATAATCTCGCGCCGCGCCGTGACCGTCACAGGATTGCCGCCACGGTCAGTATAGGTCACGCCCGTTGCACGTCCCTCGGTGATTTCAACGCGGTCGACCTGCGCATGCGTCACAATATTCAGGTTCTGACGGCTGCGGGCCGGGTTCAGGTAGGCAACCGCAGAACTGCAGCGACGGCCATTGCGTGCAGTCAGCTGGAAAAAGCCGACGCCTTCCTGCTCTGCTCCATTGTAGTCCGGATTGAATTTGTATCCTGCAGCTTGGGCCGCCGCGACCCAGGCATCCGTAATCGGGCGCTGAATCCGCATATTGGACACCGACAGCGGCCCCTGATCACCGTGGTAATCATCAGCGCCGCGCTCGTTGTTTTCTGCCCGTTTGAACAGCGGCAGCACATCATCCCACGACCAGCCGACGTTACCCATCTGGCGCCACCGGTCATAGTCCTGCGGTTGCCCCCGCACATAGAGTAGCCCGTTCAGTGAGGACGAGCCCCCCAGCACCTTGCCGCGCGGCCATTCAATGGAGCGGCCGTTCAGACCCGGATCGGGCTCGGTTTTGTAGCACCAGTCAACGGACGGGTTATGGATCGTTTTGAAGTACCCGACAGGAATGTGAATCCATGGGTTGAGGTCACGCCCGCCTGCCTCCAGCAGGATAACACTGTTTTTAGGGTCTGCGCTCAGCCTGTTTGCCAGCACGCATCCGGCTGAACCGGCACCGACGACGACAAAATCCGCTTCCACGACGGGCTCCTCCATGTAGTATGAAAAAAACTCTAGGCAAAAACTACATATCATACTAGTGTTTTTTGGGACAAAACGTCTCAATAAATGACATTCAGGGAGGACGTCATGAAAATACAGAATAATATCAAGCACCTTTCGCGCCGGGATCTTTTCCGCGTCGCGGGCCGTTACGGGCTCAGCTCCACGCTGCTCGCAGCGGGCAGCTTCGGCGGGGCGATGAGCCTTGCCAACCTGGCACAAGCCGCTGAATCCACTTACGAAAAGCGGTTCGCCAAAGAAGCGAAATTCACGCTGAAAATCGGTGCTGCAGGCTTCAACCCGCAAAACCTTCTGATCGAACGCGCGGGCGTTCTGGAGTTCGCACGCGACCTCGAAAGCCGCACCGACGGAGAGATTCGTCTGGAGTTCATCGGCAACAACCAGATCTGCAACCAGCTGTCCTGTGTTGAGAAAACGCAGCAGGGCATCGTTGATGTCTATGCGGCTTCCACGCAGAACTCGGCAGGCGGCGCGCCTTACCTGAACGTTCTGGACTATGCATACATGTTCCGCAGCCGCGCGGATCAGTACTACTTTATGTACAGCCCGGAATCGCAGCGCATCCTGCGTGAACCCTTCGAGAAGCGCCACGGCCTGAAGTTCCTCTTCAGCCACGCAGAACTGCGCGGCATCCAGCTGGGTCTGGCCTGGGAAGACAAACCCACAGTGACAAGCATCGAAGAGCTCTTCGGCTCCAAGAACCGCGTCACGGGTACACAGCTCGGCCGTATCGCCATGAACGCTCTGAACCTGAACCCGGTTCCGATTGCATGGGAAGAAACGCTCGACGGCCTCAAGCAGGGTCTGATCGACGGTGCGGAAACATGGGCATCTGCTGTGGCATATGCGAACATGTCGCCGGTTGTCAGCCAGTCGGTCGACCTGCGCTTCTTCTGCGGCACAGAGCACACAGCGATGTCTGCATCCGTGTTCGACAGCCTCGGCGGCGAATTGCAGGACGCGGTCATGGAATCGTCCTACCTGAGCCAGGTACACGTTCAGGCCGCAAACGAAGCGGCACTTGTGAACACCGTTGGTGCGACAGATCCGCAGCTTCCGGGCACGATCTTTGCAGAAAACAACGTCCGCATGGCGACGCTGTCCGATGCAGAGCGCAAGAAAGCCGAAGAAATGTGCTCGCCCGAGTTCCAGCCGCAGCTCTGGGAGCAGTGGCGTGAGCGGATCAACAACTGGGCCGGTGGCATCGACACCTACCAGGACATCTACAACGAAGTCCGCAACAACCCGCACACGCTGGCCGAAAACGTCGAGCCGCGTCGCTGGTGGAAAGCCTGAGCCATTTAAGGCACATCAAAACGCCGGTCCCCCAAAGGGGGCCGGCCCTTTTTTCCGCGAGGACAGCGGCCTGACCCAAAGGGTGCGGGCCGGTTATGCGTCCGAAGGGGCGCGAAAACTGAGCGGACCAAACCTTTCGGGAGGAACAGGGTTTGTCGATTATTTCAGAAATGGGCACGATCATCTCGGCTGTGGCGTCGCAGGACAGTTTCGAGATATCAGGTGCTCTGCGATCCAACGCAACATGGCCATTGGGACTGATCATCATGCTCGGCGGCGGGTTCTTTATATCGCTGCTCTACCACAAGGTACCTTTGCTCGACCGACACCTTGAACGCACCATCATGGTGGTTGCGTACCTTGCCATCGGTTTCATTATCTTCTGGGCCGTGGTGGACCGCTTTGTGTTCAACAGCCAGTGGCCCTGGTCGACAACGATCCCGCCCTTCCTCTTTATGGTCATGGCGTGGTTTGGTGCCGCCTATAACATCCGTCTGCGCACGCACCTGAGTTTCTCAGAATTCCGCACCAAGATGGCACCGACCGGGCAGCTCGCCTGCCTGTTCCTCGATTTTGTCCTGTGGATGGGCTTTGCGCTGATCCTCTTCGTGACCACCTGCCGCGTGACGGCCAACTCTGCATCGAACTTCCAGATCGTGCTGGGCACGGACAACACGATGCAGTGGTGGTTCCTTATCACCGCTCCCATCGCTGCCATCCTCATCGCAGGGCGCGCGATCGAGAACTTTCAGGACGATCTGCGCAAATACCGCGCGGGTGAGCCGCTTATCGAACAAGCTGTGATCGGGGGAGATACATAATGGCTGACGGAACCATCATCACGCTGATCTCGCTTGCCGTGACCATGCTTTTCATGCTCGGCGTTCCTGTGCTTCTGGTGATCGCCTACTGGGTCATCGGTTGCTCTTTCGTACTGGGACTGACGCTCGACAACATGGGCGCGGAGCTCCTGAACGTCTTCAACAAGGGCTATGCGCTTCTGGCGATGCCGCTCTTTATCCTGACCGGTGACCTTATCAACAAATCGGGGATCGCCAAACGATTGTCGGACTTTGCCTACGCCTGTCTGGGCTGGCTGCGCGGCGGTCTTGCCATGGCCTCGATCGGGGCCTGTGGTCTCTTTGCTGCGATCTCCGGCTCGAACTCTGCGACAACGGCCACCATCGGCTCGATGCTGCACCCCGAAATGGTCAAAGGTGGCTACGATGAGCGCTTTTCGGCTGCCACCGCTGCGGCGGGTGGCACAGTCGGGATTATCATTCCGCCCTCGATCATCTTCATTGTTTACGGCTTCCTGCTGCAACTCGAAGTGGGTGAGCTTTTCATCGCCGGTATCATTCCGGGGACCCTGATGGTCGTGGCCATGATGCTGACCTGCTGGATCGTCTGCAGCCGCAACGGCTGGGGTCACCTGATCGCGATCAACCCGATCCGTATCTTCAAAACCGGCCTGGGCGGATGGCTTGGCTTTTTCGCCATCTTCCTGGTGCTCTGGGGCATCTACACCGGTAAGTTCTCACCGACAGAAGCGGCGGGTGTTACCGTGGGCTTCGGTGTGATCGCGGGTCTTGTCAGCTGGGCGCTCAGCCGTCTGTTCCGGATCAAAGGCAACAAGTCCTGGGACGAGAAAAGCTATGGCGAAATGCTCCTGGTGGACGGCTTCACGCTGCCTGAGATTCCCAGCATCGTTGTCCGTTCGGCACAGATCACCGGCATTCTCGCGCCGCTGATTGCCGTTTCGGTGGTGATGCAGCAGATCCTCTCGCTTCTGGGCGCGCAGCAGGTTATCGGAGATTTTGTGACGTCGATGGGCGGTTACTATGCGGTTCTGGCAACTGCGATGGTCATCGTTTTCGTGTCCGGCATGGTTCTTGAATCGCTGCCGGTGACGATCATCCTCGCACCGATCCTGGCGCCGATTGCCGCAAGCGTCGGTGTGGATCCGATCCATTTTGCCGTGATCTTCCTTGTGGGTGCATCCATCGGGTTCATCACGCCACCTTATGGTCTGAACCTTTACGTGGCGTCCGGTGTAACCGGGGTCCCCTACTTCAGACTGTTGCGGTATTCCACAATGTACCTCTTTGCGCTGATGGCGACCTGGATTCTTGTTGCATTGGTCCCCGACTTGGCGCTGTATCTGGTACCTGGGAAATAAGTAGAAAAAGGTCTTCACCATGTCTGACAAACAGGATCAGATACCCACAAACCTTCGTTTGCTGGTCCTGCTTGAAGAGGTGGTGAAGGCCGGCGTCCCTGTGACACCCTCGGTCATCAAGGATGCCCTGAACCTGCCGAAGCCAACGCTGCACCGCCTGTTCAATACAGCCGAGGCAGAAGGGTTCCTCCAGCGCGATATTGACGGCCGTTCCTATTCTCCGGGGCCACGGCTCCGGACTATGGCCGTCAATGCTATCTCCTCGCAGCGGGTGCGGATGCTGCGCCTGAACATCCTGCGCGAAGTTGCTGCCGAAATTGGCGAGACCTGCAATATTGCGATGCCGGACCGTGAGGGAATGACCTATCTGGACCGGATTGAAACGCACTGGCCGCTGCGCATTCAGCTGCCCGTGGGCACTCAGGTCCCGTTCCACTGCACAGCCAGTGGCAAAATGTATCTGTCTTCGCTGCGCCCGGCTTACCTCGACCGCTATCTCGAAAGTGCCCGGCTGGAAAAGCACGCTCCCGGCACCATCACCGACCGCGCGGCATTGAAGACCGAGATCGAACTGACGCGCAAACGCGGCTATTCCTGCGACAATCAGGAATTCATGGAAGACATGGCCGCCGTTGCGGTGCCGGTTCTGGACAACCAGAAACGTCTTATGTCCACGCTGTCGGTACACGCTCCGATCCAGCGCCAGACGCCGGAAACGCTCCGCGAATTTCTCGAACCGCTGAAACGGGCCGCGTCACAGCTGGCGCATCAGGTGAACGCCTGATCCGGCGCCCATTTTCAGTGGCCGAATATATCGCGGAAGGTTCCGACGCACTGCCGGAACCCGTTTTCGAAGCTGCCGTCCCCGGGATGCCAGACACTCTCCAGTGAGATCACGCCGTCGTATCCATCGGCCCTGAGCGCATCTGCAATCGGATGCAGCATCGGGCCCAGCTGCCCCTCGCCGAGGCGCCTGACTTCCAGCGTTGCGCGCGGCGTATCAACAGTCACATCTTTTATGTGCAGATGTCCGAGGTATCCGCCCTTCAGCGTGTCATACCCATCCGGCCAGGCGGCTTCGTGACACCAGCAGTTGTTGGCCGGATCCCACAGCACCTGCAGCACGTCTTTCGCATCCAGCTCGTCGATCAGACGGCGCGCCGTATAGTTCGAGTTCACCATCGTGCCGTTACCGGTCTCGACCACCAGCCGCACCCCTTCGGCCCGCGCAAGCTCAACCGCCGGCGCGATCATCGGTGGCATACTGTCCCAGGCTCCATGCGCCACGTTCCACACCTCTGCACCGCCGCGCCCCCAGAGGATCTGTTCCTTTTTCTGTGTCATGATCCGGACAAGGGGCGCACCGGTGATATGGGCCATGTCGATCACCCGCTTCAGCGCATCCATGTGACGGGTGTGATCCGCATCGCCCGGCCGGTTCGCGCTGGTCAGGCCCGCAAAGATGTGGCGCGAGAGACAGGACACGGGTTTGCCGCGATCCCGCAACAGCCGGTCAATGTCCCGGATTTCCCCCGGTGTGTGATCGCCGACTTCTTTTTCACCGACAAACTGCAGCTCGGCGTAGTCGAGGTCATACGCGTCCATGACATCGACCGCACGTGCAAGGTCACGGCTGATCCCGTCGCAGATGACCCCGAGCTTCATGGCTGGCTCTTCCGGTGCAGTTCAGCTCCGATAATCTCCTCGATCACACGGGTGCAGGCCCAGTTGTCCCCATTCGGGTATTTTGTCCGCCCCGAATGAAAAATCTGCATTGCCGCCGCCGCCGTGTGCAGCGGCACGCCCAGGTCCTCACCCAGCCCCATGGAGATGGTCAGGTCCTTGTGCATCGTGTTGATGTGGCTGCCGGTGCCTTCGAACTGCCGGTCGATGATCTTTTCCAGTGCATTGTTGACCACGCCGCAGCCTGCGGATGAGGTGGAGAACACATCCAGGATGACCTGCCCCGGCACACCTGCCTTTGCCGCAAGTGCTGCGGCTTCAAAGGTTGCGGAAAACTGCGCGCCAATCAGCGACTGCAGGCAGGCTTTGACCGTCTGTCCGTCACCGGGGCGGGTACCCACCCGGTGGATATTGGCCGATACAGCCTGCATCACAGGTGCGACCCGGTCCAGGACAGCATCCGGAGCTGCCGCCATCATCGTCAGCGTTCCGGACTGCGCCCCGGGAAAACCACCCGACACCGGCGTGTCGACCAGATCAATTCCTGAACCTTCCATCCCAGCACCAATCTCACGGGCTTCATTCGGCCGGATGGTGGCGCTCAGAATAACGGTGCCACCCGGTTTCATATGAGAGACCAACCCATCCGGTCCCAGGATCACATCCCGTGCCTCCTGCCCCGTCATCACCATGACAAAAACCACGTCTGCGGACCGGCCGATTTCGGCCGGGTTTGCCGCAGCCTGGCCGCCCATGTCAGTGAATGCCTGCATCCGGTCCGGTTTCGGGTCATATCCCGACACATCAAACCCGTTTCTGATCAGATTAAGCGCAATACCGCTGCCCATATCACCGATACCGGCGATTCCCGTTTTGAACATGACAGTTTCCTCCCCGTCCTGCGTTCCAGTTCCCCATCGCTGGGGGGCCAAAGGCGGAGATTTCACGCGTCATCAAAGCGACGTCGGGCGGGTCCGGTAGACACCCCGCTGCCCGGTTAGGTCCCCTGAGGCTAGCACCGGATTTCCGAAGCTGACAAGCCCGCTCTGCAGGCGCAGGCATCTGCAGTCGGGAGAAAAGGTTGCAAAAGGGGCTGTCCTGCGTGATGCTGCAGACCCGCGCAGAACGTGCGGACCCGCAGATCACGGGACAGAAAGGACATCTCATGACAGCTCCCTCCATCCGCCGCACATCCGGTCAGGGCAAAACTTTTGACTCCATTCTTGATACCGTCGGCAATACGCCGGTGATCCGGATCAACAACCTGGCGCCGGACGGCGTTGAGCTTTACGTCAAAGCCGAGTTTTTCAATCCGGCCGCATCGGTCAAGGACCGGCTGGCGCTCAACATCATCGAAGCCGCCGAACGCGCCGGCACCCTGAAGCCCGGACAGACAGTTGTCGAGGCGACCTCGGGCAACACGGGCATCGGGCTGGCGATGGTCTGCGCGCAAAAGGGCTACCCGCTGGTGGTAACCATGGCGGACAGCTTCTCTATCGAGCGGCGCCGTCTGATGCGGATGCTGGGGGCAAAGGTCATTCTAACACCGCGCGCCGAGAAGGGCTTCGGCATGTACAACAAGGCCGTTGAACTTGCCGAGGCCAATGGCTGGTTCCTGGCAAGCCAGTTCGAGACAAAGGCCAATGCAGACATGCACGAGGCGACCACAGCGCAGGAAATTCTGGGCGATTTCGAGGGCCGGAAGCTGGACTACATCGTCACAGGCTATGGCACCGGCGGCACTGTCACCGGCATCGGTCGGGTGATGCGCAAAGAGCGTCCCGATACCAAAATCATCCTGACGGAACCCGGCAATGCGCAGCTGGTAGGCAGTGGTATCGCGCAGGAACGGCGCGACAACGGAGCGCCTGCTGTCAGCCACAGCGCGTTTGAACCGCACCCGATCCAGGGCTGGACGCCGGATTTCATTCCCGCCGTGCTGCAGGAAGGGATCGACAGTGCGTTTTATGACGAACTGCTGCCCGTTGCCGGTCCGGATGGCATCGCCTGGGCACGCAGGCTTGCTGCCGAAGAAGGCATCCTGACGGGTATCTCCGGCGGATCAACCTTTGCCGTATCCCAGGAGATCGCAAAAACTGCGGCACCCGGTTCGGTCATCCTGTGCATGCTGCCAGACACCGGCGAGCGTTACCTTTCGACACCGATGTTCGAGGAGATTGAGGCCGAGATGAATGCCGAGGAAACTGCTATTTCGAAATCCACACCAGGGTATCAGATGGACTGAAATCTTCGAATTTCTCTTTCGGAAACTTCAAAAGTGATACCGGATCGTTAGTATCCGGTGCAGCGCCGGAGGCCCGCAATGCACCGATCCAAACTCACTCTGAAGTCACTTGAGCTTTTTCGGGAAACGGCCCGCTGCGGACAGGTGCAGAGCGTTGCACAGGCAGCGGGTCTGTCTGTCAGTACGGTTTCCCACCACCTGCGTCAGCTTGAGCATACGCTTGGCGTGCAGCTGCTGGATCATGCGCGCCGGCCGATGGCTCTGACCCCGGAAGGCGCCGCATTTCTGGACCAGATCGATGGGCCCCTCGATCTATTGCGCAAGGCAGAGGGTGCCGCGCTGACGGGGCGGTTGTCTGACATCCGCAACCTTCGCCTGGCGCTGATCGAGGATTTTGAGGATGAGGTCGCGCCGGATCTGGCCCGCCAGCTTGCCCGCGATATGCCAGCCTGCCGGTTTTTGCATCTGACCCGGCCCAGCCATGACATTCTGGCGCTGCTCGACGGCCGCGCGGTGGATCTGGGGCTCGCTACCCGGCCCGATGCCGAACCGGAGAGTATCCGCGAATGGCCGCTGCTGCGCGATCCATATGTTGTGGCGATGCCGCTCGCGGCGCCCGAAGACCCTGCGGATCTGCTGAAGGGGAAGAGTGATCTGCCTTTCCTGCGCTACAGCGATGATCAGCTGATGGGCCGGCAGATCAGCGCTCATCTGCGCCGTCAGCGTCTTGAGTTGCCACAACGGTTCCGGTTCGAGAGCACACAATCCATGATGGGGATGATCGCAGATGGCAAAGGCTGGGCGATCACGACACCGACCAACTATCAGCGCGCGCACAGGTTCTGCCACCAGGTGCAGATCGTGCCCCTGCCCGGCCCCGGATTTGCCAGGTACATCTCCCTCTTTGCCCGCGCGGATTTTGACACGGCGACAGCGCAAAGGGTCTGGCAGGTCATGCGCCGATTGATCCGGGACTGTGTTATCGGCCCCGCCGTGCGCCAGACCCCCTGGCTTGATGGCGCACTGCATTTGCCGGAAGCGCCGGACGACAAAGCGTTTCGTTAAAAGACCACGTTTGCGATATCGGGCGGGCCTTGATTTTCAAAAGATCGAAACCTGATTTCGATTCCATCGTCATTTCCGTGATTCTGTTGACCCGTCCGGCCTGCTTTCGTCTCACTGCTGCAGGCACTGAGATATCGGAGAGCAGGCATGAGAAAATCGGCACGGGTCGTTGTCATCGGTGGCGGCATCGCCGGCTGTTCCACGCTCTATCACCTCACGCAGGAGGACTGGAGCGATGTCATGCTGCTGGAACGCAATGAGCTGACGTCCGGCACGACATGGCACTCCGCAGCCCAGGTCACCAACTTTGGCATGAACCAGACGATGGTGGGGCTGAAAACGCATTCCATCAACCTCTACAGGGAACTGTCAGAGGACCCGGACTACCCGATCAACTACCACCACGCCGACGGTGGCATCCGGCTGGCGAACACCGAAAAACAGATGGACGGCTACCGCCATTTTACATCCATGGCGCGCGGAATGGATGTGCATTTTGAAGTGATCGATGCCGAAGAGTGCGCGCGGCGTCACCCGCTGATCTCGACCGACAATCTGGTGGGCGGGCTCTGGGACCCGCTGGACGGCGATATTGACCCGGCACAGCTCTGTCAGGCGCTGGCGCGGCGGGCCCGCAAGGCAGGTGCGGAGGTGCACCGCAATACGCCGGTCACTGGCCTGCGGCAGCTGCCCGATGACAGCTGGGTGGTTTCAACGGACAAGGGCGATATTCATGCCGGGATCGTCGTGAATGCCTGCGGCTACCGCGTCAATGAGGTGGGCGCGATGATGGGGGTGCATCACCCGGTCATGTCGATGGAACACCAGTATTTCCTGACCGAAGAAATCCCGGCCATCCGGGACGCCGGACATCGGATGCCCCTGCTGCGCTGCCCGATCAGCGACTACTACTGCCGACAGGAGAAAAACGGGCTGCTGGTCGGTTTTTACGAACAGGACTGCAAAACCTGGGGGATGGACGGGATCGATCCGAATTTTGTGAACGCGCTCTGCCCGGACGATCTGGACCGTGTGACGGATGTGCTCGAAGGGGCATTTGCCCGTATGCCCGCGCTGATGGAAACGGGCATCCACACGGTCGTGAACGGGCCGATAACCTATACGATTGATGGCGCGCCGCTGGTGGGTCCGATCCCCGGCAAGCGCAACGCCTTCTGTATCATCGGGTTGCGTGCAGGTCTGGGCGAAGGTGGCGGGCATGGCTGGCTGCTGGCACAGCAGATTGTGCACGGCGAGGCCTGTTATGACACCTGGGTGACTGACCCGCGCCGCTTCACCGGGCACGCCAATGTCGAACTCACAGCGCTGAAAGCCATAGAGGATTATCAGAACGAGTTCCGGTTTCATTTCCCGCACGAGCACCGCCCCGCAGGCCGCCCCGCCAAAACAACCCCCCTGACCCCGGTTCTCGCCGCCGAAGGCGCCGCCTTCGGGACGGTGAACGGCTGGGAGCGGATGGAGTTCATCAAGCCGGACCCCGATTTTCACGAGGATTACGGATACCACTTCAACAACGTGTTTGATGTTGTTGCCAGTGAAGTTGCCACCGTGCAAGACCGGGTCGGCCTGACCGAAGTCAGCGGGTTTAACCGGTTCGAGCTCACTGGCGCAGATGTGGATGTGTTTCTCGACCGGATAATCTGTGGCCGGGTCCCCCGCAAGGCAGGACGCGTAGGGCTTGGGTATTTGCTGAACCATCAGGGCATGCTCAAATCCGAGGCGACCATTGCCCGGTTGCCGGATGGCCGGGTCTGGTATGGCTCTGCTGCCGCGGCGGAGTATCACGATATGGACTGGTTGCAGGCGCATCTCAGGAGCGATGAGGATGTGCAGATCCGGTCGCTTACAAACGAACATACGATCCTTGTTCTGGCGGGGCCCCGTGCACGGGATGTGATGTCGGCGGTCAGCCGCGCGGACTGGTCCGCAACGGCCTTTCCCTGGCTGCATGTCCGGGAGTGTTTCATCGGGATTGCGCCGGCTGTGGTGATGTCCGTCAGTTTCTCCGGCGAACTGGCCTATGAAATCCATGTACCCAACAACCAGCTTTATGCCGCCTGGCTTGCCCTGCGCCGCGCCGGGGCGGACCATGGCATGGGCCTCTTTGGCAGCAGAGCTGTGGATTCCATGCGCCTCGAAAAAGGGTATCTGCACTGGAAGGCCGAGATCCTGACCGAATTTGACCCGTTCGAAACCGGTCTGGGACGCTTTGTGGACATGGCCAAGACTGGCTTCATCGGGCAGGACGCATTGCACACCCGTCAGGCGGATGGCCCCCGAAAGCAGCTGGTCACACTGCACCTTGAGAGCGACGACGCCCCTGCCCAGGGCGGCGCATCGGTTATGCAGCACGGAAAGGTCGTGGGAACTGTTACATCCGGCGATTTCGGGCATCGCACAGGCATGAATCTTGCCATGGCGTTCGTAGAACCCGGTCTGGCCGTTGCCGGTCAGAGGCTTGAGGTGGATGTGGTGGGAGTACTCGTGGGCTGTACGGTCACAGCACCCGGGCCCTATGATCCGCAGAACAGCCGCGTTCGCGGATGACCGGGGGCGGTGTGCCCGCCCCCGGCGCGTATCTCATCAGTGTGAGAACTTTTTGATTTCGCCGGACTTCAGGCGGGCGCTGTAGGATTCCAGCTCCTTGCGCACAACCTTCATCAGGAAGTAGAGCGCAAAGATATTGACCACAGCCATGGCAAAGATCGCCGCGTCCGAGAAGTCGATCACCGGCCCAAGGCTTGCCGCCGCACCGATGACCACAAAGACGCAGAAGATGATCTTGAAGGTCAGTTCAGATGCCTTGCCTTCCCCGAACAGATAGGTCCAGGCCTTGAGGCCGTAGTAGGACCAGGAAATCATGGTCGAGAAGGCAAAGAGCACAACCGCCACCGCGAGCACGTACGGGAACCAGCTGATCCCGGATGCAAATGCTGCAGAGGTCAGCGACACACCTGTGTTGCCATCAACAGTTGCAATCGCTGTACCGGCTTCGTTCAGAACGTAGTTTCCTGTCGCCTCGTCGATGATCAGCTGCTGCGAAATGATGATGACCAGCGCGGTCATGGTGCAGATTACAACCGTATCGATCAGCGGCTCAAGCAGAGACACGAACCCTTCGGTGATCGGCTCTTTTGTCCGTACCGCGGAGTGCGCGATCGCCGCAGAACCAACGCCTGCTTCGTTCGAGAACGCCGCCCGCTTAAAGCCCTGGATCAGCGCACCGACAAAGCCGCCCGCAACACCCAGACCTGTGAAGGCACCGGCAAAGATCTGGCCAAAAGCCCAGCCGATCATGTCAAAGTTCACGATCAGGATGATCAGCGCCGCACCGACATAGAGGATGCCCATGAAAGGCACGACCTTTTCTGTCACATTGGCGATGGATTTGATCCCGCCCACGATTACGGCAAAGACCACGGCGGCAAAGACCAGACCGGTGATCCAGCCCGGATAGTCACCGACGATACCGGAAATCTGTGCGTGGGCCTGGTTAGCCTGGAACATGTTTCCACCGCCCAGAGCGCCGAGGATACAGAAGATCGAGAACAGAACCGCCAGGATTTTGCCCCCCGGCAGTCCAAGTTCATCAAAGCCTTTAGACATATAGTACATCGGACCACCCGAAACCGTGCCGTCCGGGTATTCGTTGCGGTATTTAACGCCGAGCGTACATTCGGTGAATTTCGATGCCATGCCCAGAAGACCCGCGAGGATCATCCAGAACGTGGCTCCTGGCCCGCCGATCCCGACGGCCACAGCAACACCGGCAATGTTGCCCAGACCGACAGTGCCCGAGAGCGCCGTGGCAAGCGCCTGAAAGTGACTGACCTCGCCTGCATCGTTCGGATCTGAGTAGTCACCTTTCACCAGCGAAATGGAGTGCCCGAAGTAACGCAGCTGCACCAGCCCGAAATAGACGGTGAAAACGGTGGCCGCGATCACCAGCCACATCACAATCCAGGGGAACGACGTGCCCGGGAAAGGTGCAAAAATAAAGCTGACGAAAGGCCCCGTAAACTGCGCGAAAACCTCGTTGACGCGCTGGTCAAGCGTTTGTGCTTCCTGTGCGGCAGCCGGGCTGGCCAGCAGTGCCGCAGCGGCTGCACCAGCGAGATACCTGATATCTGTTTTCATGTTGATCCCTCACCCGACGACTGTGACTGGCATGCTGGCATGCATGACAAGGTTACTGGTTGAACTGCCGAAGATGCGGGACGTGAACCCGCTTTCGGAGGAGCGGCCGACTACGATCTGATCCGCTCCGTTTTCTTCGGCGATGGCGTTCAGCGTTTCGGCGACATCGCCATGACGCACTTTGCCCGAGGCGGTGAAACCATCCGCTGTCAGCTGAGCGACGGCCGGCTCAACAACCCGGCTGTTTGCCACTGCGATTTCTTCCTCGCGCCGCTTGTGCCGCTGCGCATTCTCCTCTGCAGTCTGGAAGGTGAACGGTGACCATTCGATCACGTAAACAACCAGAATCTCACAGTCCCCGATGAGGCGGGCAAGCTGCTTGCCATGATCAAGCGCACGATTGCCCGACCCCGCTCCATCCAGACCGACGACCAGTTTTGTTGGCATATGTCCCTCTTATTTTAATGTGGCGGGCAGACGCGCGCCGAATGTGCCGTGATTTTTCAGGGGCGGTTCTGCGGCACTTAAAATTGCACCCCATTCACGAAGCATTAACCATTTCCGCCAGCAAATGGGTCTGAATTTTTCCCATTTTTCGACGAAAAGACCGAAAAAACGACATATCAAAGTGAAATTGTTCAATATCTGGTCAATTTGCAGAACAGGGCTCACACCCGCAGGACGAGAATCGCTTTCACGTCATCCGCGCGAAAGTGGTGTCACCACTAGGCAATCACGGTGTCAGCCCGCATCCGGGATCGTGTCCGTTTTCCAGATACAGACGGAAATGTCACCGCTGCGGCCACGCACGCGCACTCCTGTGCGTTTCTCCGGGCTGAACGGCGGCGGCCCATTGAGTGTGGCCATGAAATCATCGCTTGCGACGACCACTGCATCCTCTTCTTTGGCTGTTTCCATCAGTCTGCTGGCCAGATTGACGTTGTCGCCCGAGACAGTGACCTGCTGATGACTGCTGGCGCCGAGGCGGGATAAAACAACCGGTCCGCAGTGCAGCCCGATCCGGCACCGGACCGGTGCCGTCTGCCCGGAAGGCAGCGGTGCGGCCTGGAGTTTCTGTACGATCTCAATAGCCGCGCGCAGCGCCTCATCGGTCTGTGGTCCGGTTTTTTCAGGCTCCATGCCGAACACAGCCAATGCACCGTCGCCCATGTAGTTCAGAACACTGCCACCCATGCGCCCGACGGCCTCTCCGGTCAGCTCATGAAAGGACCTCAGCAGATCACGCGTGCCGTCGGGGCCAAGTCTTTGCGACAGGCTGGTGAAGCCCGACAGATCCACGAAAAGGATCGACATGAACCGGTCGACCGGTTTGGCCAGAAAATCCGGATTCCGCGCAATTCTTTCCGCAAGCGCCGGTGCCTGAAACTGTCGCAGCGCCGTCGCGGCCATTTCAGCGTGCCGGGCGTTCTGACGTTCGAGCCGGTACCGGAAGCCCGCCACAAAAAGCGCTGGCGGAGCCGCAGCCAGCAGGGGCACCGCGAGACTGATCCAGACACCGGAAGAAAAAAACATCGCTGCGATCCCGAAACTGGCGGCCATGAGCAGGACAATCAGGGGAAGCGAACGCGACAATGGCAACTGCATCAGCGCGAGCAGGCAAAGAATGGTCAGCCCAACAGCATGTGCGGCGTCCCAGCGCCGAAGGTTTTCGGGGCGCTGAAGGCCCGGCCCACCGATCAGCTGCGAGACGGCTGTGGCGATGATCTCCACTCCGGGTGTGCTGTCACCAAAAGGCGTCGGGAACCGGTCCCCCACGCCGGAGGCCGTGTATCCGAGCACCACCATCCGGTCCTGCAACACACCTGATAAGGGCCCGTCCAGCAGCGCGGTGGCACTGACGGTCGGGACTGTGCCCGCCGGCCCAAGGTGGCGCAACGGCAGATAGACGCCATCCTTCAGCACAAGGGTCCGCTCCCCGAGGGTCAGCACCCCGTCGCTGAACGAGGCCTGATCACGTGAGAACAGCACAGCGGCGGACAATGCCATCGCCGGATAGATGCCGTCGCCGGTATCGAGCACCAGCGGCATGTAACGCGGCGTGCCCCGGGTATCGGTGGATACGTTGACCAGGCCAGGCTGCGCCGCCCCAGCAAACAACGCATCCGGCACGAGCGCTCCACCCGAAGCCCGGTCAAAGCGCGCAGCCGCAGCGATTGCGGACGGGACAGACGCGAGCGCCGCCGCGAGGTCCGCGTCGGTTGCCGGATCCCGCAGATCCGCCAGCAGGACATCAACTGCCAGCGCGGCCGCGCCACTGTCACTGATGTTCCGGATCAGGGTGCTCAGAACGCGCCGGCCATTTCCGCCCGGCAGGTCGAGTGTTTCGTCATCCAGCGCAACCAGAACCACCTCAGAAGCGGGAGCCTGCTGGCCAGCCAACCGGAAGCGCAGATCAGCAAGCCACAGCTCTGGCGTCTCTGTAATCCCTGCCCGGCCTGTGACATGCGGCAGGACAACTGCGGACACCCACACAGCCGCAGCAATCAGCGCCAGCAGGACCGCGCTTCGTGAAAACCTCTGACTTTGGGTGTCAGCGTCCAAAGCGCGCCAGCAGTGCGGCGGCCCGGCGTTCAGGCCAGCGGCTGACGGAGATACCGGTTTCAGGGGTCACATCTGCTCCCTCGCCCGCATTTACCTGTGCGATGACCGAGGAGTCCCCGGGGCGCGTTACGGTGACCTGCCCTTCAAGGACAAAAACAGAGGTCTCGCCGTCACGTGAATCGACGATGTACACAGTGCCACGCACTGCCGCGATGGCTTCCGGTGTCCTGATCTGCGTAGACCGGCTGCCGGGTACGACGTCAATCAGGATCGCGCCATTCTGCAGCTCAATGGCGCGGGGCGGTGCCTCACCTGCACGTTCAATAATTTTCAGCGACGCCGAGGGCTCGCGCTCCATCACGAAATCCGGCGTACAGGCAAAGGACTGACGCGGGGGGGTGTCGAGCTCTGTGCGCACGCAGTCCGCAGCGGCGCGATCGGGCTGAAATGCACCTGCGACCAGCATCGCCACTGCGGCGCAGGATGATATTCCCTGGCAAAAGAATGATCTTCGCATCAGTTCCGCCCCTGTTTTTGCCCGGTGAGTTGCCCCGTGACGGTTTCACAAAGCTGTTCCTGCCGCAAGTCTGGACGCGCAGACAGCCCCTATTCGGCCATTTGCCGGTCAACCTGCTGCTCTTCATTGATCATCGCCTGCAGCTGCCGGCGGAACCGCAGTGGCCCTGCGTCAATCGGCAGATCAATATGCGGACTGCGTTTGTCGGTCATGCCTTTCTGGACTTCATTCAGAACCGCGCGGTCTTCCTCAAAGGCTTTCTGAACATCTGCGCTCATCATGGCAGACAGTTCTGCGTCGTCCGGCCGGATGTTGCGCAGCTGGAACCAGTAGTACCGGGTCTGATGCGCGTTCGTGGGGGTCATGAAATTGTAGCTGTCCATGATGAAGGTATCGTCATGCAGCGGTCCATCCGGGCCACCCGTACCTGCCGGGGTAAACACCGCCCGGATCAGCGCATGTCCGGGGTACCTGACTTCGTAATGCTGCAGACGGTCGCAGTTCCCACTGAAACAGATGACTTTTTTGTAAAACGGCGCTGGTTCGTGATCCATGATCCAGCGATGCACGACCACGCCCTCATCCGTTTTTGTCACGCGCAATGGTGTGTCCTTGGTGCCGGCCGCCGCGAAACTGGACTCGTGAACCCAGGCGACATGGGTAGGATCCAGAAGATTATCGCACATCAGCAGATAGTTGCATTCGAGCTCCATCGCCGAGCCCCGGTTGATGCCCCATGACGGATCATCAAAGTTTGGTATATCAAAGATGTCGGCTGTATCTGCGAGCGCCGGATTGCCCATCCATATCCAGACCAGCCCGTATTTTTCGCAGAGCGGATAGGCATGCACGCGTGCCTCGGACGGGATGCGCCCGGCGCCTGGCGCACGAACACACTGCCCGGCACAGTCGAACGTCAGACCGTGATAACCGCATTCGACGGTGTCCCCCCGGATACGGCCCCGGCTCAGCGGCAGCTTGCGGTGCGGACAGGCGTCTTCCAGGCCGATAAGGTCGCCGCTTTCGGTGCGGAAAATGCAGATCTTTTCATCCAGCACCGTGATCTGACGCAGGTCACGCGTGATCTCGCTGGTCCATGCCGCAACATACCAGGCGTTTTTCAGGAACATAGCTTTACTCCGGCTGTCAGCGTTCGGGCACCCGGCGCAGATTTAAACCGGGTTCGCGTCAGCAGTCGAGAGCGATGTCGCTGCACCTGCCCGCGCTATTGGACAAATGCTGCATCAAAGGCGCACATACTGCGCGCGCCGGACAAAAAGAGCGGCGCCCCGAGGACGCCGCCGCGATTGATCAGCCTGTGCAGAGCTCCTTACCAGGCAACATCCCAGTAGTCTGTACTTTGCGGGATATCTGCGTTTGCCACGATCTTGGCAATCGTCCCGGTCATCCCCCGGATCGATGCGGTGGTTGCATCTGACAACCCACTGGTATTGGTGCCGATCGCCACGTGGATTTCGCTCAGATCCTCTCCGCTTACCGCTGTATACCCGGGCCTGAACACAGCCACAGTAGCGTACCCGCCACCCGTGGCACCGTTGTGGTGCAGCTTGCCCCGCGATGTGGCGCGGAAGCCTGCGATGTCCATGCCATCATAGCCGATGCTGTCGGCAAGGTGGGTGGTGATCGCAAGAATACCCTGCGCCGAAGAGGTCCACCCACCTGCAGCAAGACCGGTTGTGGAGGCCTTGAAGGGCAGCTCATTGTACCCCGTACTGGTGCGTTCATAGGGGTAGGCATCATGCGCATCCGGTGTCGCTTTCTGTGCCCTGACCTTCCCCTTCAGACCCATCGGTCTGAGATAGCTGTTCACCGTGTACTCGCGATAGGTCTTGCCGGTCAGCGCCTCAATCAGGAGGGTCGTCATCCCCATGCCGTGGTTGGAATAGGAATACCGTTCGCCTGCTTTCCACTGCAGCGGACGTGTCGCCAGAAAATGCTTGTGGATCAGGTCATATGTCGGCTCGCCATGTGCGGGATATGTGCGGCGCGTGGCTTCGACATCCCCACTGCGGAAAAAGCCGCTCGTGTGGTCAAAGACGTGCTGCACCATGATGTCACGGAACCGGTTGCGTTTATGGCCGTCGAAGGGGTGATCATACTCATAAGGCGCGCGGTACGCTGTAAGGTCCCGGCTGTGGCCCGAAAAAGCCAGCTTCCCGGAGGTCCAGACATAAACATGATCATCGCCGGCAATGCCGATCCCGCGGATACGGTACCGGGTGTCCGACTGGTTGATCACCGGCGACGCATAAGTCCTGTTGGCAAAATGCGTCCCGAAATTGAGCGAGTTACCGGAAGACACCGTGCCATCATCATACCAGACGTAGACGTCACTGTCCGACTTAGCGATGCCGATGCCGACCACGTCATGCATGGATTTGCGGTCGCCGTCAGAGCCGACAGGCAGTGTCACCGTTTGCGTCGGATCGCCGTCATCGTCGACCGGAATGCCTGCACGGGCATCAAGATCCCGCGCTGTTCCGATGCTGCGGGTGCCGTCTTTGTACCAGGCATAGGCATGGCCCTGCGGATTGAAGGCCACAGCGTGAAGGTCGTGGGCCTCACGCCCTTCGGCAACGGTGTAGGATCTGGGTTGTTGGTACGCTGCGAGGTCCGACGAGGTCCCGACACTGTACGTTCCGTTCCGGTACCACGCATGAACCCGGTCATCCGGGCCAATCGCCATTGCAACAATCGGCCGGTGCCTGTCTGTAGAGATCCGCTGGACTGCGTTGTACCGGGTACCCAGAATACCGTCCGGCCCGTAGACTTTGGTGGTGGCCGGGTCCATACCACGGGCCTGCATCGCCTGATAAAGTGCAGGCGCCGAGACCGTGGCCTTGCCGACCGAGCCAAAGCGCGTGCGGTCATCGTGTTGCATGATGTGAATGCCGCCGCCCGCATTCTCCGGCCGCCGCGACAGACCGAACCCCTTCGAATAGACGAGACGTCCTCCTTGCGTGACGGCCACGGTCAGGCCGACAATGCCGCCGTCCTGCATCAGCTCAGTGATTTCGCTGTCGATGCCCGATGTGAGGGAGGCCGGAGCGAACCCCTCCGCCGCCAGGCCTGCCCCTGCGAGAGACGCAAAGACACCTGCAAGGATGAAACGGTGAGCGCCACCGCGCAATGAATGATCTTCAGTATGACTTCTCTGGGAAAACATCGGTAAACTCCTTGAACAATAAACAGATTTCCGGGAACTCAGGACCGGATGCGCCGCCTGGCGATACCCAGCCCCGCGAGGCCAGCCAGCAGGAATGAGAAGCTGGCAGGCAGCGGCACGGGTGCTGGCGCGGGCGTGTATTCAACGGCATTGCGCTGCCTGAACCCGGTCAGCAACTCCACCGACCCGCCCGGATCGAGGCTGATGGAAAACAGATAGCGGAAGGTCAAATCGAGAGCGGCTTCCGCAGCATCCGCTCCGCCCGCTGCACTTGTTGCCGCAGAAAAAAGAAAACCGTCAAATCCGTCGCCACTGGTGACAAGGTTTTCAGTAACCTGGGCGGTTCCGCCTTCTTCCGTGATTGTGCGCAGATAAGGCGCGAGAGGCAGGTAGCTGACGGTGGCCCCGGAAAGCGCGCCGAATTCGCTGAAAAGCGTGCCCGAGGCGCGGGCGAAACCATCCGAACCGTCATAGGAGGACAGAAACGAGGCCCGCACGTCGCCCACGATGTTAAAAGAGACCAGGCTGTCGCTGACATTTTCGAAAAGAAACCCGCGTTCATTGATAAAAAATGCGGACCCATCGGATGCGACCGGACCGGACGCTATTTCTGCCCGTACAGAGCCACTGTTGTTCACGGTCCGGTCAACAATTGATGTATCGAACGGATTGGCGTCCGGATCATCGACAGAGGTGACCTCAACATCATAGGCCGCAAATGCACCCTCGGTGCCCCCCGGAAGCACCGTTTCATCCATGCGGACTGAGCTGAACGGCACAACGGGTTCCGAAAATGGATTTGCCACGACGGTATTTACTGAACTGGTGTTCGTGGCATCCGGGTCATCGACGTTTGTTTCGATATCCGCGCCCAGAACCAGAGACCCCGGCAGGATCGAAAGGCGCACAGCATCGGGCACAGACCCGGAATTGACAGTGTATCTGTGAAAAAGGCTCAGCTCACTGTTTGCGGAAACCGGCGCGGAAATTGCTGCACCTGCCCACAGAGTCACTGCGGCGGAAAGAGAAAAAACGATTATTTTCATGATAATGGCTTTCATTACTGTTGATCTGCAGGCCGGAACTGATCACGCGATCAGTCGTCCGGGCCGCGCGCTGAAAATGGCGCAGGAACAGCAGATACCGTCAGCCGTCAGGTTTCCGTCAGGGCGCAACCTGACGGAAACCTGACGGTCCCTGCCGCATCACCGGCTTTGACATGAACCTGCCTGCACGTATCGCCATGCTGTCAAAGCGCCGCCGTCGCCCGGAGACACGGGTCATCCGGCATGCCGCCGAACTTGTTTTCACAGACCTTTTGCCACATGCTGCGAGGCGTGGAGAGCGTGTCCCCGGACGGCCGGTCCCCTGCTGCCAGCCGGGTGTACCCGCTGGTGTGGGAAAGCGTGCGATGGCGTCAGATGACCCGGATATCTGTCTCAGCATCAGGCTGTACGGTGCCCCTGTCGTGGAGCTCAGCGGCGCTGCCGTCACGCAGATCACCGGCCCGCGCAACATCGCCCTGATTGCGCTTCTGGCCACAGCTCCGGGCCTGCGCCGCAGCCGCAACTGGCTGGCCGGTGTTTTATGGTCAGACAGCGCGCCGGAACGCTCCCGCGCCAATCTGCGCCAGCTACTGCACGCCCTGCGCCAGACGTGTGGGGCGGATTTTGATGCAGTGTTCTGCACCGACCGGGATACTGTCGGCCTGCTTCCGGAAGCCTCGAGGATTGAGAACAACGTGCCGGGCGTTTTCCTCGAAGGGATCGACCTCGCAGAAGAAGGTTTCGAAGACTGGCTGCGCGACCAGCGCCAGACAGACGCACCGCCCGGGCGAGTGGCTGTCGCCGCACCACCGGCTGCAGTCCTGCCGCGGATTATCGTCTGCCCCTTTGTTGAAACGGCGACGCCACGTCCGATGGGGATCGGAGATGCGCTTGCGCAGGAGCTGACCGGTCATTTCGCGCGGTCGCAACTGATTGACGCGATTTCCCATTTCTCCAGCCGCGCCCTCTCTGATCCGCAGGTTCTGCCGGACGCGACCGCGGAATTCATCCTTACCGGTCAGTGCCGCCAGCATGGCAATACGCTGACCGTAGACGCCACCCTCACAGACGCCAGCGATCACCGGGTCATGTGGTCCGACCGCCAGAGGATCGACCTGGCCGACTTTCTGGCCGGCGAGGACTTTCTGACCAATCAGATCGCCGGGCAGGCCCTGCGGACCATCATGTCCCGCTCCATTGCCGCCGGATCCAGCACGCCACTGCCGGAGCTGGACGCGCATACGCTGATGCTGTCCGCGGTGGCGTTGATGCATTCTTTTGAAAAGCGACACTTTCACCGCGCGGCAGCACAGCTTGAAGCGGTCATCGAAAGGTGCCCTGCCCATCCTGTCCCGCGTGCCTGGCTAGCACAGTGGCACCTTCTGAGGATTTATCAGAAATGGAGTGACGACGTTGCAGCGGACGAGCTGAAGGCGCAGAACGCGATCCGGAATGCTCTGGACCTGAACGCCACATGCGCGCTCTCCCTCGCCATAGACGGCAATATCCGCACAATCCTCAAGAACGATTTCAGTGTCGCGCGCCAGAGGTTCGACGCCGCACGCGAGATCAACCCGAGCAGTGCCTTCATCTCACAGCTCAACGCAGTTCTGGAAACCTTCACCGGTGGCGGGGATGCGGCTGTCGCCCTGACGGACAGGGCGTTTCTGCTCTCGCCGCGTGACCCGCGCAGACCGTTCTTCCAGACGCTGAGCGCTGGCAGCTATGTGGCCGGTGGCCGCTATGACGAAGCGGTTGAAATGGCCGAAGCATCGCTGCGGCACAATCCGCTGCATCTGTCGGCACACAGATGCCGGGTGATCGGGTTGCAGCTGGCAGGCCGGGAGGACGAAGCCCGCAAAGCCGCAGGCGAACTGATGCGGCTCGATCCCGGTCTCAGGGTATCAGATTATCAGCGCAACCACCCGGCCGGGCAGAGCACTGTCAGTCAGGTCTGGACCGATGCGCTCAGACATGCCGGTGTCCCGGTCAACTGAATTCAACAAAGGATATTTTATGCCGGTTCTGCAATCCCTTCAGTCTCTTCAGTCTTTGCAATCCCTGCAGTCACTGCAGTCTCTTCAGTCGCTGCAATCCCTTCAGTCTCTGCAAAGTCTGCAGTCACTGGGAACCCAGGCCGCGGCCTCACCGGTGGGATATATCACCGCTCACGACGGTATCGCCGGGCTCTGGCAGGGCAGCGCTGCCGCCACACCTCGCAGCATTGCAGACCCCGGCCATCTGGATCTCTGGGGCGCGCAGAGCCAGCAGATCGTGCTCTCCAATGAAATGCTCTCGCGCCTGTCCTATGCCGCTGACCCGGACAACGGTGCTGCAATCGTTTACCTCCTCGATCAGACGAACCCTTCGGGTACGTCGCCTGAATTCACTGCCGCTCCGCTGGTCGACATGCGCGCGCCGTCAGCGGAAGATTTCGCAGCTCAGGCCCGCATGGTGCACGATTACGCCGATCTTCGGCCCGACCGCATTTCCGAAATCACGGACCAGACTGCCGGGACAATCGGCTATTATACGCACATTGCCGGACTGGAAGCCGGTAAACATCCCGCCACGCTGAAACTGCTGGTGCTGGCGCAGGACTGTGCGACGCATGCAGCCCAGCAGTGCAAACACATCCTGGCCTGCCACAGACCCGTGGCGCTGTCGCCGCAGATACAGCCGATCATCCCGACCCCTACCCATTCCAGCCTGCCCAGCGGCCACGCGACAGAGGCCTTTGCCGTTGCATCCACGCTGACACGCTTTGCGACAGCAGCACCCGGGACCGACAGCCAGCTGATGCACATGGCCGCCCGCATCGCCGTCAACCGGACGGTGGCCGGTGTGCATTTCCCCGCGGACAGTTACGCGGGCGCTGTGCTCGGCATGGCAATTGCCGATGCAATCGCGGCCCGTGCGGGTCAGCTGGATACGGTCCAGCCTCTGCGCTTCAGCGGTCCGGGCATCGGCACCGAGGACTTTTTCACCACGCGGGTCTGGCACGACGGCGTGCGTCAGCTTCCGGTGACCTCCGAAGGTGCCGCGATCATCGAAGAGTTGCCCGGCAGTGCAGGGACAGATCTGTCGCCGCTGCTGGCAAACGTCTGGACCGATGCGATCAGCGAATGGGCCCTTTGAGATGGCCTGGCAGTGGATTGAAGACCCCGGCGAGGATGTATTCCATCCGCGCCTCGAACCTGTCAGCGCGTGGCTCTTCCGCCGCGACAGTCCTTTTCTGAGAACCGGTGGCGCCGGTGCCGCAACGCTCTTTTCCATGCCGATGAACCCCCAAGGGTTCCGGCCCGACGTGCGGGACTCGTGGCGCGCACTCCGGGTCGAAAACCCGGCGACAGGCGACAATCCTGCACAGCTTGCTTTTGGCGCGGATGCGCTCGCTGATCTGTTGCAGCCTCTGCAGGATGACTTTGACGATCCGCGGGTCTTTGTGCTGCCACTGCGCGGCGACGCAGCGCTGCCCGCAGAGGAACTGCGCAGGCGCACCGGCATCGGATCCCCCCGATCGCGCAACCCGAACCACCCGCTGCCGCAACCAACAGCCATTGTTGGTATCATTGATCACGGCATCAACATTTTTCATGAGCGTTTCCGGCACCGCACGTCCGGGTCGCGGATCGCCGGCGCCTGGCTGCAGGGTGCTGCGCGCCGCGACGACCGGCTGCCGTTCGGACGTGAATGGCTGCAGGCCGATATCGAAGAGGCACTTGCCGAGACAGGCGGTGACGAAGACGCCCTGCTGCGTCTGATGGGCGACGACCCCGCGGATCCGGCCTTCAGCCCGCTGAGCCAGCGGGTCAGTCACGGCACGCATGTTCTGGATCTGGCCGCTGGGTTCGACCCTCACGACCCTGCGGGCGACACCCTCCCGGTTATTGCTGTCTCGCTTCCGCCGGCTGTCACGCGGGAAACCGCGGGCTCGATGCTTGCGCTCCCCTTCGCCCTGGGTCTGGAATACATCGCCGACCGCGCCCGGCGGCTGATGGACCAGCGTGGTGCAGTCGTGCCGGTCATCGTCAATTTCAGCCTTGGGCTGACAGGCGGACCCCGCGCCGGACTGCACCGCCTTGAACAGACCATCGCCCGCGTCGCAGAGCGTCACCGCACACAGATCGAAAACAGGATGGGCGTGCCTGACGCCGAATTCCGTGTGGTCGTCGCGGCGGGCAACAACAACCTCAGTCAGGGCCATGCCCGCAGCCTGCCGGGCAGCGCGTCACTCAACCTGACCTGGCAGCTGCAACCGGCTGATCCGACGTCAAATTTTCTTGAGATCCGAATGGCGCCGGAAGCACCGCCGCTGCTGGAGCCGATGAATGTCACCATCCGCCTGCAGCCCGCCGGCGCGGACACCCCGATTGAGACAATGGTGCTCCCCACGGTGGGCAGAACGCTGGAGAATATCCGTTTGCTCGAAAGAGATGGCACAGTGATCGGACGGCTGTCTGTCTGGCGCCATCCTGACGGTATTGTCGTGCTCACCCTCGCGCTTGACGGCACCGACCCGGGCCATCAGCAACGGCAGGTGGCGCCATCCGGCAGCTGGCAGATCTCTGTCATGCATGAAGCCAGCACGCCCTACCGGATTGATGCCTGGGTGCTGCGCGACGATGTGCCTGTCGGGTTCACGGACACGGGCAGGCAAAGCTACTTCATCGACCCGGAGTACCGCGCGCGTCATCCGTCCGGACACCCTGTTCTCAATGACAGCGACACGGCACCGTCGGTCGTGCGCCGCTCGGGAAACCTGAATGCCATCGCCACGGCAACAGACGGACACCAGGTTTCTGTTGTCGGTGCGTTGTCCTCCACTGCGGGAACGGTGGCCCCAGCAGATTATTCAGCTGCACCACTGGATAACGCCTCCGAAGACATCGACGTCAGTGCGCCAGGGGACCGGTCTGCGGTGTTGCGTGGTCTGTTGGCCGCAGGCTCGCGGTCGGGCAGCCGTGTCGCAGTCAGCGGTACCAGCGCGGCCGCGCCGCAGCTCGTGCGTCACCTGGCGAGCGGTGCGGGTTCGCTCGCTGACGGGCCAGCGGGTGCAGACACGAGGACCGGACAGCAGATCCTGTCCGGGGCGCTGCCCGCACAGACGCCATAACGCCCCGCCCGGGATCAAAGAATTTCGAGCAACAGCGCACGCGTGTTGTCAGCGGTCATTTCCACCGGATTGCCGCCGGTGCTGGGGTCCGCGAGGGCACCGGCTACGATGCGGTCGATATCCGGGTTCTCAATGCCCAGCGCAGCAAGGGATTTGGGCACCTGCAGGCTGTCATTCAGCGCATCAACGTACGCACAGAAACCGTCAAAGCCGCCATCAATGCCAAGGTACCGGGCCGCCTGCCCGATCTTTTCTTCAACAGCTGGTCTGTTGAACTGCAGAACCGCAGGCATGCATACCGCGTTGGTCGTGCCATGATGCGTATGATAAATCGCGCCGATCGGATGCGAGAGCGCATGAATGGCCCCCAGCCCCTTCTGGAAAGCCGTGGCGCCCATGGCCGCGGCGGACATCATATGCGCCCGCGCCTCCAGATCACTGCCGTCCGCATAGGCGCGGGGCAGGTACTCCCTGACCAGCCGCATCCCTTCAAGCGCCATACCCTGAGACATCGGATGGTAATGTGGTGAACAGTAGGCTTCGACGCAGTGCGCAAAGGCATCCAGCCCGGTACCCGCTGTAATGAAAGGCGGCATGCCAACGGTGAGCTCCGGATCACAGATCACGACCGCCGGCAGGATCCGGGGGTGGAAAATGATCTTCTTCTCTTCGGTTTCGGAATTGGTGATAACAGAGGCCCGCCCCACCTCTGATCCGGTGCCCGCCGTGGTTGGGACCGCCACGATGGGAGCAATGGCATCAGCGTCTGCGCGGGTCCACCAGTCGCCGATATCCTCAAAGTCCCAGAGCGGTCTGGTCTGGCCCGCCTGAAACGCGACCACTTTGCCCAGATCAAGCCCCGAGCCGCCACCAAAGGCCACAACCCCGTCGTGCCCGCCATCACGAAAGGCCTTCACGCCAGCTGCCGCGTTTTTCTCATTCGGGTTCGGATCCACATCAGCAAATATGGCGCGGCCCAGACCTGCGGCCTCCAGCAGGTTGAGCGTTTTTGTGGTAATGGCCATGTCCGCAAGCCCGCGATCTGTGACCAGCAGCGGGCGTTTGATGCCAGCTGACGCACAGGCCCCGGCAATCTCGGAGATACGGCCGGCGCCAAAGCGTACGGCGGTGGGATATGACCAGTTGGCAGTCAGCGACATGTTCTACGCCTTTTTCAGATGGTAGGATTTGGGACGGGTCAGATTGTGATAACCGATGACAGAAAGGCCCCCGCCCCGGCCCGTGTCTTTGCAGCCGGTCCAGCAGAGGCCGGGGTCCAGGTAATCTGCGCGGTTCATAAAAACAGTGCCCGTTTCGATCCGGTCAGCGATGGCCTCTGCGCGTGCGGCGTCTGCGGTCCAGACGGAAGCGGTCAGACCGAAGGTACTGTCGTTCATCAGGCGGATCGCCTCCGCGTCATCCCGCACCGGCATGATCCCGACAACCGGCCCGAAACTTTCCTCGCGCATCACGCGCATTTCATGGGTCACATCTGTCAGGATCTGTGGGGTCAGGCAGGCACCGCCATCATCCTGCGGGAAAGTTTCAATGTGTGCTTTGGCACCTTGTGCCAGAGCCTCGGCAGTCTGTGCGCGGACCTCATCGGCAAAACGCTTGTGCGCCATCGGACCGAGAGTGGTTTCCGCGTCCAGCGGGTTGCCCAACCGGTAGCCGCGCACGATCTCGACGGCCCGATCGACAAAATCGTCAAAGTGCTGCTCAGCCACATAAATCCGTTCGATCCCGCAACAGCACTGACCGGAATTGAACATCGCGCCGTCAATCAGTGTCTCGGCCGCCGCCCCGATATCCGCGTCATCACAGACATAGCCCGGATCCTTGCCGCCTAGCTCAAGCCCCACACCCGTGAACGTCCCCGCTGCGGCGCGCTCGATGGCCTGCCCGCCGGCGACCGAGCCGGTAAAATTCACAAATCCGAACGACTTTGCTGCAATCAGCGCAGACGTAGTGGCATGATCCAGAAAAACGTTCTGAAACACATCCGCAGGAACACCGGCGGCATGGAAAGCCGCAGCCATCCGCTCGCCCACCAGCGGCGTCTGGCTGGCATGTTTCAGAATGACCGCGTTACCCGCAATCAGGGCCGGAGCCACGGTGTTGATCGCCGTCATATAGGGGTAGTTCCAGGGGGCTACGACCAGTACCACACCATGCGGCACGCGTTTGATCACCCGGCGGAATGCGTCGCTGTCCTCAACCGTGATATCGGCCAGCGCTTCCGCTGCGATACCCGCCATCCAGGACGCGCGTTCGTTGAAACCGCCGAATTCACCGCCATAGCGCACGGGCCGGCCCATCTGCCATGCCAGTTCCGGCACGATCCCGTCGTTCATGGCGCCGACCGCGGCGACGCCGGCCATCACCAGCTCAATGCGCTCGGCCAGCGGGCGTGCGGCCCATTCCGCCTGTGAATTGCGCGCATGTCCTACAGCCGCTGCCGCATCAGCCGCAGACAGGACATCGCGCTCAGCATAAACCGAGCCGTCAACCGGCGAGATACATCTGATCACATCAGGCCCTTTCAAATCCGCGCGCGATTTCCCAGTCGGTCACCACGCGGTCAAACTCTTCCTGCTCCCATTCCGCACAGCGGGTGTAATGGTCGATCACATCGTCGCCCATTGCCTCGCGCAGAAAGGCCGAGCCGCGCAGCGTTTCCGTCGCCGCGCGCAGGGTCTGGGGTATGTCCTGGGCGTCCGCCGCGTCGTACACATCGCCTGAAGTGGGTGGCGCAAGCTGCATTTTCTCCTCAATACCCCTGATCCCGGCCGCCAACATCGCCGCCTGCGCCAGATACGGGTTCAGGTCCGACCCGCCGATACGGCATTCAACGCGGATGCCCTTTGTGCCATCACCGCAAAGCCGGAAACCGGCCGTACGGTTATCAACCGACCAGACGGTTTTGGTGGGCGCAAAGGTCCCTTTGGCAAACCGTTTGTAGCTGTTTATATAGGGGGCCAGAAAGAACGTGTAATCCGGCGCATAGGCGATCAGGCCAGCCATGTAGTGTTTCATCAGCTGCGACATGCCCAGATCGTCGGATTTATCGAAAAACGCGGGCTGACCGTCTTGCCACAGTGACTGATGCACATGGCTGGAGGAGCCGACCTTGTTGTGGTGCCATTTGGGCAGAAAGGTCGCGGCAACACCGTTCTGCCAGGCGATTTCCTTGATGCCGTTTTTTGCAATGGTGTGGTGATCCGCGCAATCCAGCGCGGCCGCATACCGGATGTTCAGCTCTTCCTGACCGGTTTCGGCCTCGCCCTTGGAGTTTTCAACGGGCAGGCCCGCCCCGAAAAGATGGTTGCGGATGGGCCGCATCACACCTTCTTCCTTGGTTGTCTGCAGGATCGCGTAGTCCTCATTATATCCGCTGATCGGAGACAGATTGCGAAAGCCCGATTTCCGGATGTCATCAAACGAATGTTCGAACAGGAAAAATTCCAGTTCGGTGGCCATCATCGCATCAAGCCCAAGCTCTTTCAGCCGGGCCACTTGCGTCTTGAGCATCTGACGCGGGGCATGCGGCACAGGTTTGTGGGTGTGGTGATCCAGGATGTCACAGAGCACCATAGCAGTGCCTTCCAGCCATGGCAGCAACCGCAGCGTGCTCAGGTCCGGGGCCATGATGTAGTCGCCATAGCCCTTTTCCCAGCTGGATGCCGCGTAGCCTTCTGGCGTGGCCATTTCCAGATCGGTGGCCAGCAGATAGTTGCAGCAGTGGGTCTCTTCAAAAGAGCTCTCCACAAAGTTCACCGCATGGAACCGCTTGCCCATGAGCCGGCCCTGCATGTCAGGAAAGCAGGCCAGCACAGTATCAATTGTGCCGTTTCGCACGGCGTTCCGCAGCGCTTCAAAAGTCAGGTTTCCGGGCATATCTGCGGTCCTTTCTGAACGGGAAGCGCCCCCGCAGAACGGGGACGCCTGTTGATCGTTGTCGTGTTATTATTCGAAGTTGTAGGGCACGCCAGCCTGATTGATCACGCTGTTGTACTCTTTGAAGATGTTGACGATCTTCTGGTGCACTTCGCCTTCCTGGGCCACTTCTTCCCAGAATTCCTTGGCGGCGTTCTCCACCTCGGCCCACTCGCCCGCAGGTACCGACCGCAGCGCAAGTTTGTCACCATTGGCGCGCAGAGCAGCCTCACCACCCCAGTACCACTGGTTGCGGTAGGTGTGGCCCGCCTCGGTCGCGGCCATCACCACCGACTTCAGGTGATCGGGCAGTTCAGCCCAGCGCTCTTCGTTCACAAACCAGGAGCCGATCCAGGCACCGGAGATGTTGTTCGTGAGGAAGTAGTCGGTCACATCAGCCCAGCCCACGGTGTAGTCCTCGGTAATGCCCGACCACGCCATGCCATCCAGCTCACCCGTCTGCACCGCAACCTCGGCATCCTCGTAAGGAATGTTCACCGGCACGACGCCAAATTTGGACAGGAACCGGCCCGCCGTCGGGAAGGTATAGAGCTTGAGACCATCCAGATCCGCGACGCTGGTGATTTCCTTTTTGGTGTTGAAATTACAGGGGTCCTGACCCGCTGCAGACAGCCATTTCACACCGACCTTCGCGTATTCCTCTTCCCAGATCTCCTTCAGCCCGTACTGATTGAAGAGCACCGGCACGTCGAGAATGTGCTTGGTGGCAAAGGGGAAATAGCCGCCGAACTGCCGCAGCGGTGTGGGCGACGCCATGGAGTCGTCATCAGAGTGAACCCCGTCGATTGTCCCGCGCTGCAGCGCCTGGAAAAGCTCGCCGGTCGGCACGATCTGGTCCGCATAGAAGAGTTCGACCTGAAGCTCGCCATTGGCATTCGCGTTGATGTAGTCGATCACAGGTTTTGTCACATGCTCGCCAAGCGCTGCACCAGCATAGGTCTGAAAACGCCACTTGATCGCTGTCTGAGCCTGAACGATTGCAGGGCTGGCCAGCGCTGCTGCGCCACCAAGTCCGGCGGTGGTAATAAACTTACGTCTTGTTGTCATTTTGATATCCTCTCTGTGAATTGCTCGTCTCAGATGCCCCCTGACGGGGTCTTTTTTGTTCAGTTTCCATAGACATACCCCGGCAGCCAGAGTGCGATTTCGGGGAAGACCATGATCGTCGCCAGCGCCACCACCATCACCAGCACAAAGGGCAGGATGGAGGCATAAATATCGCGCAGCGTGATCTCGGGCGGCGCCATGGCGCGCATCAGGAACAGGTTATACCCGAAGGGCGGCGTCATATAGGCGATCTGCGTGGTGATCGTGTAAAGCACACCGTACCAGATCAGATCGAACCCGAGCGCGCCGACCAGCGGCACATAGAGCGGCGCCACAATCACCAGCATCGCGGTATCATCAAGGAAGGTTCCCATCAGAATGAAGCTGAGCTGCATCAGGATCAGGATCATCCAGGGGCTGAGGCCCAGCCGTTCTGTGAAGAGGCTTTCGATGGCTTTCACCGCGCCCAGCCCGTCAAAGACTGCGCCAAAGGCAAGTGCTGCGAGGATGATCCACATGAACATGCAAGAGATACCAAGCGTTTTGCGCACAGACGTCTCGAAAACTTCACGCGTCATGCGCCCCTTGAACACCGCCGCAACAAAGGCCGCGATGGCGCCGATGGCTGAACTTTCCACGAGAGATGTCCAGCCATTTACGAACGGCACCATCATCGCAAAGAAGATAAAAAGCGGCAGGAAACCAGCGCCCAGCAGCCGCAGTTTTTCGGCTCTCGGGATGTCCCGCTCTTCGGCTGGCAGCACAGGACCCAGCGACGGGTTCAACCGGCAGCGGATCACGATGTAGATGATGAACATGGCGGCCATCATCAGCCCCGGCACAACGCCTGCGAGCCACAGCTGGCCCACAGGCTGGCGCGCGATCATAGCGTAAAGAACCAGAACGACCGAAGGTGGGACCAGTATTCCCAGCGACGAGCCCGCCTGGATCACACCGGTAACCATCAGCTTGTCATACCCGCGGCGCAGCAGTTCCGGCAGTGCAATCGTGGCACCAATCGCCATACCCGCTACCGACAGGCCGTTCATCGCTGAGACCAGCACCATCAGACCGATCGTGCCCACCGCCAGCCCGCCCGACAACCCACCCATCCAGACATGGAACATCCGGTAGAGGTCGTCGGCGATTTTGGATTCCGACAGGATGTAGCCCATGAAAATGAACATCGGCAGCGTCAGCAGCGGATACCATTTCATCAGTTTGATTGCGGCAGCAAAGCCCAGATCGTATCCGCCGCGATCCCCCCAGAGCAGGAAGGCCGCAATAACAGCCACAAAGCCGATGGCGCCAAAGACCCGCTGCCCTGTCAGCAGCATCAGCATCATTGACGAGAACATCAGAAGGGCAATCGCTTCATACGACATCAGAGCTTCTCTCCCATGTCGTGGCCTTTGATGCGCAGAATGTCCTTCAGCAGCTCGGAAATGGCCTGCAGCAGCATCAGAAAAATCCCGAAAACCATGATGGATTTGATGGGCCAGAGGTAAGGCCGCCAGACCGAAGGGCTGCGTTCCCCCCGTAGCTCAGAGAGTACATAAGACTTTCCCAGCCGCCCCAGAGCAGGAAGACCAGATAAACGATCAAGAACAGAACGGTGATCGCATCGGTCTGAGCTTTGCGGCGGTCGGACCATTCGCCATAGAGCAGATCCATGCGCACATTTGATCCCATCTGGATCGCATAGGGCCCGCCAACCATATAGTACGCGACCATGGCAAACTGCGCCATTTCCAGCGTCCAGAGCGACGGGACAAAGAACGTCTTGGATACCGACGACCACAGCAGAATGCCCATCATCACAAAGATGCCGTACATCATGATCCGGCCGATCCGGTAGTTCACCGCATCAATCACGCGGATATAGCCCTGCGCATATCTCAGCATGCCGCGGCCCTCGCTGATCCGATCGCCCGGGTGAGCCAGTCTGACAGGATGCCTGCCATCTTTGCCTGCGCTGCCGCATCCGCGATCAGGTCGTTCCGCACTTCGAGCATGACGTTCAGAATACCGCGTGGCAGCGCATGTTCGCGCAATGTGTGTGTGACCCCATCCGCTGCGCCATAGGGCTCATTGCGCCGGACGACATGCGGCACAGAAGTTTCCGCCTGCTCAATCAGTGCATCGGCGAGCCTGGTGTCCCTGTCATGCAGTACGCCGATTTCCACATCCCTGCGCCGCCCATGGTATATGGGTGTAAAGCTGTGCACGGTAATCAGAACCGGATCGGGGCGACCGGCCAGGGCGTCTGCGACGGCGGCCCGGAAGGGGTGATAGTATCGCTTTGTCCGCTCCGCTTTGCGGGCGTCGGACAATCCGCGGTTGCCGGGGATATCCACGATTTCGCTTTTTGCCGGCATAGCATCCAGCGCTTCGGGAGGCCGGTTGCAATCATAGACCAGACGCGAAACCCGGGCTGCCACCAGCACTGCATCCATCTTTGCCGCCATATGCTCAGCGACGGAAGCCGCACCTGGATCCCAGGCTGCATGGCTTTTGCGGTGTTCATCTGCGAGCCCCAGACCGTTGAATTCATGCGGAATTTCTGAACTTGCGTGCTCGCACACCAGAACAACGGCAGAAGCTGCCTGTGCATTCAGCACATCTGCATTTGCATTGGCCTGCGCATATTCAAGCTGATTCATCAGAGCTCCCACACAGGAAAGGTCTTGCCATGGCGACGTTCTGTCAACACAATTGTGAAAAATTTATCACACCCTGATCCGTGCTGATATTTATTTGCCCAATTGCGAGGCGCTGCTGATGGCCGACGAGAACCGGACGATTTCGGACCGCATTCAGGAAAAGCTGGATGAGCTGACACGGGCGGAGCGGCAGCTCGCTCTGTCGATCCTCGAAAACTACCCGGCGTCCGGTCTGGGACCGCTCGCCGCACTGGCAAAGGGCGCCAACGTATCCGTGCCCACGGTGGCCAGAATGGTGCAGAAACTGGGCTACAAGGGGTATCCCGATTTTCAGGCGGACCTGCGGGATGAACTGGGTGCCATTGCCAAGGGACCGATTGCCAAGCACGAAACCTGGGCTGGCGCGGCCCCCTCTGAACACATTCTCAACCGTTTCACAGACGCCGTGATCGACAATATCCGCAACACGCTGTCACATATTGATCCGGCGGCGTTTGATGAGGCCTGCGCGCTGGTCGCTGACCGCGAGAGACACCTTTATATTGCTGGGGGCCGGATCACGCATACGCTGGCCGAATACCTTTTTATGCACCTGCAGGTGATCCGCCCGAACCTGACACATGTGCAGTCGACCTCGAACACCTGGCCGCACTATCTGCTGGATGCCTCCGAAGGCGATGTTTTCGTTATTTTCGATGTGCGCCGCTATGAGAACAACACTCTCAGGCTGGCCGAGATGGCACGGGCACGCGGGGCGCGCATCGTGCTTTTTACCGATCAGTGGCGCTCGCCGGTTCACAGACTCGCTGACATCAGTCTGACAAGCCGGATCATTGTGCCATCCGCATGGGATTCGGCGGCCACAACGATGCTGCTGGTCGAAAGCATGATTTCCGCAGTGCAGACGCTGGATTGGGACAACACCCGCGACCGGATGCAGGAGCTTGAGGAAATTTTTGACCGCACCAAACTCTTCCGGAAGTTCACCTGACCGCCGGGGCTCGATCCCGCTCAGTTGTGATCGACCGGCTTTGACTGCATCCGCGCCGCTGTCTCACGCTCCGCCCTTTTGCAGCGCAAGGGTGGCAGCCCCTGGTCCATCAGCGCCATATCCTCCAGAACCATCTCACCCATACCCCTGAAGGCAATGTCCAGTGCACCTGCCCGGTGCGCGGACCGGATGAACCCTGGCAACTGCCGGATCGGGTGGTCTGGCGGCATCGGCTCCTGGGGAAAAACGTCGCTGGCAGCCGTGATGTGACCCGACCGGACCGCCTCTGCCAGCGCATCGAAATCAACGACACCGGCGCGCGACAGCAAAATGAACGAAGCGCCCCTCTTCATCTGCGCAAAGGTCGATGCGTTCAGGAAATGGCGGTTCTCTGAGGTCTGTGCGGCAACGACGAACAGGAAGTCAGATCCTGCGACCACATCCTCAAGCGAGGCCGGTACGACGCCATCCTGTTCCAGCAGGGAGCCCGGCAGCCAGGGGTCATAGACGCTGATCCGACAACCGAAGCCCGCCAGGACGCGGCGCAGCGCCCGGCCTAGGTCGCCGTAACCGATAAGACCAACCTGCGCGCCGGACAGCAGACGTGACTGCGCGTTTCCATCGCCGCCCCATTTTTCGCGGCCCTGCTGAAAATCCTGGTCGGCCTGCGAAATTCCCCGGGCGAGGTCGAGCGCCAGGCCCAGACCAAGTTCAGCCACAGGAACCGCAAAAACAGCACCCGTGGTCAGAACGTGGATGCCGCGTTCGAACAGGCGGGCATAGGGCATGTTGTCCAGAAGGTTGGATTCAACATTCAGCACCGCACGCAACTGCGTCAGACGTTCGAGCGTTTCCACGGACAAAGGTGGCTGCCCCAGAATGTACCGCGCGCGGGCCAGAACCTCATCCGGCAGGCAGGCCAGCGCGTCATCCGTTGTTTCCAGCACGTCGTAAGTTGCATGAAGCTGGTCCAGCTTTTCCGGCGCAAAGATCAGCTCGAGCGTACGGGGATACGGGGCAGAGAGGATAAGCGGTTTCATACGGCCCCCCTTTCAGTATTTCTCTGATGCACCGGCAGCCTGTCGCGCACAAGCTGCGCCCAGAATGCCGCGCCGACGGGCAACAATGCGTCGTTGAAGTCATAATCCGAGGCGTGCAGCGGATGGGCGTGCGCACCCGTTTCTCCGTTGCCCAGCAGCAGAAAGCACCCGGGCACCGCGGCGCTGAAATGGGCGAAGTCCTCTGAAAAGCTCATGGCGGCACAATCCGCATCCACGTCCAGCCCCTGGCGGCGTGCCGCCTGTGCTACCGCCGCGACCGGTTCATCTGCGTTCACCGTTTCAATGAATTCCGTTCTGAACGTAACGCTGGCGGATGCGCCATGTGCTGCCGCAATCCCTTCGGCAATCTGCGCCATGAGGCGGGCGGTCTGTTCGCGATCTTCCCGGGTTCTCGCACGCACATCTCCCTTCAGCGTTGCCCGCCCGGGCAGCACGTTTCGCTGGCCATCGGTCAGAAACTCCGTCACCGAGACGACGACACCGGCACCCGGTGCCAGTTTGCGCGAGACAATAGTCTGCAGCGCCTGAACAATTTCCGCGCCGATGGTGATGGCGTCACGCCCGGTTTGCGGCATGGATGCATGCCCGCCCTGCCCGGTCACTTCGATCTCAAACAGGCTTTCGCTTGCGCATATCTGCCCCGGACGTGTCAGCACCTTGCCGACCGGAATGCCCGGCAGGTTGTGAATTGCGTAGACCTCGTCCACCGGGAAACGTTCCAGGACACCCTCGTCGATCATAGCGAGCGCGCCGAGGCCATGTTCCTCATTCGGCTGAAAGATCAGTACGACGGTTCCGTCAAATCCGGCGTCCTGTGCCAGTTGTACAGCAGCCCCAAGCAGCATCGTCATGTGACCATCATGCCCGCAGGCGTGCATCACGCCCTCATGTTGCGAGACGTACCCGTGGTCGCTTGTTTCCGCGATCGGCAACGCATCCATATCCGCCCGCAGTGCGACGGCTCGGTTTCCGTTACCGCGTCGCAGGACACCGACAACACCAGCACCTTCGTGCACTTCCACTCCGAGGTCGCGCAGGATACCAGCCACGCGCGCTTTTGTGCGGTCTTCGCGGAACCCGGTTTCCGGGAACCTGTGAAAATCCCGCCGCAGCGCCGTGAGTTCATCTGTTGTTTTCATCGCTCCCCCGATCTGGCAGGGTTTCCGCCCCCTTGCGCAACCAGAACACACCTGGCGACCATAACGCAATTCATTGCGCGAGGCCCTGCGGTCCTGCTACGCTCAGGCATATGAATACTGCCACCACTCCCCGTTTCGCCGCTCGTCTGAACGCATTCAGGATCGGCGCTGACCGCTACTGGCCACAAAAGAACAAGATCACAACAGCCGACCTTCTGGCCGGGGCTGCAACCGCCGGTCTGAACGCCGCTGATCTCAATTACCCGGATCATTTTGTCGATGACACACCGGCTGACCTCACTGCGGCGCTTGAGGAAAACGGTATGGAACTCAATGGCATGGCCATGCGCTATTACACTGATCCGGGGTACAAACTGGGCGCTTTCACACACCCCGACGCGGCCATCCGCCGGGCTGCCATCGACGAGACAAAGCGCGGCCTGGATGTGCTGGCAGAAATGGGCGGGCGTCTGATGACCCTGTGGATGGGGCAGGACGGGTTCGATTACTCATTCCAGATGGACTACGCCCGTGCCTGGGATCACACACTGGCCGCCATGGCCGAGGTGGCCGACCATAATCCAGGCCTCGATATCGCGCTGGAATATAAACCCAATGAGCCGCGCGCCTTTGCCCTGATGCCCGATGCCGCGACGACTTTGCTGGCACTGCGTGACATCAACCGGCCGAACACCGGTGTGACTCTCGACTTTGCTCATGTGCTCTACGCCGACGAAATGCCCGCATTTGCAGCGGCTCTGGTGGCACGTCATTCGCGCATCCTGGGCGTTCATCTGAACGACGGCTACGGCAAGTGGGACAACGGGCTGATGGTGGGCGCCGTGCACCCGGTTCAGACGGTTGAGCTGCTGGTCGAACTGGAGCGCGCCGGATACGACGGTACGATCTATTTTGATACCTTCCCCGATCACTCCGGCCTCGATCCTGTCGAAGAGGCCCGCACCAACATTGGCGTTGTGACCAAACTGCGCAGCATTGCACAGGGTCTGGTACACAATGAAGCGCTGGAACAGGCGGTCGCATCCCAGGATGCGCCGACAGCCATGCGGATCGTTCAGGACGCCCTGCTCAGATGAGCCTGCTGGTTGTCGGGTCTCTGCATCTTGATGTGGTTGTGCGGGCGCCCCGTCTGCCCCGGCTTGACGAAACGCTGCCGGGGCAATCTGTTCAGTATATCTTTGGCGGCAAAGGCGGCAACCAGGCGGTCGCGGCCAGCCGGATGGGCGCCGGGGTGCATTTCGCTGGATGCGCGGGCACAGACCGTTTCGGGGACATGTTGCGCGACACGTTGCGGGATGGCCGTCTCAACCTCGACCAGCTGCAGACAGACCCGGGTGCCAGCGGCATGAGCACCGCCATCATCGACGATCAGGGAGACTATGGTGCCGTGATTGTCACCGGTGCCAATGCACATACCGACCCTGAGCGTATCCATATTCCCGAAGGCGTGTCGCTTGTCTTGCTGCAGAATGAACTGCCGGAAACGGTTAACCTCGCCGTCGCGCGCAAGGCCAGAAAGGCTGGCGCGCAGGTCTGGCTGAACGCAGCCCCCGCACGCGCGCTGAGCGGCGAATTGACCAGACACACCGACCTGCTGATCGTGAACAGGGTGGAGGCTGAGTTTTACACGGGACTGGCGGACGGCCCTGCACGCCTCGTGACGCTCGGGTCCGAAGGCGTCATCTTTGAAGACAAACGCTATCCTGCTTTCCCGGTCAGCGTCATCTCGACCCATGGCGCGGGCGATATGTTTGCCGGTGCGCTGGCAGCCCGGGTCGCCGGTGGATCGGATATTCCGGCCGCGCTGCCTTTTGCGCAGGCCGCAGCCGCACTGCATGTGTCGTCGGATCAGGCCGGGCGTGACACAATTGACCCCGCGCGGGTCACCGAATTTCTCAACGCTCAGTCCAGCCGGTAAAACCGCGTTGCGGTCCGACCGAAAATCCACTCCTGTTCTGACCGGCTCAGATGTGCCGTCAGCTTTTGTGCGATACTCATCCAGTCGCCGTATTCTGCCTGCAGCCGGCACACCGGCCAGTCAGATCCCCACATCACCCGGTCCGGACCAAATGCCCGGATCACATGATCCGCAAATGGTCTGAGGTCGTCCAGCGTCCAGCCGGAAGCCGCCTCGGTGACAAGCCCTGACAGTTTGCAATAGCCCTGTGTCTCTCCCGCAAGCCGCGCAATGCCTTCAGCCCAGCCGGAAAAAGCGTCCCTGCCCGCCTGCTGATCCCGGATCTGCGGCTTCATGCAGTGATCATACACCACCCGCAGCGAAGGATAGCGCCGGATCAGCGTCAGAAAGTTGTTCTGGTGCGCCGGGAACCCAAGCGCATCAAATGTCAGGTCCAGATCACACAGAGCCTCAAAAGCCCATTCGATGTCGAGGCGCAGCATCCAGTCCGGGTCCGGAATGTCCTGGATCATCGGACGCACCCCGAGGAACTTCGGATGCTGTGCCAGCCGCTCCAGGTGCGCCCTGTCTGCAGGTTTCTCGAAATCGATCCACCCCACAACACCCCGGATGAAAGGTGTCGCATCGGCAAGGCCCAGCATATACTCCGTCTCGGCCACGGTGGCGGCGGCCTGCACCAGCACGGTTCCGGCAATGTCATGCTGGCGCAGAACCGGTGCGAGGTCGGCGGGAAAATACGGCTTGTTCAGAACCGCATTGTCGCGCGGCATCCAGTCATAGTCACCGCGGGCAGGCTGCCAGAAATGCTGGTGCGCATCGATCTTCATACCGGTGCCCGCTCGTCCATCAGGCCTTTCTCCTTGAGCGCCTGCCAGAGCGCGCCGGGTATCTCTGCCCGTGCCGCCTCAAGATTACCCGCCATTTCTGACACGCCCTGCCCCCCCGGAATAACCGCCACATGCGCGGGATGCATCAGCGGGAAATGAAAGGCCGCATCGACCAGACGCACGCCATGGTCCCGGCAGACAGCTTCAATTGCATCCACCCGGTCCATGATCTCCTGCGGCGCGGGATCATAATTGTAATACGCACCGGGTTTCGCCCCGGTCGCCAGAATGCCCGAGTTGTAGGGCCCGCCCGTGACAATTCCGATCCCGCGCGCCTCGCAGAGTGGCAGAAAACTGTCGAGAGCTGTCTGTTCCAGGAGCGTGTAGCGCCCGGCCAGCAGAAAGAGGTCAAAGTCGCCACGTTCCGCAAGGGTCTGGCAGACCTCCCACTCGTTGATGCCGCCACCGATCGCCCGGATGACCCCCTGATCCCTCAGTGAAACCATCGCATCATACCCACGCCCGCCAAAGAATTCCCCGATCCGCATGTCCGAGATTTCCTTGGAGCCGTGACTGAAGACGCAGAGATCATGCACGTAGAGGATATCAATCCGGTCCACCCCAAGACGCGAAAACGAATGCTCAAAGGAGCGCATGATACCGTCATATGTGTAGTCGTAGTGCTCACGCCGCTGCGGGACGTCGAACCATTTCCCCTCGCCGGTGCGGTGTTCCGCTTCGCACGGCTGGATCAGCCGCCCGACCTTGGTCGACAGCACATATTCATCCCGTGGCTTTCCCCGCAGGAACGGGTTGAGCCGGGTTTCAGACAACCCCAGACCATAAAGCGGCGCCGTATCAAAATACCGCACGCCGCCGTCCCAGGCCGCGTCAAGCGTCGCGCGTGCGTCCTCGTCCGTGATCGCCCGGTAGAGATTGCCCAGCGGTGCCGTCCCGAACCCAAGCTCTGTAAATGTCAGCCCGCCGTTGCCCAGCCTGTCCCAGTGACGTGTCTTCAGTCCCATTGCCGCCTCCCTTTGCGTTGGGCGCAGTTTAACGCAGTAAAGCTTTACGTGAACAGGGCGCCGGTCATAAGATTGTGTGAGGGAGGAACGTTATGACGGCAAAATTCAGCCAGGTCTTCGGCGTCGCACGTCCGGTGATCGGGATGGTGCATCTGGGTGCACTGCCGGGTTCTCCGCTTCATAATCCGGACGCCGATCTTGTCGCCGCAGCGCGTGCTGATCTGACAGCGCTGCAGGACGCCGGGTTTGACGCGGTAATGTTCGGCAATGAAAATGACCGCCCCTATGAGTTCGCGGTCGATACTGCCTCCACCGCAACGATGGCCGCCATCATCGGGGCGTTGCGCCGCGAAATCACCGTGCCATTCGGCGTCAATGTGCTGTGGGACCCGATGTCGTCCGTAGCGCTTGGCGCCGCAACCGGTGCTGCCTTTGTCCGCGAGATTTTCACCGGCACATATGCCTCTGACATGGGCCCTTGGACACCGGATGCCGGAAAAGCCATGCGCTACCGCGACCGGCTGGGCCGGTCCGACATGGCGATGCTCTACAATGTGAGCGCTGAATTTGCGCATTCGCTTGACGCCCGTGCCTTGCCGGATCGCGCACGCAGCGCAGTGTTTTCCTCAATCCCGGATGCGGTACTTGTCTCCGGGCAGATCACCGGCGAGGCTGCAGCACTGTCCGATCTCGAAGCGGTCAAAGCCGTTCTGCCTGACACGCCGGTGATGGCAAACACCGGGGTAAAACACGAAACAATCGCTGACGTTCTGTCCATCGCAGATGGCTGTATCGTCGGCTCGTCGCTCAAGGTGGATGGTGACACCTGGAACCCGGTCGATCCGGACCGCGCGAACGCGTTCATGGCGCTGGCCCGGAAGGCACGCGCATGAAGGAGCGCCTTTGCCGCGATCTGATGGACCTGATGCTGTTGCCGGGTCTGTCGGGTCATGAGGACCGCGTCAGGCGGGCAGTGACAGCCAGGCTGGACGCCGAGGGCATCGCGACCCGCAGTGACCGGCTGGGTAATCTTGAGGCTTATTTTCCCGGAACAGGACCGCGCGTGATGATCTTTGCGCATTTGGATCAGCTGGGGTTTGTCGTCCGGCGCATCGGCGACGACGGCCTGCTGTGGCTGGAGCGTCTGGGCGGGGTGCCGGAACGTGCGCTGCCGGCGCAGGATGTGCTGATATGTGTTGGCGAGGGACGGGATGTGCCGGGTGTGATCGGGCACAAAAGTCATCACGCAACACCGCCTGCGGAGAAGTATCGCGTCCTTCCCTATGCGGAGCTCTACGTGGACACCGGGCTGACCTCTGCAGCAGAGGTTGAAGCGGCCGGCATACGGATCGGCACGCCGGTGGTCTACCGCCCCGCTGCGGCCCGGATGGGCGATGACCGGGTCTGTGGCACATCGGTGGATGACCGTGCAGGATGTGCTGTTCTGATCGAACTGGCCCGGAGCCTTTCCCGCCGCACGGACGGCCCGCCCGTGCATCTGGTGTTCTCGGTTCAGGAAGAATTCAACCTGCGGGGTGTGCTGCCCATGGCCCGCAGGATCGCCCCGGACATCGCCATCCAGCTCGATCTGATGCTGACCAGCGATACGCCCGACATGGCGGATCGCGGTGACATGAAGCTGGGCGGCGGCGCAGGCATGAGCCTCTATTCCTTTCACGGGCGCGGCACGCTGAACGGCGTGATACCGCATCCCGCGCTGGTGCGGTTGATGGAAGAGACGGCACATCAGCACGGGATGCCCCTGCAGCGCAGTGCCCAGACCGGAATCCTGACTGATCTGTCCTATGTCCAGCTCGAAGGCGAAGGCGTGGCCTGCATCGACATGGGCTATCCGATGCGCGCGTCGCATTCCGCGCGCGAAATCTGTGACCTGAGCGATCTGGTGGCCCTTACAGAAATGCTGGACCGCGCGATTGCCCGTATCGGACCCGATTTTTCACTTAACAGGGATGACTGCACCTGATGCCGCTGACGCTCGGAATTGACATCGGCACCTACGAAACCAAGGGCGTTCTTGTGGACGAAACAGGCCACATTATTGCCAGCGCTGCGCGCGGGCATAAAATGCTGGTGCCGCAGCCAGGCTGGGCGGAACACCGGCCTGAAGAGGACTGGTGGGGCGATTTTGTGTATGTCTGCCGGAGAGTTCTGCATAAGAGTGGCGCAGACCCAGACGAGATTGCCGCCGTTGCCTGCAGTGCAATAGGCCCCTGCATGCTTCCCGTGGACGCAGAGGGCAATCCCCTGATGAACGGCGTTCTTTACGGTGTCGACGGGCGCGCAGAGGCTGAGGTGCGTGAACTGACGGACCGCATTGGCGAAACAACCATCATCGAACGCTGCGGTAATGCGCTGACCTCGCAGTCAGTCGGGCCAAAAATCCTGTGGCTGCAGCGCCACCGGCCGGAGATCTTTGAGAAAACCGCCCATATTCTGACATCGACAAGTTTTCTGGTGCAGCGGCTGACGGGCGAGGTTGTGATTGACCACTACACGGCGGCCAATTTCTCGCCACTTTATGATGTGGCCACTCAGGCCTGGGTGGATGATCTCGCGTCAGATATTATCGGTCTCGACAAACTGCCGCGCCTGCTGTGGTCCGGTGATATTGCGGGCCGGATCACTGCTCAGGCGGCAGCCGCCACCGGGCTCGCAGAGGGCACGCCGGTGACCGCAGGCACAATCGATGCCGCCGCAGAAGCGTTTTCGGTAGGTGTCGACCGGCCCGGCGATATGATGGTCATGTATGGCTCCACGATCTTCATCATCCTGCGTGCAGCCACCCGCGTCGCCGACCCGCGTATCTGGTATGCGCCCTGGCTCTTTGAAGGCGAACACGCCTCAATGGCGGGGCTGGCCACGTCCGGCACACTGACCCACTGGTTCCGGGACCAACTCGCGCGCGATCTGGACCCTGCAGAAGCTTTTCCCATCCTTGCAGCCGAGGCAGCCACGTCTCCGCCCGGTGCAAACGGTCTGCTGATGCTTCCGTACTATTCAGGCGAGCGCACGCCGATCCACGACGTGAATGCCAAGGGTGCCTTCTTTGGGCTGAACCTGACCCACACACGCGGCGACATGTACCGCGCGCTGATCGAAGGTATCGCCTATGGCACGCGGCACGTCACCGAAACCTTTGCCGAACTCGGCCAGCAGCCCGCGCGTCTGCTGGCCGTCGGCGGCGGGACGAAAAATGCGCTCTGGCTGCAGGCCACGTCGGACATCACGGGCATTGACCAGATCGTCTGCGAGAAAACGACCGGTGCCAGCTATGGCGACGCATTCCTGGCCGCGCTGGCGGTCGGGCTGGTAAAGCGCGAAGACATTGCCACATGGAACCCGGTAGCCACGTCCGTCTCCGCACAGAGCGACCCGCAATACGACAGATCGTACGCATTGTTCCGGCGCCTTTACGAACAGACCCGGGACATCGCGGCGGAACTCAGCGCCCCCTGAAACCTGATCCGGCCGGTTTGTGCCGGTGCACCCGCTTACCGTTGGTCGCTGCGCCCAATGACAGTAGAGTGCCTGCACCACTTTTCTGAAAGCGGATGCCGGTTGAGAAAAATCATCGTCACAGGGGCCAACGGCGCCGGGAAAAGCCATTTTGCCGCAAGGCTGGCGCGTGCGCGGCCGGACATTCCTGTGATCTGTTTCGATGCGATCAAACTGACGACCAACTGGCAGCAAAGACCCAGGTCGGAAACGGACGACAGGCTTGCTGAAATCATCGCCGGACCCGCCTGGATTCTTGAGGGAGGGCCGTCCCTTTTACATCAGGCGGCCACAGCCGCGGACGCTCTGGTGTGGCTGGACCCACCGGAACTGATCAGGGCGTGGCGGCTCCTGATCCGCCCGTGGAAATACCGCGGAAAGACACGACCGGAACTGCCGCCCGGCAACACGGACTGGCCGTTGCAGCAATACAGGTTCGCCCTGCGCAGCCTCAGAAGGGCACCGGCATTCCGCGCCAGAATCTCAGAGGTTTTCGACCAGGCTGGCGAGACACGGACATGGAAATGCCGGAATGAGCGGGACCGCGTCCGGGTCGCAGAAGCCTGGTCAGCTTTCCGTACAGAGTAAGTCTCTGGACCACACGCCGGTCGTCCGCCTTTCAGGTTCCTGAGAGCCGCTGGTTCTGCACGTCTTCAGACAATCTTCAGATGAGCTTCAAGCAGGCAATCGGAATTCACTCCAGAAAGCCCGCATCAGGCCGTTCACGCGATCCGGCCACAATGCAGTTTTCAGAAAACGGAGATACAAATGACCAATCCATTCCGGCAAGCGACACCTGTGGGGCCCGTACACGGCGCGACTCAACCTTCGCGAGCACCACAATGAAACGCGCCATCATATTTGCTTACGGCATTGCCGCATACGTTCTTTTCCTCGTTGTGTTTTCCTATATGGCCGGTTTCCTCCTGAGCTTTCTGGTGCCCAAGGGGATCAATTCGGAAAGCCTGAGTGATACTGGCCCCGAAAATGCGCTTTGCATCAACATCGGGCTGATTGCGCTGTTCGGCTTCTTTCACAGCCTGCTTGCTCGCGACAGGGTCAAGGCGGTTCTGCTCAGAGTTCTGCCGCAGGCTGCCGAGCGCAGTACGTATGTGGTACAGTCAAGCCTGTGTCTGGCGCTGGCCATGTGGCAGTGGCAGGCCCTGCCCGGCACGCTCTGGCAGGTGGAGGGCGCAGCCGCTCTTTTCGCCTATGTTCTGTTCGGTATCGGCGCGGGCCTGGTGCTCTGGTCCACGTTCCTGATTGATCATTTCGAGTTGTTCGGTCTGCGCCAGGTCTGGACCCACCTGCGTCGCGCCGACATGCCAGAGTCCGAATTCCGCACCCCAGCGCTTTACCGCATCGTCAGGCATCCGATGCAGCTGGGTGTGATTATTCTGGTCTTTGCAACACCGCATATGACCTTTGGCCATCTGCTCTTTGCGGGTTCCATGACAGCCTACATTTTTGTGGGTCTCTACTTTGAGGAACGCGCGCTGGTGCGCACTTTTGGCGAACGCTACCGCGCCTATCAGCGCACCGTTCCGATGCTGTTTCCTATCCCGGGCCAGCGCCTGAAGCCTGCCAGCCCGTGATCGGCAACTGCCCGCCCATTTTCTGCAGCGGGCGGGCAGCAGAACAGCGCTCAACAATACCTTTTCATCCCAAAACCCGGGCTGCGGCCCGCTCATCCGGGCGCCTGAACACGACGCCCCGCAGCAAAGAAAGATTATTATGTTCAGATACATCATTTTCGCAGGTGTTATGACCTGCCTGCCGCTGGCCGGTATAGCCGGCACAGTCAACGCCTGGGCAACAGCCGCTCACACAGTAGACGGCGTCTTCGAGGGAGAACGCAACCAGACAAGCTTCGACAGCTCCGACGCAACGGCCGCAAATGTCGGTGCACAATTTGCCTCCGCCTTTGGGCAGACCTCGGCCAACACAAAGGTGGACTATGCCGAACAGTCTTTTGACCTGTCTGCGCAGGCGTCGAATTTTGGCAACGGACAGAAGGAAGCTTACTGGTCACGCTCCTACTTCTCAATGTACCGCGAATTCACCGTGCAGGGTGATGGAATACTGCAGGTCGCGCTGTACCTGTCCGGCCTTTTCGATGCCTTGACGGATCGCGATGACAATCTGTCCCTAGCCGGTGTACATACGGCTTTCACGTTGATCCTGCCTGATACGGTGATCACTGAAGCCATCTCCAATCTTGGTCCCGGTTCCCAGCTTTTCGGTGCTGACGGCGTAAGGTTTTCCGAGAGTGTTGAACGGTCCTTTGATGTCCGGGACGGTGATCTGATCCGCCTTCAGTTTTCGGGTACGGCCAGTGCCGGCGATTTCCCAGGCTTCACCATCCCACGGGAGCCGCAACAGAGCTTCTTTGCTGCCGAAGCTGAACTGGCAGGTCAACTGACGATCGCCGGCGAAGGTATCAGCCTGATCGATGAAACAACTGACATCTCGCCGGTTCCGCTGCCGGCTGGCATGGTGCTGCTGAGCACAGCGATTGGTCTGATGGCGGGCATCCGGCGCCGGGCAGCCGCCGGACGGAACGGGGAGGCGCACCTGTGAAGCAGGCACCTCTGCCCGCCGTGCTGGCGATTCACGGCTCAGCCGGGTCCGGACGGCAGTGGAATGGCCTGAGGGACCGGCTGCCGGAACGCAGGATCATGGCTCCCTGCGTTCCCTCTGCCGACGCGCCGGAGCGGCTCGCGTTTTTCACCGACATTGTGCGGCGGCAGTCCGCACCGGTCGATCTGGTAGCACATTCATTCGGGGCCGCGATCGCCGTGAAACTTGCAAATGCCCTGCCAAACGAGGTCAACAGCCTGACAATCTACGATCCGGTGGTTCCTGTGACAGACGCCCGTTCGCACGGATGGCTGCCGGAAGAACTCTGGCAGCTGTGGCAAACGCACAGGCACAGCACACCCGACAGGCTGATGCAGGCATTTGTGAACTATTGGGGCACCCCGCACCTTTGGGATCAGCTGTCCCCGAATGCACGCCGCGCACAGATGGCTCTGGCAGAAGAAGTCAGGCGGGATTTCCGGCAGATGACGGCTGGGGACTGGATCGCGCCTGCGGCAACATTCGGGGGGCCGATGCATCTGATCCTGGGGAGCGCATCACCCGGTGTTATCCGGAAAATGAGCGATGACCTTCTGCGCAGGCATCCGCACGCTCAGATTCTGCACGCGCCGGGTCTGGGTCACATGGCCCCGACAACGCATCCGGACCGCATTAATGAGATGTTCGCCCGGTGCGTCACCCTGCCGGGCCCTGCCCTGTCCGACAATCTTAGAGACCCAGACGGCTCAGCGTGCCCGACAGGCGGGCCTTCAGAACCGGATCGCCCTGCATCGCGTAGTGCCTGAGAAAATCTGCCCGGCCGAAGGATGCATTCTTTGCCCGCACGGTTTCGATACAGCGGCGCGCCCTGTCCTGCGCACCGCTTTCGTCAAAGATCAGCGCGGCGATGGTATAGACGTAGAGATGCGGATTGGGCGCGTTCACCGCACGTTCGGCAAAGTGGATCGCAGACGTCCGGTCGCCCGAGATAAACGCAGCAAAGGCCCGGGTGCCGTACATCGACTGAAGATGCGGATCAATCGGGCTCAGCTGAACGGCAATCGTCGCGTTTTCTTCGGCCCCGGCTCCGTTGCACAAGGCGTTCTGAAGTGTGGCCCGGTTAAAGTACCCGAATGCATAATTCGGGTTGATCCCGATAGCATTGTTCACCCAGTTCAGGGCGTCTTCGGGATCGCCCAGAAGCCATTTTACCCGCCCGTACATCAGGTTGCAGAAAGGATCGAGCGGATCCAGTGTCATGGCCTGCTCGGCATGGCTCAGCGCGAGTGCCCGGTGGTCATTTCCGTCGGATCCAAAGTGTTGGAAAGCATTCTGGAATTCCGTGTAGGACAGCCCGCTGGACGCTCTGGCAAACGACGGATCCAGCGTCAGGGCCCTCTGAAAATGGCCCGCCGCGATGTCATTGTCGCGCTTGTTGTAGCGGTACATATGGCGCACTGCGAGATGGTAGTGATCCCAGGCATCCAGGTTGTCAGACGGCACATGCGCCAGCATTGAAGCCGCATGCTGCGGAAGGCGCAGTTCCATCATGGTCGCAAGATCACGGGCAATCTCTTCGCGCATCGCGAAAACAGTGTCGATGGTTCCGGTCAGCCGGTTGCTCCAGATCACCTCGCCTGACCGCGTGTCAGACACGTCAACGGAGATGGCGATTGTGCGGCCAAGATGCTCCACAATGCCAGAGACGACGAACCGTGCGCCCAGCGTTTCACCCATGCCGGCGAGATCCGCGTTGGCCGGTGCGAACTGAAAACTGGATGCGCGCGCGATGACTTTCAGCCAGCGCAACCGGGACAGTGTGGCAATCAGCTCGGCCGGAATTGCTTCGGCAATGGCCTCGTATTCGCTGCTGCCAGCCAGCAGCCGGAAAGGCCGGATAGCAATCGTAGGTCGCCCGGCGTCGCCCTGCGGCTGCGTGGCAACAGCATGATCACCGCTTGTTGGTAGAGCCACACCGGTTTCACGCGTTTCAGCAACAAATCGAAACCCGTGCCCCCGTACGGTTCTGATCGCCTTCTGCAGATCGCCGTCATCCTTCAGCGCGCGTCTGATCTGGCGTATCGCCGTGGACAGCGAGGCATCCGTCACGAAAACGCCGGGCCAGACCTTTTCGAAAATTTCCTCTTTCGATACCGCCCGGTGACGTTCTCCGACCAACAGTTTCAGCAGCGCAAAACTCTTTGGCTCCAGCGGGACAGGCCCGTCAGGTCCGCGTAGTTCCACACGCTCCGTATCGAGGCGGAAACCGTCAAACTCAAAAATCATGGCGCAAGAGTAATAGGCTGAGAAAAGCTGTCAAAGCCAAACAGCCGCATGTGTCTGTTATCCCAGCGTTTGCCGGTGCCGCCCTGCAAAGGGCGGCCCTGCGCGCGCCGTTGTCCCCACAACGTAGGCGCTTGTTCTGAACTGATCGTCTGTGCATCGCAGCCTGGCCACATCGTGGACCGGTTTGTTACTTCACCGCGCCGGCTGCCATGCCTTTGATGATGTATTTCTCAAGGAAGATAGCGACGATCACCAGAGGCAGAATAGCCGCCGAGGAGAGGGCTGCCATGGACCACCAGTTAATCCCCTGTGAGCCTGTTTGCGACGCGACCATCACCGGCAGGGTCGTCGCGTTCGTCGCTGTCAGAAGTGCCGCAAAAAAGTATTCGTTCCAGCACAGAACAAGGCTGAGGATGAAGGCTGCGACCATGCCTGGCAGCGCAATGGGCAGCACGATCTGCATGAACGCGCCCCAGATGCCCAGACCGTCCACCAGGGCTGCCTCTTCAAGTTCGACCGGGATGCCCTGAAACTGATCCCGCATGATCCAGATGACGATGGGCAGCACCATCAGCGTGTAGAGCAGGATCAGACCCACGCGGCTGTCGAGCAGGTTGAGCGATTTGTAGAGCACCAGAAACGGCAGGGCGAGCACTACAGGCGGCAGGATCATCTGGCTGAGAAAGAAGAAAGAGATATCAGAATTGCGCATGAACCCGAAACGGTAGCTGAACCGTGACAACCCGTATGCTGCAAGAGAGCCCATCACCACGGCAAGAGTGGATGCGGAGATCGAAACGATGGCGCTGTTCCAGAAGCGTTTGAGGAACTCTTCGCGCACGGTGGAAACCTCGCCGATGAGGCGCGGTGAGAGCCCGATGCTCTCCCAGCCTTTCCAGCGCGGGGTGAAATCCACCCAGGGGATAAGGTTGCCGCGCATCACATCCGGCGCCAGTTTGAAGGAGGTCGTGATGGTCCAGAAGATCGGAAAGAGGCAGACAACGGCCCACGTCAGCAGGGCCGCATAGATCGCGACACGGCTCGCCCACCACTTTGTTTTTACGCGCTTATCTGCATCATGATCTTTGAAAACAGCGGTCATGCGGGGCGCTCCATCCAGCGGCTGACCAGTTTGAGCAGCAGCGTGACAAATATGATGATCAGCACGAGATAGACGATGGCCAGAAGTGTTCCGTAGCCAACATTGGACCGATCCCGGTATTCACGGAAAATGAAGCTGGTCACACTGTCGGTAGCACCGCCCGGTCCGCCGGAGGTCACGTTGATGATGATGTCCGCAAGCTTCAGCTTGAAGATGATGCGGATCACGATGGCCGTCACCGAGACCGGCAGCATGAGCGGGAAAATCACCTCCCGGAAGCTTTGCCAGCCGGTGGCACCGTCGACCTTTGAGGCCTCAATCACTTCACGCGGCAGGGCCTGCAGCCCCGCAAGCAGCATGATCATCATAAAGGGAATGAAGGTCCAGGCGTCCATCGCCATGATCATGAAACGCGCGATCTCGGGGGTGCCAAAGAAACTGGGCTCGATCCCCATTTCACGCAGGAGGCGGCTGATCGGGCCGAAACGGATCTCCAGCATGGACTTGCCGATCATCCAGGACACGGCCACGGGACTGAGCATGAGAGGCAGCAGAAACACCACACGGAAGAACTTGCGCGCCCTGATCTGGGCATTCAGCAACAGGGCCAGGCCGAAGGCGACGACATATTCCACACTGACCGCCAGCACGTAATACACCATATTTTTCAGGGCGTTCCAGTAAAACCCATCCCCCCACATCTGGCGCATGTTGTCCCAGCCATTGGGTTGCGGGCCATCGGGGGAGGCGAGGTTCCAGTCGGTGAAGGAGATATAGAGTGCAAAGAGCAGCGGGAAAACCACGAGGCTGATCACGAAGAGGGCTGCGGGAAGGACAAAAAGTGTGCGCTTGCCCTTCTCTCCGTTGACGATCACCTGAGCCGCACAGAGCGCTGTGGCCCAGAGCATGTAAGCGTAAAGCACCGGCCGCCAGGTTTCGAAACCTGTGGCGATGCGCCCTGTTTCAAAGGCCATCTGCCAGACCGCTAGCACCACCACCAGCAGCGCGGAGCCCCAGACGATGGTCTTGCCGAAACGCCTGCGCGCCTCGGAAATGTTGTCGGCCGTCACTGTGTGGAGAAGGTCGCCTTCAGTCATACTCATACTGAGATGTTAACGCCCGCCGCGGCACCTGTTAAGCATGAATGTGCCCGCCCGCACGGGGAGTGGTAAACCGGGCGCACGGTGCGGTTCGGGGGCCGGACCGGCCTCGTGCCAAAACTCCATATTTTACGGGCAAAACCGACGTCGGTTTTACGTCGGTATAACGTCGGTATTTTGTCGGTGCCCTGATCGGTAAGGGACCCCGTTAATCCAGCGCACGGCCCCCTTTGTTAACCATTGCCGGCGCGGGCCAGCGGTCAGCTCAGCAACACGGCCTGCGATGTCCCCTCGATCCCTTTGAGATCCACCTCGACGATATCGCCCTGCGGCATGTCGATCCCGGCGGCGGCATAGGTGTCCGGGCTGATCAGCGCCTGCCCCGCGGTTGCTGAGGCGGACAGCCGGGCCACGAAATTGACGCTCTGTCCGAAGATGCTCACACCCTGCATGTTGCCACCTGCGGCCGAGACCGTGCAGATATAGACCGGACCGGTGTGCACACCGATGCCGATGGCAAGCGGCTCGTCGGTGCCATCAATGGTCAGCGATTTTTTCAGGATTCCCTTCGCGGCAGCGATGCCCATTTCCGCATGGTTCGCCCCGGTGAACCCGGGCGGGAACACAGCAACCACAGAGTCGCCCTGGAACTCCAGAATGAAACCTTCGTTCTCTGCGAGAACCCCGCTTGTGACCTCGCGCATCCGGTTGACTGTATCGGCAAACTGTTTGGGCGATATACGCCCCGACAGATCCACCGACCCGCGGATGTCCAGGATCAGCACGGTCATATCGACCTCTGCCCCACCCGGGAAAGCTTGAAGGAAGCCATCGCATTTGTTGCAGTAATGCGGGTTGCGGTCCGATGGTACGAGCCCGCCCAGACGAACCAGAAACCCGCCGAGCCCGGCGAACGGCGCATAGCACAGCTTGCAACGCGGATCGTTGGGCCATTTCAGAAAGCGTTTCTGTTTTTTCACCAGCAGCGGGTGGCCCTCGCCGAAGATCTGTTTCCAAAGCTCCTCATTGCCGGTCTGCATGTCGGTATCACTCATTGCCGATCTCATCCTTCAGGTTGGAGGTCTTGCGCTGATCCGCCCAGTATTCCATGGGCGCCTCTTTCATGAACATCGTCCGTTCCGGGTCTTCCGCCCCGGGCAGCGACATGTCCGGCACCGGCATGATTGCAGGGCTGGTGGAAACCTGCGGCCCGAAGACAAACGTATACCCGGCCCGCGCTTTGTACGGCTGACCGATCCCGCGATAGAGCACCTCGAACTTCTGTTTGTACCGGAAGGGCCGCAGTGTCGGCAGCGACACCCGGCGTTTTTTGCCCGCAGCACGCAGCCGGATGGACGGCACGCTGACCGTGATGCCCGCCCGCAGCAGCGAGGGGTGCACCCAGTCCGGCGCATGTTTCAGCGACATGATATGATCGTAGTCGGGCCCGAAGGCAGGTGCGTCGTATTTATTGCTGGCCATATGCGCGGTCTGCAGGTGCGTCATATGGGCCTCCTCCCCCTCGCCCCAGATCAGGTAGTTGGCATATTGCGGCAGGAGCTCCTGGTGATTGAACGGGCGGAAGAGAACCACCCTTCTGACGCTCACTTCAAAGGGTTCAGGCATCACGGGTTTCATGATGTCCGCCGACCACGGGAAGAAATGCATGCTCTCCTCTTCGCCGGGCTTGAGCTGGTCGAGCGGGAAGAGACCGGGAAAAAAGTTTGCCGCGAAATCCTGGCGGGTGCCGCCGCCCAGATCCGGTACCATCAGCGGGTCATTCACGTCATTGCACAGGACCAGCGGCATCTCGGGCCAGGTCTTGCGCATGCGCAGGTACTCTTTTCTGGCCGGTTCCGGCAACTCAAGCTCAAGGATCATCTGATACTTGTGCTCTTCGTGATGATACTGGGTCATGTGCACGCCATAGATCGTCTCGGATCCGACCAGTATCAGCGCATGCTGATGCGGCATGTTGGTCACATATTTCGGCAGGTTCATATTGCCGCCGGAGGCTTTGTAGTCTGTGTGATCCAAGGTCTTTCCTTCCGTCAGCGTCAGCCGGTCAGCCCGGCATACTCAGCCCATGTCTTCTGATTACTTTTGCGGCCGATTTTTCAGCGGCGCGCGCCAGCGCCTTCATCACTTCGGGCAGCATGTTGCCGTTTTCCGCTTTGTGATTGTGCACCGTCTCGGTCAGCCAGGGATTCTGGGTGGTCGAGATGAGATAAAAGAGGCTTTTGCCGGGTTCGGGCACCACACCACAACGCTGCGCATAGTGGTCGACAAAGTCCTGCCCGAAGGTAGCCGGGTCAAATTCGGAGGAGGTCACAAACATCTCCGCATGCGGCACGTGCCCGCCGTTGAAAGACTGCAGGCTGAGCTGGGAAAAGATGTCCGCATTCATTTCGTTCATCAGATCGAGGCTGGTGTTCAGCCCTTCGCCGGTGCGGAAGTTGAGTGCATAGGTCACGATGCTCTGATCCGAGCCCGCCTCCCGGAAGAGCTCAAACACCTCGGGACGGGTTCTGAAAATTTCAAGCAGCTGTTCGTTCGACCGGGGGGCCACGCGGCGTGCGAGGACCTGTTTCTGCGCGTTGATCTCGTATTGCGTGCCGCCCGCCTTTTCCGCCGGCAGCCGCTGGAGCGGGGTCACAGATATGGTGGGATGATCCGCATCCATCTCAAAGAGCGCCGCATAAAGGCGTTTGCTGTTGAAAATACAGCGCCCGAGCAGGCGGCCGTAGCCTGACTGATCCGTTCGGATCACGCTGTGCGAGAGCCAGACCGCAGCGGCGGCCGCCCCGGGTTTCGACCCTTCGATGCCGTAGACACCGGTCGTGGGGTCCATGCCACCGTGATAGACAACCGGTGCCGTGAACGCGATCAGGTCGCGCATCGCGCCATTGCGGTAACAGAGCGCGCCCGCCGGATAGGGAATGAAACCCGCTTTGTGCGGATCGACGGTGATCGTATCCGCGCGGCCCAGCGCGCGATACTGGCGCATGACATAGTCGTTCATGTGCATACCAGCCGCGATACCGTCATAGGTGAAGATATCCTCGCGGATGATGCGGCGCACCTCGTCACGGAATGCCTCGGCGGCATCGTCCTCGGCTTTGTCGGTGTCGGAGAATTCCGGCACGTCGGTTTCGTCCTCAAAGACCTCAGCCTCATGCAGCATGGAGGCGAAATAGCCCCCCCATGCGGCATCAGCATGCACCGAGAATTCCATCCCGAGCTGGCGGTATTCGTCGCGGATTTCCAGGATGTCGTGCAGCGGGTCGACGGCACTTTCCTCGGTCGTGCCGATGACCGCAACAACCTCCATGACCGGCTGTCCCTCCGCCAGGCACTGATCCAGCGTCGCGCGCAGATCGACCATGCACATGCGCGCGTCCAGATCGACCCGGATCACCCGCATGGCGTTGCGGCCCGAGCCCACAAGTGCCAGCCCCTTGGGCCAGGAATAATGCGCGGGCGACGGTGCCAGCAACACAGGTGGTGGCGTGTCCGGCAGGAAACGGCGGTGGAATTCAACCAGTCCGACAGACTGCACGGAATACGACGCAAGAACTCCGGTGATCACCTCTGTCGCGATGCCGGTGGCTTTGGTGATGCGAGGCGTGAGGCCGATCACCTCGTCCAGCGGCAGGTTCAGCAACTGCCAGGCATCAAGGTCCAGCAGGCGCCGGCGTTTGCCGTCGAGCAGCCGGACCGTCAGGTTCCGGGCAGGTGCCATGACGTCTTCGGTCCGGATGGCTGCGGCCAGGGCCACCGGCAGATATTTCGCGTTGCGCGCGGCCCAGATGCTTTCGGCATTGGCCACCGAACCATCACAGGTAATGTGCCCCCAGGGTTTGAGCGCGCCGTCGCGGATCTGCGTTTGGTTTGGAATGTGATAGCCCAGCATGCGGCAGAGATCGTCACAGACCTTGATCTCGAGCATGGTCGTCACGGGCGAGGCTTCGGCCGCGACATTGTTCTGGTTGTAAAGCAGCGCAGCGATATAGCCGACCACGCCCGGCAGCGAGACATCCCAGTACATATGTGACTGGTTGCGGTAGCTGGCCAGCGGTATCGAGCCCTTGAGATACCGGGTCAGTTCGTCCAGACGTTCATGCAGCAGAGCCCGGGACCGGTGGTAGGCTTCGGCGCGTGGCCTGTCGGGCGCAGATTTCGTGTCGATATCCTCAGGCGTAAAGATCGGCGGATCGTGCGGCGCGTATTCCTGGCGGAAGAGATAGTTTCCCTCCAGCGCCTGCCCTATGAGGTCCGACATCATCTGCTGGTTTTCGGCCTTCGGCCCCAGAAACCACGTCTCAGGCACCTGTGATCCGGGGCGGTTCAGTCCAAGTTCGCGGGACTTGTCCCTGAGGTGATACTGACCGAGTTCCCGGAGAAGATCGTCACTCAGTGGGGCTCGTGTCATTGCGTGTCCGGTCTTTAAACATGGTTAACGTAAGGTTAACCGACGGTAGTAAGCGATTTTCATTCTGTCCAGATATTTCCAGGAAATCCCATAAATATCAGGGAATAACGGTCATCTGGTCTGACCCACCGGTTGCACGGACCCCGCACCGGCGCGATGTTCTTGCGGTGCGGCACGCCTGCGCACATACTCGTTCCGGTGGCCGGAGCACCTGTTCGCACAGGTCTGCCGGGCACCGATGTATGCGTTCAGGAGGCCATGATGAGCCAGGCAGATTTCACCCCATATGGCGCCTGGGTGTCGCCGATCTCTGCGGCAGATGTTGCCGCTGGCGCCCGCTCGTTCGAGCAGGTCTTCACCGACGGTGCATGGGTATGCTGGGTCGAGACACGGCCGGAGGAAAACGGGCGATCGGTCGTGATGCGCAGCAACGGCACCGACCCCGCCGAGACGCTGACGCCCGTCGGGTTTTCGGCGCGCACGCTGGTGAATTCCTATGGCGGAGCCGCGGCGGCAGCGCAGGGTGGCACATTCTGGTTCAGCAACTTTGCGTCAGCGGATTTTCCGGGCTCAAAAGACCAGCGTATCCACGCGCAGACCCCCGGGATGCAGCCGCGCCCGATCACCCCGCAGGTCCGCACACGCTATGCGGACGGGGTGATTCACAACAATGGCAGGTTCGGTATCTGGGTTCAGGAACAGGCGGATGTAAAACTCAACGGCCAGGACAAACAGAGCCTGGTGGCGATTGATCTGACCGGAGAGAAACTGCCAGGGACGCTGGCCGAAGGTGCAGATTTTTATGCCTGCCCCAGACTGAGTGCCGACGGCAGGAAGCTGTGCTGGATCACCTGGGATTATCCGTCGATGCCATGGGAGGGCACACAGCTGTGGGTGGCGGATGTGGATGTCCAGGGCGGTCTGCGCAACGTCCGGAAGATCGCCGGCGACCCGGTGCCCGAAGCTGAGATTGATACGTCCCTTAACCCGGTGCTGCAGGACGCGCTGCGCACCTCTTCGGAATCCATCCTCGATCCGAAATGGTCACCGGATGGCACGCTTTATTTTGCCTCGGACCGGGTGGAGGTGGACGGCACGCGATACTGGAACATCTGCCGGTATCGCGAGGGGCGCATTGAAACGGTCACGCGGATTGCCGGGGAATGCGCAAAACCGCTGTGGCGGCTGGGCACCTCGGGCTATGGGTTCATCTCCGACACGCAGATGCTGCTGAGCTACAGTGCCGGGGGGCGGAGCCGTCTGGCATTGGTGGATTGCGACACCGGCGCGCTGCAGGACATTGATCTGCCCTGGACGGAAATTTCCCATCTGCAGATCAGCAATGGTTTTGCCGCTTTTGTCGGCGGTCGGCCCGATGCGCTGTCGGTGCTGGTTCGGCTGGATCTGGACACCATGGAGCCCCGGGAAATCCGCGCCGCCGGTGCCCCCCTGTCCGATGACGTCAGGGCCGTGATCTCGGCACCGGAAGCGATCACCGCCGCCACGGGCGTGGATGGAACTGAAGAAACGCATGCGTTCTTCTACCCGCCGTCAAACCCTGATTTTCATGCCAGCCCCACAGAGCGGCCGCCCCTGATCATCTTTATTCACGGGGGGCCGACCGCTGCTGCGGGCAGCGCGCTGAGCCTGCAGATCCAGTATTTCACTTCGCGCGGCTTCGCAGTGGCAGATGTGAACTATCGCGGCAGCACAGGGTTCGGGCGGGCGTACCGCCAGCGGATGTACGGCAACTGGGGCGTTGTGGACACCGAAGACTGCGTGGCTGTGGCACAGCACCTGATTTCCGCGGACCGTGTCGACCGGTACCGCATCGCCAGCCGGGGCGGCAGTTCGGGCGGGTATACAACGCTGGCACTGGCGACCTTTACCGACCTGCTGAGTGCTGCGGCGAGCTATTACGGCATCTCGAACCTGGAGATGATTGCGACGGACACCGACAAGCTGGAGGCGCATTATGCCGAACTGCTGGTCGGGCCGTGGCCTGCCGCCAACCGGGTGTTCAAGGCCCGTTCGCCGCTCTTTCATGTCGGCGACATCGGCTGTCCGATGATCATCTTCCAGGGCCTGGAAGATCCCGTTGTGCCGCCCGATCAGGCGCAGGTCATGATTGATGCGCTGCTCAAGGCCGGGTTGCCGGTGTCATCGACGTTCTTTGAGGGCGAGAGCCACGGGTTCCGGATGCGGCCCAACATTATTTCGTCGCTCGAACAGGAACTGGGGTTTTACGGTGCAGTCATGGGGTTCGTACCGGCAGGCCATCTGACCCAGCCGGATATCAGAAACTGGCCCTGACGGCGGGCCGCCTTATTGCGGCAGATCGCTGTAGGGACAGACATCGTCTTCGAACGGCACATGCCGGCGGCGGAACAGCGTGTCGGCAAGCGTTTCCGGCGCGCTGATCCGGTCCATGCGGAAGTGCCGGAAGTCATCACGCGCAGGGTCCCAGGCCACCAGATACCACAGTGGGGGCAGGATCAGCATCGCCTGAGGTTCGACCTCACGCGCCGTGACGCGCCCCCGCGCATCGCGGTAGCGGAACCGCAGGCAGCGGCGTTCCAGAAAAGCCGTTTCAAAAGCGGGCAACAGCGCCGAGTCCATCGTGCCCATGTCTGACAGATCCTGGTGCGGGGAGAGCTGGCCCACATGCAGGCAGTCCAGCAGCCGGCGCAAATCGCGGATTTTGTCGGACGGCAGGGCCTTTTCAATACGCGCCAGCCCCGCATCTGCCAGATCGCCAAAGGGCAGGCTGCGCGCTGCCCGCATCGCGGCCACGCTGAGCAGCAGTGCGAAGACCTCTGCCACAGACAGGCGCGCCGTGGTCTGTACAGACTGCGGATCGAGCTGCAGGCCCCCGCCCCGCCCGGGTTCAGAGTGAATGACAAAGCCCTGATCGCGCAGATCGCTGATATCTCGCAGCACTGTGCGGCGCGACGCACCAACCTCCTGCGCCAGGGCGTCGACGGTTGAGGTGCCACTGCGGCGCAGGCTGCGCACGATGGCATCATGACGGAGGCGGATATTCATGTTTCCGTCCTGGCACTATTTGGTGACAAATTTTGGCACCTTTTCACTTTAGGCAGGTCTCAGACACCCCATCAAGGAGATTCTGATCATGAAACGCACTGCAGTGAACCCCTGGGACTGGTCCCTTCGTTTTGGATACAATCAGGCCGAGATCATCGAAGCCCCTGCCCGGCAGCTGATTGTTGCAGGCCAGACCGGCGTCGACGGCGAAGGCAACCCGATGCATCCCGGCGATATGCGCGGCCAGATTGGCCTCGCACTCGATAACCTCGAAGCTGTGTTGAGCCAGGCGGGCATGGGACTGGGCGATGTGATCCGGCTTGGCGTCTATGCCACGGATGTGGATGAAGCGCTGAAGAACTTTGACATTCTGGGCATGCGTTTCGGACCCACCGGGAACACCCCGCCGATGACCCTGCTCGGCGTTTCGCGGCTCGCCATTCCGGGTCTGTTGTTCGAGATCGAGGCGACGGCTGCGGCCTGACGGGGTCACAGAAAAGACAAGGGCGCGACCGGATGGCCGCGCCCTCTTTCAACTGAACACCTGTCGTCAGAGACCCAGAGAGGCCTTGTAGACAGCGATCTGGCTGTCACGCCCGATCTGATCGGTGATTTTCTCCCAGGCCGCGGCAATCGCATCTGCCGTTTCCTGAGCAGAGCCGTACTGACCGGCATAGCCCTTGGCCAGCTCGTCCTCTGCCACCGAGTAATACTGGAAGATACCGGGGATACGGGGCTCAATCGCAGCGTTGGGGTGGTTGTAGCTGTCCGCGTTGGAACCGAGGTAATCCTCGATATAGGCGCGGTCGTAGCCTGCCTCTTCCCATTCCTCGAACTGGAAGTGAGAATTCCGGTAAGGCTGGAAGCCCGACGGATAAGCCGACGCCCAGAGCGACAGATCCTTGCCGCCCAGATGCGCCGCTGCGGACCAGGCCGCTTTTTTCTTCTTCTCGTCACCTTCAACAGTGGCCATCACGTAAACGCCCCAGCCGATGTAGGCCATGTTGGGTGCTTCGTTCATGGTGTCTTCCCAGGCACCGGCCTGGGCGTTGTAGACGCGCTCGGACGCCGGGTTGATCCCGAAGCCGACCACATCGCCCACAACAGAGGTATCCGAGGTGCGCGCGGATGAGCCCACATCGCCCCACCACATCAGCATGGAACCGGTGCCTGCGAGGAACTGCTGGAACGCGGTTGTGCCGGGGTCAGCGTTGATCTGGTCCGCCGGATAGGCACCGGCCTCGATAAGATCCATCACGTCCTGAATCGCCTGCACCCAGGCCGGATTGTTGACCATGGGCTTCATGGTGTCCGGCTCAAAGAGCCATGCCGGGCTGTTGGGGTGCTTAGCATAGGCCGACGCCCGGTTTTCGAGGAAATAGAACCCGAAACCGCCCCAGCCTTTGAGCGGATCAAGATAGCCATGCGCGGGCAGGCCCGTAAGCGGGTCCTCTTTGCCGACCAGATCCTTGGTGACCTGGTTGATCTGCTGCCATGTAGTCGGCACTTCGGCACCGCCGATACCGTCCGCCCCGAAATAGTCTTTACGATACGCAAACGTATGGCAGTCACCATCAATGGACACACGGTAGGTCTTGCCATTCCAGGTGCCGACAGGGGCCTTGAGGTAGTCCACATAGTCATCCATGTCGATCTGTTCTTTGACCCAGTCGGGCATCTCGGACGCGAGGCCCTTGCCCAGCACGTCACCCTCAAAGGGTGCGCCCATCTCGACGATGTCAAAGTCCACGGTGCCGGTCGCAATCGACTGCTGCAGGCGCGCGTTGTAATCGGCCTGGGCCAGATCGATCCAGTTGATCTTGGCGCCTGTGTAGGCTTCCCAGGGCTTCAGGAAACCGCGGAACAGGAAGTTGTGCAGGTTCTGGTTGTTCAGGCCCATGAACGTCAGTTCAACACCTGCGAACTCTCCTTCGGCGACATTTTCCTTTGTTGCGCCAAGGCACATTTCGCCGACCTTCTGCCAGTCGCTGTCGGTAGGCGAGCCAGCGCCGACGCCCGGAATTTTGAGGATCTCGGCACGGACGTTTCCGTGCCCGTCCGCAAAGGCGGATTTCGGCATCATGGCCGCGGCACCCACCGCTGCAGTGCCCTTGAGCATCTGCCGGCGGTTCATTTTCTGCGCCGCTTTAATATAGTTATAGAGTTCGACTTTCACGTGTTTCCTCCCAAGACAACAGGTGTTGGTTTCACTGTGAGAAAAGGACAAGCTAAGGATATTGTTTGAAAATTATGCAAGCTGTGTTCTGACATCCCCCACTGAAAAATCAGTATGAGCCATATTGACGACGAGTCAACAAAAGCTGTCCGGGGGGCGTGGACAGCTCAGAGACCTTTGGCTAGCATCATCCCGAAGGTGGGGGGACAATGCTGAATGGCTGACGTTAAAATCCAGGATATCCGCAAATCCTATGGTGCGGTCGAGGTCATTCACGGGCTCGACGTCGATATTCAGGACGGTGAGTTTGTCGCCCTTGTGGGCCCCTCGGGATGCGGCAAGTCAACACTGCTGCGCATGATAGCCGGTCTTGAGCCGATCAACAGCGGCACTATCGCCATCGGGGATCGTGTGGTGAACAATCTGCCCCCGTCGGACCGGGACATTGCGATGGTGTTTCAGACCTACGCGCTCTATCCGCACAAATCGGTGGCCGAGAATATGGGCTTTGCCCTTAAGGTCGCAAAAGTTGACCGCGCCGAGATTGACCGGCGTGTGCGCGAGGCCGCTGAGATCCTGAGCCTCACGGAATACCTGGACCGCAAGCCCCGGCATCTGTCCGGGGGGCAGCGCCAGCGTGTCGCCATGGGGCGCGCCATCGTGCGGGACCCGCAGGTTTTTCTGTTTGATGAACCGCTGTCGAACCTCGACGCAAAGCTGCGCATTCAGATGCGGACGGAGATCAAGGAGCTGCATCAGCGGCTGAAGACCACCACCGTTTTTGTGACGCATGACCAGATTGAGGCGATGACGCTGGCGGACCGTATTGTCGTGATGCAGGCAGGCCGGATTGAGCAGATCGGTTCGCCGCTTGAATTATATGACAACCCGGCGAATGAATTTGTGGCGACCTTTATCGGGGCACCGTCGATGAACCTGCTGCAGGGCGAACTGACAGAGGGTGGCGTGATGGTCGCCGGGCAGCTTTTCCCGGGACCTGGCGGCGATGGTCCTGCGCAGCTGGGTGTCCGGCCGGAGCATCTGATCCTGTCGGACGATGGATTGCCGATGGAAGTGAAAGTGGTTGAGCCCACCGGATCCGAGACCATGGTTTTCCTGAATTTTAACGGCCAGGATGTGACAGCGGTTTTCCGGGAGCGGCATGCCTTTGAGGCAGGCCAGCAGATCCGTCTGAAGCCGGATCCCGAACATCTGCATCTGTTTGATGCCACCGACGGCAGCCGGATCGGATAGACAGCATGCCCGTTGTTCTGTGTTTTGGTGACAGCAATACGCATGGGACGCGGGCCATGCAGTTCTGGGGCGACCGGCGCAGATTTCCACGCGAGGCGCGCTGGCCCGACGTGATGGCGCGGGAGCTGGGTGCGGGCTGGGACGTCATCGCAGAAGGGCATCCGGGCAGAACGGCGGTTTTTGACGACCCCATCGAGGGGTCGCACAAAAACGGGCAGCGGGCGCTGCCGGTGCTGCTGGAAAGCCACCGCCCCCTTGATCTGGTTATTGTGATGCTGGGTACCAATGATCTGAAAGCCCGTTTCGGCGTATCGGCCACTGATATTGCCCTTGGCATTGAACGTCTTATTCAGGACATCGGCCGTTCTGATGCCGGACCCGATGGCAATGCCCCGGCGGTGATCGTCGCGGCCCCGGCGGGCGCCGGAGAGACCGGCATTTTCGAAGAGGTTTTTGCCGGTGCTGCTGCGAAATCGAGAGCGTTACCCGCAATTCTGGAACAGATGGCAACGCGCCACGGTGTGGGGTTTTTCAATGCCGGTTCTGTTGCCGAAGTGGATCCGGTCGACGGCATTCACCTCAGTGCGCAGGCCCATGAGGCAATCGGGCGGGCGATGGCGGATACGGTCCGCAAACAGCTGAACACTCAGGAGGAATAAAACATGCTCAAAGGCGTAAACCCTATTCTGAACGCGGATGTGCTTTATGCGCTCCGGGCGATGGGCCATGGGGATGATCTGATCATCGCGGACACCAATTTTCCCTCCAACAGTGTCGCGCAGGAAACCGTTCTGGGGCATGTCCTGCGGATTGACCGCCCGGCCGCGGAGGTCGTTCAGGCGGTACTGTCGCTATACCCCATCGACACATTCGTGGACGACGCCGCCGCAAGGATGGAAGTGGTCGGTGAGCCCGACACTATTCTGCCGGTTATGGAAGAGGTTCAGGCAGAGGTGACCGCAGCGGGCGGGCCGACCATGATCGGTGTCGAGCGGTTTGATTTCTACGACCGGGCGAAACAGGCCTATGCGGTGATCCAGACCGGGGAACGGCGGTTTTATGGATGCTTTGCCCTGCGCAAAGGCGTGATCCCGCCGGATGCGGGCTGATCATGGGCAGGGTTGTCATTCTCGGGGTCTTTGTGGCCGACACAGCCTATCGCGCGGACCGGATGCCGCGTATGGGCGAGACGATCATGGGCACTGCCTTTGCGCTGGGACCCGGCGGTAAAGGGTCAAACCAGGCCGTAGCAGCGGCGCGGGCAGGTGCGGCGACGTATTTTATCTCGCGCCTGGGGCGGGATGATTTCGGCAAACTGGCCATGGACACATGGGCCGCGGCTGGCGTGCATCCGCACATCACAGAGGTGCCCGACAGCTATACAGGTGCCGCTCATATTTTTGTTGAGAACGCCAGCGGGGACAATGCGATCATTATCGCCCCTGGCGCAGGTGCCCTGATCGGGCCCGAAGACCTTGATGCGCAGGCCGCACTGATCGGGCAGGCAGATGTGTTTGTTACCCAGCTGGAACAGCCGATGGACGCTGCGATGCGTGGGCTGCAGATTGCCCGCGACGCCGGTGTGCGCACGGTGCTCAACCCGGCACCGGCGGCACCGCTGCCCGACGGCATGCTGGAGCTTTGCGATTTTGTGACACCTAACGAGACGGAGTGCGAAGCGCTGACCGGCGTGACCGTGTCAACAGCCGATGACGCAGAAACGGCCTGCCGGGTCCTGCACGACAAAGGCGTGGACACGCCGATTATCACCATGGGCGAACAGGGCGCTTATCTGTGGGGGCACGGTCTGGTGCCGGCGATCACGGCCGGCCCGGTTGTCGAAACCACCGGTGCGGGCGACGCTTTCAACGGCGGGTTTGCGGCAGCCCTTGCAGACGGGAAAACGCCGGCAGAGGCCACGCTCTATGGATGTGCCACTGCCGGTATTTCGGTGACCCGGCCCGGCACGGCACCGTCGATGCCGGACCGCGCGGAGGTCGAAGCTCTGGTCGCCCGTCACAGATAAACGGGCGGCCAGTGAGTTCTGGCATCAGGACTTGTGATGGCTTTCCTGCAGGCCATATACGGGTGTTGGAATGCCTTCCATCCGCGCCTTGATCTGCAGCGACAGGAACTGCGAGTAATGGCGCGACTGGTGCAGGTTGCCGCCATGAAACCAGAGCGCTTCCTGCTGGGTCGGCTTCCACATATTGCGCTGTTCGCCTTCCCACGGGCCCGGGTCTTTGGGCGTATCAGACCCCAGACCCCAGACTTTGCCCACCTTGTCCGCAGTCTCCTGGTCCACAAGGTCCGCCACCCAGCCATTCATGGAACCGTAGCCGGTTGCATAGACGATCACATCCGCCTCGAGCCGCGTGCCGTCATCGAGCAAAACGCCATCCTCAACGACCTCTGTGACCTGACCATGCGCCAGTTTGATCTCTCCATCGATGATCAGCTGGCTGGCACCGACATCAATGTAGTACCCCGAACCGCGGCGCAGGTATTTCATGAAAAGCCCGGAGCCGTCCGCCCCCCAGTCCAGCCGGAACCCGGCCTTTTCAAGCCCGGCATAGAAGTCAGCATCCACCTCTTTGATCTTCTCATACACCGGTATCTGGAATTCGTGCAGGATCGCATAAGGCAGCGAGGCAAAGATCATGTCCGCCTTGTTGGTGGTCATCCCCGCCGCCACCGCGCGCTCTGAATACAGATCGCCGAGGCCGATCTCCATCAGCGGTTCAGAGCGCACAATATGCGTGGTGGACCGCTGCACCATCGTCACATCAACGTCGTTCTCCCAGAGCGCTGCGCAGATATCGTGCGAGGAATTGTTGGAGCCGATCACAACGGCCTTTTTGCCCTTGTAGGCATCCGGCCCGGGATGCTGCGAACTGTGGTGCTGGTCCCCGCGGAAACTGTCCATCCCCGGCAGGTCAGGCACATTCGCCTTGGCCGACATACCCGTGGCGAAAATGAGCTGTTTGGGTTTCAGCACAACCTCTTCGCCATCGCGGTCGACCGTCACCGTCCACTCTTTGCTTTGTTCATCGAACTGCGCGCTTTTGCAGGTGGTGCGGGTCCAGTAGTTCAGTTCCATGATGCGGGTATACATCTCGAGCCAGTCGCCGATCTTGTCCTTGGGTGCGAAAACCGGCCAGTTCGGCGGAAACGGCAGATAGGGCAGATGGTCGTACCAGACGGGGTCATGCAGGCAGAGCGATTTGTATCGATTCCGCCAGCTGTCGCCGGGGCGGTCGTTCTTTTCGACGATAATGGTCGGGACACCCAGCTGCCGGAGCCGCGCGCCCAGCGCGATACCCCCCTGCCCGCCACCGATAATCACGGTGTAGGGTTGAGTGGTGTAGCCGAGTTCCGCGGCCTCCTTTTCACGTTCTTCTTTCCAGGTCGGGCGGTGTTTGCCTGCGCCATGTTTTGCGCCAAGCGGGCGCTCCATACCCATGGGCTCCTCGTGTCCCTTCAGTTCAACCATCGAGGTCAGCAGGGTCCAGATCAGGCCATCCCTGAGACGGATAAGGCCGTATCCGCGTGAAACGCCGGTTTCAAAACTGATCCAGGCCGTGGTGATCCCGCCATCCTCAGCGGCCACTTCGCCGTCCGCAATGCGCCAGCCTGATGGTTCGACGGATGCGACCTGCGAAGCCACCATGTCTGCTATTGCTTCGCGGCCCTCCATCGTTCTGATGTTCCAGGTGAATGATACGAGATCGCGCCAGTAACTGTCTTCAGTAAAGAGCGCTGCGGCAGCGGCCGCGTCCTGTGATGTCAGCGCACTGTCGAGTGCACCCAGCACTTTTTCCACTTCGGCGTTTGGTGTCTGGTCGAGCATATTTCCCCCCTGCAGGCGACGGATATGAAAGTGATTGTTGAAAATTTTGTCGCCCGATCAACCTAAGCGGTAAGTCTGCGATCTGGCAAGCGAGGCCGTCCGGCGGGCAGAACGGCGGCTGTTCCCCGCGCAAGATTCCAGACGGATGCGTATGTTTCTGAGGTAGGGTGTGTGCGCCCCCGAGGTGTCCGGCCGGACACGGAGTTTCTGCCTGATGTCCCGGCTCATATGACGCCGGCCTGTCAGTTTCAGCCTGCGCGGGGCTGTCTGGCGTCCGAACCGGTTGTGCCCGGTCGGGCGATGAAACTGTCGAGGTCCTTCAGAGACAACGGATAGGAATGGTAAAATCCCTGGTGCATCGTGCAGCCCGCCTGGCAGGCAGTTTCTGCCTGTTCGGCGGTTTCAATGCCTTCGGCAACCGTATCCATGCCCAGCGTCTGGCCAAGATTTACAAAGGTTTCAAAGAGCGCTCTGGCGCGTGCGGACGTACCGATCTGTGCCAGATAACTGCGGTCGATTTTCAGGATCTCAATCGGGAAATGTTTAAGGTAACTGACCGACGCATATCCGGTGCCGAAATCGTCGAGCGCAAAACGGAACCCATGCGACCGCAGCGTGTCGATGCGCGCGCGGGCTGTTTCCGGAACATCAATCAGCGCGTTCTCGGTCAGTTCAAGAATGAGCCGCTCCGGAGCGACCCCGGCGGCCTGGGTGATATCAAGCACACGGTCGGCAAACTGCTGGTCGATCAGCTGCAGCGGCGATATGTTCACGCTGAGTGTCAGATCAGGCCGGCTGGCCAGAACGTCGCAGCATTCGGCCAGCACGTGGGTGCCGATTTCAGGCAAAAGGCCACGCGCCTCCGCAATCGGGATAAAGGCATCGGGGCCAACCTGGCCCAGCGACGGATCACGCCACCGCAGCAGAGCTTCGGCATACAGAAAGTGACCATCCGCGCCGTTCACCACTGGCTGAAAAACCATCCGGAACGGCGAACGCCCGCTCGCGGCATCTGTTAGACCCAGCCTGAGGCGTTCCTCGACCGATTTCTGCCAGCTGTGCGCATCGCGCAGATCTTCGGAATAAAAAACAGGCTCCAACGTTCCGGAGCGCTTGGCATGATACATGGCGACATCCGCCCGCACCATCTGTTCCTCAAGGCTGTCTCCCCTGCGGCCGACAGTGACGCCGATTGAGCTGCGCACAACACGCATCTGGCCATCCAGATCCACCGGCACGGCCGTCTTCTCCGTCAGCCGGACACAGAAGTCCCGTGCCAGACCTTCGGGGTCTGCGCCAACCAGCAGGCAGACGAATTCGTCCCCGCCAAGCCGGGCAACAACATCCTGGGAACGGGCGGCGGCCCTGAGACGTTTTGCTGTCTCAATCAGCGCCCTGTCACCGGCATCATGTCCCAGCTGGTCATTGATCGCCTTGAATTCATTCAGATCCAGGTAGAGAAGCGCGACGCTGCCGCGCCGGATCCAGTCAGCGGTTTCCCTGCGTGCAGTGACTTCTTCAAAGCCGATGCGGTTGAGCAGCCCGGTCAGCGCGTCTGTGCGCGCGGTCGACCTTGCGTCTTCACGCTGGCTGACAATTTCTGAGGCCAGGCCTGAGGACCGGCGCGCGACGATCAGCACGACCACCAGAAGGATGGCAGACATACCGCCAACTGCGGGCAATGCGGTTGCCAGCAACGCATCACCAGGCCGCGGCATCTGCCAGATCAGGTTTGCCACCGGCGTCCCATCCGGACCAAGGAGCGGTCGGGCACCATAGGCGTCCGGCAACGGCGCGGTCAGCGGCTGCAGACGGAGATCGTCAACAAGGTATTCCTGTGACTTTTCCCGCAGCCGTTCCGGTGAGAGATCAACCCCGGAAATCAAAACCGGCGGGACGCCCGGCTTCATTTCGGCCGGGTCGTAAGCAAAAACGTAGCTCGCAGCGAGAAGATAGGACACGCCATCTGTTTCCGCGACGCCGACGACCGTTCTTTCAGGCTCCGTCGGCCCTGTACGAAGTCTGTTGACCAGACTGTCAATGACCGGCTGGGGCAAAACAGCTGCCTGGTCAGCATCATCTGCCGGTGAGTAGCCGTAAAGCGGTACACCTGAACCGTCGGTGATCTGCGCAATCTGCATCACGCCTGTTTGCGAAACACTCTCTGCTATGTTTGATTCAATCCACGGTTTGTCCCTGTAAACGACCGCGTAGTAAGCCTCTTCCCAATAGGCGAAGTCCACGTTCGTCAGTTCGACACGGCCGGTAAACCCAGCAACTGCACTGTCTACAAGGCGCCGCATGTGATCCGCCGCCTGGTGGTTTGCCTCGCGGGCCATCCACATGGACAGAAGCAGCACAAATCCAATTGCGGCCACGCCAGCCACAACCATGCTGGCAAAAATATACACCGGCACACCGGATTTTTTTGACCTGAACCCAATCACGACCTGTGATCCCCGAACTCATTTCCCCGGGACAGGCGTAGCAGCCCCGCCTTACTGTCTGCTTAATTCTGGTCCCATGCGCCGGCGCACTGACCCGGGGCGTATCTTTCGCCTTTCAGGAAACACCGGCCCGCTGCCCCGGAAAGCCTTCGTTTCAGGCATCATCCGCGGCCCGTTCCGGCGCCGGGTGGCCGGCCCCCGCGCACCCGACGGGTGGCTACCGGCTTGACCTGACACCCTTTTCTGTCACAGGGTCAGGCGCACCGAGCCGTATCCGAGGCGGCCAAAGCGCAAAAAGGAATGCCAGGATGGCCACGACCGCCACCGCCGGCGCCCGGGGGGCAAAACTGCGGCTCAGAATAATGATCGGGACGGGCATGGTCATGTTCGTCTTTATCACCATGCACCTGACAAATCTGGCCCTTGGGCTGCATTCTGTTCAGATGATGGAAGACTGGCGCGGGATACTCAGCGGCGTCTGGTCCTCCTTTGTCCCGCTCAAAGTGCTGCTGCAGGTATCTCTGGTCCTGCATTTTCTGGTAGCACTCGCCTCGCTCTACTGGCGCAATACACTGCGGTTGCCGGCCTATGACATGCTCCAGCTGGTCGCGGGGGTTCTGATCATCCCCTTGCTGGGGATGCATGTTTTCGGTGTTATGGCCATCAAGGATCTCGGCCTTGAGCCGACATATGCCATCGTTCTGGGCCAGTTCTGGGTCGTGTCGCCGCTGGATGGTCTGCAGCAGGTCATCATGCTCGTGGTCGCCTGGATTCACGGGGCCATCGGTGTTTTCACCTGGCTGCAGTCCCGCGATGATGCGGTGCGGGCGCGCAAATTCTTTTACCCTTTTGTTGTCGCTCTGCCGATCCTCGCAATGCTTGGGTATGTCGAGGCAGGTCGCCAGATCATTCCTGTTGAGGAAGGCGGCGCGGGGTTCGTGCTGGAGAACGACCCGAACGCCAATGGCCCCACCGTTGATCCTGACAGGATCCCCGCGATCATCGCGCAGGCCAAGGAACGGCCCGAAATGGCCACACGCATTTCGCTCGGCCTCGTGGCACTTGTTCTGCTGGCGCGGTGGATCAGACTGCAGAGATCTGTGCGCAACCCGCTGACGGTCACCTACGCGGGCCGGAGAAGTGCGACCTTTCAGGCGGAGACCGGTCTGACGCTGCTGGAGATGGCGCGCGCCAATAATCTGCCACATGCCAACATCTGCCGAGGCCGTGGCCGGTGCGGCACCTGCCGGGTGCGGGTCCTGTCCGGCAGCGAGACCCTGCCGCCGCCGTCAGATGCAGAGGCAAAGGTACTGGCCCGCTGGCAGGCCACGCCGGAGGAAAGACTGGCCTGCCAGCTGAAACCGGAAGCCGGAGAACTGGTGGTCGAAAGGGTCATCGAGGCAGATTATTCCAACCTGGAGGATGCGCGCGCCCTGAAGGACAGCGATATTCCAGCGGGTGCAACGTGAGATTTCTGGCGGCGTTTTTCCTGGCGGTTCTGACCTGGATGTGGTTGCCCGGCCCGGCAGCTGCCCAGTTTGTGCCCGGTGCCTCCGCCCCGGAAGAGGTGGTCATTCCGGACCCCTCGCCCAATGACGTGCGGGAATTTCTCCGGCTGCTGGGCGATCCGGGTATCCAGGACTGGCTGCGGACCAGCATTGATGATGCAGGCCTGCCTGCTGACGGCGAGGTTCTGAGCCTGCGCGAACAGCTCGAAGTGCAGCTGGCGCGGATCACAGAACGGGCGCAGTCGCTGGCGCTGGCGTGGAACATCGTGCCCCAGATGCCCGCACTGCTGACGGATGTCTGGGTAAGCGAACTGTCGCATGCCCAGAAAGTCCGGTCGCTCACCTACATTCTGACGTTTCTGCTGATCGGTCTTGGCCTGGAATGGCTGTACCGGCAGTTCATGCGCTATCCGCTTCTGCGGATGGAGCAGGCCCCCAAGGACGCGCCGCTCGAAAAACTGACCGGTGCCGCCGTGCGCGCCGCGATCATTTTCGCCGGTCTGGCCGTGTTCGCTATCGGCAGCATCGGCGCATTCGATGCCTTTGACTGGCACCCGCTTGTCGAAGCTCTGGTGCTGGATTTTCTGGTGATGGTGCTGTTGTTCCGCGTGGTGACAACCATATCCCTGTTCTTTCAGGCGCCCTATGCGCCCGAACTGAGACTAGTCCCCTACAGCACGCCGGTGGCGCGCTACCTGCACAACATTGTCCGCTTGCTGACCCTTGCTGTGGTGCTGGCGCTGGCGCTCTCTTACATGCTGAACCGGGTTGCAGAGATGCGCGAGGCAGACCTTGATGGCAGCCTGACGGCGGTCGCTCTGGCGCAGACCGTTTTTCTTGCGTTTCTGGTGCTGCTGGTCACGTGGGCCTCTGTCTGGGCCGCTTTCCGCCGCGTCCCGGCGCTTTGCGACGTGCCGGCCGATCCGCGACGGCTGACCTTCTGGCGCAACTACCTCATCGTCCTGACCGGGCTTGTGTTTGCCCTGTGGCTGGTCGGCCTTTTCGGCCTGATGTGGGCGGTCACAGTCCTTGGCATGGTCGTGCCCGGCCTGAAACTGATGTGTGAGTGGATCAACCACTTTTTCGATCAGTCAACCTCCGCTCTGCACGAACAGCAGATGGCGCGTGCCCTTCAGGCCCGCGAGGCGCAGACCACTGAAGAGGACCCGGACGCGGAAACCGACGACGAACCGGAGCTTCCGGAATTTGCGGATCCTTACGCCGCCACACGCCCGATCGTGCAGCGGGGCGCGCGTTTTGTGTTCCTGATGGCAGCTGTGCTTCTGCTGTCGACCGCCTGGGGTGTAGACATCTTTGATCTTTCCGCCGACCGTAGTGTGCTGGGCCGCATTCTGGAAGTGCTCATCGACAGCATCGTGGCGCTACTGCTCGCTGATCTGATCTGGACCTGGGCAAAGACCGTCATCGACAAACGCGTTGCCGATTATGAGCCGCCTGTCGATGGTCAGGCGCCCGGTCCTGAGGCACGCATGATTACCCTGTTGCCGCTTTTGCGCACCATTCTGATGGTTGCTCTGCTGATCATGGTGTCGTTGAGTGTTCTGAGCGCAGCAGGCGTGAACATCGCGCCAATTCTCGCCGGTGCGGGCATCGTGGGGATCGCCATCGGCTTTGGTACACAATCGCTGGTACGCGACATTGTGGCGGGTATTTTCTTTCTTATTGATGACGCTTTCCGCCTTGGTGAATACATCGAAGTGGGCGACCTGATGGGCACAGTTGAAAGCATCTCGGTGCGGTCCATGCGCATCCGGCATCACCGTGGCAAGGTGCACACCGTACCCTATGGCGAGCTGAAAAGCCTCACGAACCACAGCCGTGACTGGGTCATTATGAAGCTTGAGTTCCGGGTGCCGTTCGATACCGATCTGCAGCTCGTGAAGAAACTGGTCAAGAAGGTCGGCGCTGACCTGGCCGCCAATGAGCACTATGGGCCATCCATTCTCAGCACGCTGAAATCCCAGGGCGTGCGGCGCATGGAAGAATTCAATATGGTTGTGGGGGTCAAGTTCATGACCAAACCCGGCGAGCAGTGGCTGGTGCGCCGGGACGCCTACCAGAAGGTACGTGATATCTTTGAAGCCAATGGCATCCGAATGGCCGAGCGGAACGTCAAAGTAGAGATCGAGGGTGGTGAGGCGCTGACCCCGGAGCAGCGCAGTGCCGTTGCAGGCGCCGCGCAGGAGGCTGCCCAGGGGCCATCCGGTCCGCCAAAACCTGTGCCTGACGAGCCCTGAGATCAGCTTTTACGCGCCGGTGCCCGAGCTGCGGACATCTCCCGCCGGGGACACCGCTCCAAATCCGTGTTAATGTTTTTCGGAGGATGGAGGGGGACCCATGTTCGACGAAAAACCTGACCGAAGGGACAGCACGCAGTCACATCAGACAACCTATGATCTCGTTGTCATCGGCGCAGGCGTTGCCGGCCTGAACGCGCTGTTCGCCGCGACCGGTTATCTGGCCTCGGACGCCCGGGTCCTGCTGATGGATGAAAAAGACACCGCGGGCGGCATGTGGAACACTGCGTACGACTATGTCCGGCTGCATCAGCCCCACCCGATGTTCACGGTCGGCAATCTTAAGTGGGGCTGGAACAAACCCCGCGACTATCTCGCCCGGCGGGACGAGGTGCGCAACCATCTGGCGTCAGCACTGGAACCGGTATCGAAAGCTGTCCGGCTGGAAACTGCGTTCGGACAGCATGTCACCGCATGCCATGAGAGGATGGGCCCGGACGGTGCCTATGCCGAAGTGACCTGTCACCCGACCGGTGACCCCGGGGCATTGAGACACCTGCTGGCAAAGCGCGTCATCCATGCGCCGGGGCTGAATTACCGCGTCGCGCAACCACTCGAATTCTCCAGCGACAGGGTCCTCTCGATTGTACCGCAGGACCTGCGCAAAACGCTCGAAAACCACCCGGACGCAGAAGTCTTTGTGGCCGGTCGTGGCAAAACCGGCATGGACACGGTTCTGGCGGCGCTTGAGCTGGACCCGAAACGCCCTGTCAGCCTGATCAACGGACGCGGCACGAGCTTTCTGAACCGCACAAAATACATCCCCACAGGGCTGAAACGCTGGACATCCGGCATTCTGGTGTCCGGGCTGTTCCGCGATCTGGCGCGGGTTTTTGACGGCGCAAACGGAGATGCCGTGGTTTCGCATTGCCGGCAGAAGTACTCCACAGAACCGGACGCCGACAACGGCGTTTTCCTCTACGGCCTGCAGTCGGAAGATGAGCTCTCGCGGATATCAGCGGGGCTGAAATGTAAACTGAGCGGATACCTTGAGGATGTGACGGATACTGCGTCCGGGGTCGACCTGCACCTGAGGTCAGGGCAGTCTGTCAGCGCCGCGTCGGGCAGTATCTTTGTGAACTGCACCGGCAGCTTTTTCCGCGATGCGCTGGAAGCCCGACGCGTTCCCTGCCTTTCAGATCATGGCACGATTCTGAGCATCAACCCGCGGGATGCTTTCCATTTTCTGACCAGTGTTTCCGGTTTCTTTCTGATCCACCTGCTGTTCCGGGATCAGTTGCGGGGACGGGGCTTTTATACGCTGGATCACGAACAGCTTTTCCGCATCGACCGCAATCTGTGGGTCGGCGCATCGGCAGCCCAGGCATATCTCAATCAGGTGATCGCGGTTCAGACCCTGCCTCTGATGCTGCTGGACCGCTGTGGTCTTGATCTGGACCGCTGGTATCCGCTGCCAAGAAGGATGGCAGGTCTGTACCGGATCCGGGCCAATGCCTCCAAAGACATTGCGCATTGCTCAAAGGTGTTGGACCGCATGGCACAGGAATACGGAGTTTCGGCAACGCCGCTGGTATAGTCAGATACTGCCGCCGAGACGCGGATCGCTGGTGGTCGATTTCTCGGTTTTTTGCTGCGCTGACGGCCTGCTTCAGGCGCGGTTGCGGTCCTCATCGTCCATGCCCAGGTGTGCCACCAGGTCGGCAAATGGCATGGGACGCGCAAAAAAGAACCCCTGAAGACGGTCACAGCCAAGTTGCGCCAGAATGTCAGCCTGTTCCCGTGTCTCCACACCTTCTGCCGTCACGCCCATTTCCAGCGCCAGGCCAATGTCCACAATCGAACGCAGCAGCCGCAATCCGTTGCCATCTTCGGTAACCGGCGAGACAAGCCGGCGGTCAATTTTCAGACGATCCGGCCCGATCCGCTGCAGTGCGACCACCGAGGCACGACCGCTGCCAAAATCGTCTACCTCGATCGCAATACCAAGATCCCGCAGACAGTCGAGCTGGAAGAGGAAATCGTCGTTTTCTTCTTCGAGGAAAATCGTTTCGAGCAGCTCGAAAGCCACCTGGCCGGAATAGGTGTGCACAAGGTCCCTGATTGCGCCAATATCGCCGTCATGAACCCGTTTGGCGCTGACATTGAAAGACAGCGACGGCGGGTCGGGCATCTGGCCGAACAGGCTCTGACACTCAGTTATGGCCTTCTCAAAAATCATCCTGTCAATGTCTGCGGCTACGTTCAGATCCGTCGCAACGGACAGGAAAGCATCAGGCGCCAGTATGCCCTTTTGCGGGTGGTCCCATCGCGCGAGCGCTTCCAGCCCGACCACCCTGCCCGTCACCGCATCCACCTGCGGCTGGTAGAACGGGACAAACTGAGCTCCTTCAACTGCCCGCAGAATATCATCGGCCAGCGCCTTGTTCCGGTGCAGCTCCTGCAGATCTGAGCTGTCAAAGATACCCAGCTGCCCGCGACCATGCCTCTTTGCTTTGTAGAGAGCCACGTCTGAGTTGATCAGAAGCGCGTCAACGTCGCTCAGAGGCGTGCGCGCCAGCCCAATGGAGGCGCCGAACCGGCATTCCCGGCCTTCAAACAGGGTTGGCTTTGCCAGTTCCAGCAAAAGCGTCCTCGCCAGTTCCTCAGGTTCATTGCTGTCATTATCCAGGTACTTCAGTACAACGAATTCATCACCACCGATCCGCGCAATTACGTCATCACCTGTTGTGTGCCGGCGAATTCTCTCAGAGGTTTCCACGAGCACCCTGTCGCCCGCCGCGTGACCCATGGTGTCATTAATCTGCTTGAAGCGATCGAGATCTATGTGAAGCGCGGCAATTTCCCCGCCCTTTGCGCTGCGCCGTCCGGAGAATTCCGCGAACCTTTCTGTCAGATGCCTGCGGTTTCCCAACCCGGTCAGGTCATCATGTTCGGCCTTGTAGGTGATCTCTTTGTTCGCGGTCTCAAGGCGCGCCGCATATTGCTCCACAGCCCGGCGTTCGCGCACCAGTTCAGTTGTGTCAATCCGCAGAATGACAAGATCGCCGTTTTCGGCCCGCGACCGCAGGATCCGGTGATGGATATCACCGGTCAGTTCCAGATCCTGAACCGGGATTTCCACCGTAGCCTGCTGGTGCGCATCAGACATAAATTCTTCTTCCCGCCCGATTGCTTCTGCGATTTTGCCCGCTCTGATGGCAACACAAGCGGCCTCGGTGCGATGCATTCCGACACGCAGACCATCCTCATCATCTGTCATAGAATCCCGGTAGGCATCGTTCCACACAACCAGACAGTCATCCGTGTCATAGATGGCAAACGGAGACGGATAGGCGTTCAATGCGGCGATCAGCCTTGCTTCCGCTGCTTCTGCAGACCTCTTCTGGCGCACGAACTCAGTGGAGTTCAACCGAATGACAACATAGTCACCGCCCGAGGATCTGGAACGCAGAAGCCGGTGATGCACATCGCCGTCAAGCTCTACATCTTCCCACTGTTGTTCCGCTCTTACGGATGCTTCAACTTCCCTGATCCATTCATCTTCGCGCCCCGTCGCATGCGGGTACCGTCCGTTTGCAGCCGCTTTGAGCAACACATCACGCAGGTGCATTCCCGCGACAAGATCTTCGGGGTTGTCAGTAACCGATGCAGCGTAGCCCTCATTCCAGTGCACAAGATGAAGATCCGCGTCGTAAATCACAATCGGATCCGGGTAGGCATTCAGCGCTTCAAGCAGTCGCTCTCTGTCGCGGACAGCGTCCCGCCACTTTTCCAGGATTGAATCCCTTTCCGGGTCTGATCTGCGGTTTTCGGTCCACATCATGTCATCAGGCGTTGACCGTCGAAAGCGGCGCTGTCGTTTCGGCACGGAGAATTTTTTGAGTGAGAATTCTGCGTCGGGAGACTGACTGGTGTTCTGTCTGCATCCTCACATCCCGGCTCCCATTTTTCAGGAAGGCAGAGGTTGGGGGCATGCGGGACCGACTGCGCATTTTGCATTTGGCATCTGCCTCGTCGACAGACTTTCCGGCAGGACCAATTGGAAAAAATGTGACTTCCATCCAGCTCGCGCAGACAAATGGGAATGCTGCCTTGCACGATGACTTCGGTTCCTTTGTTCTTCTTCCGCTGGTATTGGTGTTCAGGTGACCCGCTGGTTTTCCTGGCGTTACGGGATGTGATGCCGGCCATTTCTGCGGAGTCCGGATCATGTTGGTTCCTACCAGGGTTAAAGATACTGCAAACAAGCCTTCGTCCCAACTTGTCGGCAGAAAGGCAGACTGAGTTCACCCGGCATTCAAAAGGCTTTCCATCCCCTGCTTTGCAGAAGATGTTTATTGTATGCTCATCATCGAAAATGCCATCCGGCCATTCCGAGGGTGCAGCCAATTCCCAAAGTGTTCCAACCGGGTCTGCGCTCAATGGGTTTTCGCGACAATCGGCTTCCCCCTAACCAGACCAAAAAGGTCGTGGAGAGCGTGGTTATAGTAAATGGTTCCAACGACCTCATTCGCTTCGGACAGAAGGCCAACGATTATCGGGTTAGTTAACCGGTCCAGCAGCCGTTTTTCAAATTGGTCAAAGTTCATTGCCGCCTCTGATCTTCGTCACTTCTCACCCACACCTGTCGGGCGTGAAATGAGCAGCTCAGTTTGAGCTCGCAACAAAGTTAAGCTTCGTTTCTCTCGGTCACACCACTGCGCCATGTGTCGTTCTTAGCGATTTCGGCCCTGCACCTAAATAAGTGAGACCTTGAAGAAGGGCATCGGAGGCACAAACCCACGGAGGAACAAGGCTTGCCGCCCCCTGATTCCATAGTACCTCAACAAAAAATTTTTCTATGCGGCCCCCTTCGACTGGTGATCTGCCTCTTCGAAAGCAACGTTGTCGCTAATCGAGAACCGCTGAACCTCACTGGTCAATTTGTCGGAAACGACCGACAGATTCTGACTTGCGGCAGTCGTCTCTTCAAACATAGCGGCGTTTTCCTGCGTGACCTGATCCAGCTGGTTCATCGCAGAATTGATTTCCGCGATACTCTGAGACTGTTCTCCGGAAGCGTTGGCAATCTGGACCACGTAACCTGACACGTCAGATATAGAAGAGATGATGCGCTCCAGTGCTTCGCCGGCGTCGCCAACCAGTTTAACCCCAAGGTCGACACTTTCCGTCGAAGAACTGATAAGTGATCCGATTTCGCTTGCTGCTTCGGAGGACCGCTGCGCAAGAGCACGTACTTCAGAGGCGACAACCGCAAATCCTCTCCCTGCGTCGCCGGCCCTCGCGGCCTCAACACCCGCATTCAGTGCAAGCAGATTGGTCTGGAACGCAATGTCGTCGATGACCTTTACGATAGAAGATATCTCTGAAGAACTCTCAGCAATCTGACCCATGGCCGAGACTGCGTCACGAACTACTTTCCCGGATGACTGAGCGTTGTCCTGAGCCGCACTTACGACAGAGTTTGCATTTTTCGCACCTTCGGCAGAATTGCTAACAGATGCGGAAATCTGTGAAACCGCCGCAGCCGTTTGCTCCAGCGTTGCAGCCTGGCTTTCTGTGCGCTTGCTCAGTTCATCAGCGGCAGCCGCAACCCCTTTGATTTCTGTTCTGATGGTATCTGCGCTGGAAATCACTGAACCGATTGCATCTTCGAGACGATCAATTGCAGTGTTAAAGTCCTTGCGGATCTGGTCATTCGCTCCCGCAAATGCGGAGTCGATCCTCGTTTTCAGATCACCTCCGGCGAGAGACGCAAGCGCAGCGCTGAGCTCGCTGATCATTTCATTCTGTTCTTCTGCGAGGCGCTTGCGCTCTGCCTCTGCCGCGTTTTTCTGTACACGCTGCTCCGTCACGTCCGCCCCGATCAGAACGCTGCGCTTAAGAGACCCATCGTCCGAGAACACCGGACTAATTCCCCCGAGAATATTGGAAATAGATCCATTCTCCGCGCGCACTGCGAATTCCCGGAACAGCGGATCTGCCGGATCTGCCGGTTGACCGTCAGCAAAAACGGTTTCAGCAAAATTGCAGGACTTTTCCTTGCCGACCACGCCGGCAAGCTTCCGGAACGCATCATTTGCATCCAGCAGTTGCCCGTTGCTGCCAAATTCAGCACGCGCCTGATTTGTATCGAGCGATTCCATGATTGCCGCGTTCAGGCGTTCCTCGCTGACATCGGACCATTCGACCACAAAACCGATCGTTGCGCCCTCTTCATCCCGGATCGGGGACGCAGTCAGCACCAGCGTGACTTCATCAAGTTCAAGGGCCGAGGAAAGACCACCTTCCTGGGTAGCCGCAAGATCCTCCGGCGACATACCGCTTTTGCGCATGAGACCGTCAATACGCTGACCGCTGAGTTCGGCGGCATCGAGGCCTGCGTCCAGTTTCAGCATCGCTGAGCGATGTGTCCCGAGCAGTTCAACTGCTGCCGGGGAGGCGTATAGCACCCCGTAGTCAACTGAGGTAATCATCACCGCTGCCGACCCGGAATCGAGTGCCGCACTTTTCATGGCCGCATCCTTGCGTGTCGCCTCTGAGGCTTCAAGCTGGTCACGGAATTCTTCCAGCGTTCGCGCAACAATGCCGATTTCATTGCCCCGACGATACTTTGGCACTTTAATAGTGTAGTTGCCTGCGGCAACTTCCCTCATCGCGGCAGCGATCGCCAGAAGCGGGCGAGCCACTGTTCGTTTTATCAGGAAGCCGACCACGATCAGCATCAGCGTACCGACACCACCAGCCAGCATCAGAGAGGCCCTGTTCTGTTCCCGTGCAGCTGCGAATAACACATCCGTCCGCCAATCGAGCGCGATAACACCGATCACTGCGGCGTCTTCACCAAAGAGGACAGGGACGGCAAAAACCAGGTTTTCCAGATCAGTCTGCGGCGAGCTGTTCTGCAGCGCGAGGCTGGCCGCTGCTTGAAGATCGGCTGAGGTGCTTCCGGCCACCAGTTGCTCAGAGACAACTTCGCCTGCGGAATCAAGGATGATCGCGCCCGAAGCACTGCCCTGCAATCCGTCCAGCGTAGACTGCAGTATGACATCAAGATCGTCTGTTTTCCGGAATCTGAGCGCCGGACCGCTGCGTGCGCCGATCTGTTTGACAACTTCCGCACCGATCTTGGCAATCGAATCCGTCGCAATCGTCTCAGAGGCCTGCATGGATTTAAATGTGACAAGCCCGATGGTCAGCGCAGTGGATAACGCCAGCGCAACAAGACATTTCAGATAAATGGAATCCGGTGGACGCCAGAAACGTCGGGCAGATTTCTGCGGCTGCTTTTTCTGGGTCGTCATGATTTCGGTCTCCGTATCGCGGCTGGAGCACCGATTTTCACAGATAATAATTAGAAAAGGCTGAATGCCCGTGCTGATCCTCCGCATTTTCTGCAGAAGCGACCTGCACCACAAAGCCGGTTGTCAGGCAGCATCTGTCCTGAGGCTTGCCATGAGATGGTGGAACTTCTCCCCCTGAACCGCAACGTGATCCCTCACGACCCCGGCCGCGCGCGCCCCGTCTCCCTGCCCGAGAGCGGCGACAATCTGTTCATGTTCCTTCATCGACTGGTTCAGCCGGCCGCGCAGGCGCAACTGCGTGCGTCGGAAGGGCTGCAGCCGTCGCTGGAGCCTCAGACATTCCTGCTCCAGAAAACTGTTACCGGATTCGCGGTAGATAATGGCATGGAACGTTTCGTTTTCTCTGTAGTAGAGATCCGCGTCCTGTGCCTCGACCGCGGCCAGACACCTTGCGTTGGTTTCCTTGAGACTTGTGATTGCATCGTCCGATATACGCGATGCGGCCAGCCTGGCGCTCGCGGCTTCCAGCTCCGCCATGACCTCGAACATTTCGATGAGTTCAATCGGTCCCGGCTGTCTGACAAAAACACCCCGCCTCGGAAAGTGTTCTACCAGCCCGGACTGCGCGAGCCGCAGCAGAGCTTCGCGGACCGGTGTTCTGGAGACACCGAATTTCTCCGAAAGCTGAACTTCGTCAAGGCGTTCGCCGTTTTTGAAAGTGCCTGCAAAAATCAGCTCCTCGAGCTGATCTGCAATGATATCTGACCGCTTCCGTTCCATAGATTCAGAATAGCAGGGCACCTTGATGCACGCAAGATACCCATTCTTGTATACAAAAATGTTGACTTGATACACAAGTACTGCATCTTAACCCCCAGATCCGACCGAGAGTCGGGAAAGTCAGGGAGGACTGAAATGAAACCGAAAAGCATCGCCACCTGGGCTGCAGCAGCCATTCTTGCAACTTCTGTTGCAGCGGGGGCCACCGAACTGCGCCTGTCGCATCAGTGGTCGACAGCCGATGTGCGCCACCAGGTTGCACAGATCGTCGCGGACGAGGTCGCCGCAGCGGATGTTGATCTGGAGATCAAGATTTTTCCGTCAAAATCACTGTTTAAACCGCGTGAACAGTACAAGCCGCTCAGCCGCGGCCAGCTCGACATGACGGTCTTTCCGCTGAGCTATGCGGGTGGTCAGCAACCCGCGTATAACCTGACGCTGATGCCCGGTCTGGTGAAAAACCACGACCACGCTGCCCGTCTGAACGAGAGCGAATTCATGGGTCAGATCGAGGAGATCATGGCAGATGACGATGTCATGGTCCTGGTCCACGGCTACCTCGCAGGTGGCTTCGTAGGAAAAGACAAATGCATCACCGCGCCTGGTGACGTGCAGGGCCAGCAAACACGTGCGGCAGGTAAGGCATTCGAACAGATGCTGGCCGGTGCAGGTGCGTCAATTGCGTCGATGGCGTCGTCTGAGATTTATAACGCGATGCAGACCGGTGTTCTGACAGCTGCGAACACGTCGTCGTCGTCCTTTGTGAGCTACCGGATTTATGAGCAGGTCGCCTGCTATACCCCGGCCAGCGATTTTGCCCTTTGGTTCATGTATCAGCCTCTGCTGATGAACAAATCCACCTTTGACGGCTTGTCCGCAGAACAACAGCAGGCGCTGATGGATGGTGCGGCGAAAGCTGAAGCATTTTACCTTGAAGAGGCCAAGAAGCAGGACGCGAATTCGGCCAAAATTTTCGCCGACAATGGTGTTGAAATTGCACAGATGAGCCAGGACGAATTCGACGCCTGGCGCGCGCTGGCGCAGGAAACTTCATATAAGAAGTTCATCGAAGAAACGCCCGGCGGGCAGGAACTGCTCGATATGGCGCTGTCTGTCGACTGACCCGACGAGCGGGGCAGAAAAACAACTGCCCCGCTTTCCACTGTCCCCTGATCAGGAGGCCGCGATGGCAGGCCAGAGCTCTGCGAGAGTTGCTCATACGGGCAACAACCCTTTTCTGCGCTTTGTCGCGGCAATCTCGACACTGGCAGGCTGGTGTTCTGCGGCGATGATCGTCGCTGCCGTGGGCATAACCTGCCAGATGATCTTCATCCGGTTTGTTCTGAACGGATCAACCGTCTGGCAGACCGAAGCCGTGATCTATCTGGTTGTTGCGGCCACCCTGATCGGGTTGCCCTACGTTCAGCGCCTGCGGGGCCATGTAAATGTGGACCTCATCCCGCTGGCGCTGCGTCCCGGTGCCAGAAAGGTCCTGGCGCTGATCACACTGTCGCTGTCCATACTCATCGTCGGGGTCATGCTCTTTTACGGGTACGACTACTGGCATTTCGTCTGGGAGCGCGGATGGCGCTCGGACACGGTCTGGGGCGTTCGCTTGTGGATCCCTTACCTGTCGATCCCCATTGGCTTCGGGCTTTTGCTATTGCAGCTGGTCGCAGACCTGGTCGCCGTGATCACTGGCATAGATAAACCTTTCGGACTGGAGGACAGCTGATGGATCCGCTGCTTCTTGGCGCAATTGTTGCCGTCGCCACCATTTGTGTCCTTTTTTCCGGCGTCTCCGTCGCGCTGGGCCTTCTGATCGTTTCCGCCGGTTTTCTGATGATCTTTGACGGGATGCGCTCGCTGGAACTGATGCCTGAAATCCTGTTTGGCAAGCTCGACAACTTTGCCCTGCTGTCCATCCCGATGTTCATCATTATGGGGGCGTCTATTGCTTCCACGCGCGCCGGCGCGGACCTTTATGAAGCGCTGGAGCGCTGGCTGACCCGGGTGCCCGGCGGGCTTGTGATCTCAAATCTCGGTGCCTGTGCACTCTTCTCGGCGATGTCCGGTTCCTCACCCGCAACATGTGCCGCTATCGGCAAAATGGGCATCCCGGAAATGCGCAAACGGGGGTATCCGGATGCCGTCGCCGCAGGCTCAATTGCTGCCGGCGGTACGCTTGGCATTCTGATCCCTCCTTCGGTCACTATGATTGTCTACGGGATCGCAACCGAAACCTCGATCGGCCGGCTGTTTCTGGCCGGGGTGTTCCCCGGGCTGATGCTGGTGGGCCTCTTCATGGCGTGGTCGCTCTATTCCACCTGGCGCTCCGGGGATGCCTCGGTACTCGCCTCAACGAGCTACACCTGGCGCGAGAAATTCGAAATCCTGCCACGTGTCCTGCCCTTCCTTGCGATCATCGTGGGGGTGCTCTACGCCATGTACGGCGGCATCGCGACACCGTCTGAAACGGCGGCCGTCGGCGCGCTGCTCTGCCTGGTGATCGCAATGGTTATCTACCGGCTCTGGAACCCGAAAGACCTCTGGGTGGTGCTGCGCGACAGCACAAAGGAAAGCGTGATGATCCTCTTCATCATCGCGGCAGCCGGCGTCTTCAGCTACATGCTTTCGTCCCTTTTCATCACACAGGCTATTGCTGAATGGATCGGCACGCTGGACGTCAACCGCTGGGTTCTGATGGGCGCAGTCAATGTCTTCCTGCTGATCGCCGGCTTCTTCCTGCCGCCGGTTGCCGTGATCCTGATGGCCGCGCCGATCCTGCTGCCGATCATCACGTCAGCAGGGTTCGATCCGATCTGGTTTGCCGTGGTGCTGACGATCAATATGGAAATAGGCCTGATTTCACCGCCTGTCGGGCTGAACCTTTATGTGATCAATGGCATCGCGCCGGATATATCGCTCAAAACGATCCTGCGCGGGTCGCTACCCTTTGTGGCCTGCATGATCATTGCGATCGTTCTTCTTTGCCTGTTCCCCGGCATCGCAACCTGGCTGCCGGATACCGTGATGGGAGCGTCCCGGTGACAATGCTGGCCGATCTGCTGTCAACCGTCTTTGAACGGCGGATGAGGTTTCTGCCGGGAGCGGCAGCGGACGATCCGCGCAGCACCGAAGACCTTGCAGCAGCGCTCGTCGGGACGGACGGCGAGATTTCCGGACAACAACTGGGCCGTATCATTCTCGACCGCTACGCCGGTATGGATCCGGCAGGCAAAAGGGCATTCTTTGATCATCTTGCGCACGCGATGGATTTTGATCCCGGTGAGGTGCGCCGCGCACTCGCCGCCTGGGAGGACAGCCCCGACAAAGACACTTACAGGCGCTTTACGACGGCCGCAGAGCCCCCGCGGCAGGAACTTATCCGGCGCCTGAACCGTGTGCCCCAGGCGACCGGGCAGCTTGTCGCGATGCGGGCTGACCTGTTGTCCACGGTAAAAAATGATCCGGCTCTGGCCGCACTGGACTACGATTTCCAGCACCTGTTCAGTTCCTGGTTCAATCGCGGCTTTCTTGTATTGCGCCCGATCAGCTGGGAAAGCCCCGCGCATATCCTTGACCGGATCATCGCATATGAAGCCGTGCACGCGATTGACAGCTGGGATGACCTGAGACGTCGGCTGGAGCCACCGGACCGGCGGTGTTTCGCGTTTTTTCATCCGGCCATGGCAGATGAGCCGCTGATCTTTGTCGAAGTTGCCCTGACCCGCGGTATCCCGTCGTCGGTACAGGACCTCCTGTGCGAAGACCGTCAGGCCATTCCGGCAGCAGAGGCAGATACCGCCGTCTTTTATTCCATCTCCAACTGTCAGGCGGGGCTTGCAAACATTTCGTTTGGCAACTCGCTGATCAAACAGGTGGCCATGGACCTTTCGCTGGAACTGCCGGCCCTGCGGCAGTACGTGACGCTGTCGCCGATACCCGGGATGGCGGCTTGGCTCGATCAACAGCGCGTTCCGCCGGAAAGCCTCGATCCTGACAGGACGCAACAACTGGCCGCCTGTTACCTGATGGATGCCAAAAACCACCGTGGGCTGCCCCTTGATCCGGTTGCGCGGTTCCATCTGGGCAACGGTGCGATGATCCACCGGGTGCATGCAGGGGCAGACGTATCGGACAAAGGCATGCGCCAGTCGCATGGCGCCATGGTCAATTACCTTTACGATCTGACAAAAGTGTCCCAGAACCACGAAAACTATGCCAATGCAGGCACTGTCGCCGCCTCGCCGGACATCCGGTCACTGGCGGCGCTGGGACGCAAACTTCTTCCGGAGGGAGCAGGATCATGACCAATGTTCTGTTCGACACGCTGTTTGGAAAACACGCAGGCCAGACAACACCTTTTCTGATATCGCCCGATGGATCCATCCTGACACACGATGGCTTTCTTGGCATGGCCGCGCAGTTTGCCCATGCCATTACCGGGGCCGGGCTGTCGGCCGGTGACCGTCTTGCGGCCCAAGTGGGCAAATCGCCCGAGGCACTGGCGCTTTATGCGGCCTGTGTGCAGGCCGGTGTCATCTTCCTGCCCCTGAACACGGCTTATACCGCGCGAGAACTTACTTACTTTATTGAAGACAGCGGCGCCGGGCTCGTCGTCTGTGACGGTGCTGACCTTGGGGGCATCCGGGAAATCTGCGCTGGAGTGAATGCCCGCGTCGAAACACTGAACGGTGATGGCAGCGGGACACTGGCTGACACGGCGGCTGCCTTGCCTGCTCGGTTTGAAACGGTACCGCGTCAGGGTTCGGACCTGGCTGCCTTCCTCTATACCTCAGGCACCACCGGCCGCTCAAAAGGCGCCATGCTGACCCAGGATAATCTTCTGTCAAATGCGCTGATGCTCGCAGATTTCTGGGAATTTGATGCGTCAGATGTTCTTCTGCACGCTTTGCCGATTTTTCATACCCACGGATTGTTTGTCGCCACCAATGTGATGCTGGCCTCCGGCGGCGCCATGATTTTTCTGCCACGTTTTGATCAGGACCTGGTCATTGCGCATCTGCCGCAGGCCACAACGCTGATGGGGGTGCCGACTTTCTACACCCGTCTTTTGTCAGATGAACGTTTCACCCGCGCGCTGACATCGCATATGCGCCTCTTTATTTCCGGCAGCGCGCCGCTGCTTGCCGAAACGCATGTGCAGTTTGAGGCCCGCACCGGGCACCGCATTCTGGAACGCTACGGCATGACAGAAACCAATATGAACACCTCAAACCCTTATGATGGCGAGCGGCGCGCGGGAACGGTCGGCTTTCCGTTGCCGGGCGTAGAAGTCATTGTGACCGATCCTGCCACCGGTCAGCCTGTTGCGCCGGATGTTGTCGGGCAGGTCGAGGTCCGGGGGCCCAACGTTTTTCGCGGATACTGGCAGATGCCCGAAAAAACAGCCGCAGAACTGCGCCAGAACGGATTTTTCATCACAGGCGATCTTGGCCGGTTCGATACTGACGGTTACCTGCACATTGTCGGGCGGGATAAGGACCTGATCATCTCGGGCGGGTACAACATTTACCCCAAAGAAATCGAGATGGTTCTCGATACGCAACCCGGTGTGCTGGAAAGCGCTGTGATTGGTGTCCCGCATGCAGACTTCGGCGAGACGGTGCTCGGGCTGATCGTCCCGGCACCCGGCAAAACGCCTGACCTGGACAAAATCGCGATGGATGCGGCGCAGGAGCTGGCACGTTTCAAACACCCGCGCGAGCTGGTGCTGATCAGTGAATTACCGCGTAACACAATGGGCAAGGTGCAAAAGAACATCCTGCGCAAAAAGTTCGCAGACCATTTTGTCGCCGCCTGATGCAACAGGATCCTGCTGCTGGCCCACCTGACTGATGGGATCAGTTGCGCAGGAGCACGCGCAGGGCGGGCAGACCGAAGCGGTACAACGCACGCAGACCGAACACCACAACTGCAACACATAAAACGAACCGCGAAACGGGCTCCATCGTTCCCTCAATCAACAGAGCATGTGCCACGGTGCCCGCAATGACGACCAGCACGAGCGAGAGGTGCAACAGACGCCAGATATGGGGTCGGAAAGCGGCCCGGCGCCGCATCGCAGCTACCGCGCCAGTGGCAAAAAGAGCCCACATAGCGATGACACCCCAGACCGAAAACGGCGTTGGCGAGGCAAAGAGCAGCGCGTCGACTACATCCGGGGGGCTGGTAATCCAAAGCCCTGCGACATGCAGAACCACAGATGCAATCACCAGGCTGCCTGTCCAGCGGTGAACTAGGCGCCCGGCCCTGCCCGTCAGGAAAGCAAGATCACCCCCGACCAGCAGCGGCTGGAACATCAAAAGCGTAAGCGCAAGAATGCCCCCAAGCCCGGCAGCGATATAGATGGGATCGCGCCACGCCAGCAACGGGCTTGTCACAGCAAAACCAACCGGAATGAGCGCAAGTGCCGCGAACCCGACCCAAAGGGTGAACCCACGCAGCAGGGTCGGATTGCGCATCTGCCTGCTCTCAGACCGGTTCCAGAACAAAATGGGCTTCGAGCGTTTTATCCGCAGCACTGGCCATCACTGGTCTGAGGAAAACAGTCTGAAAATCTTCACTGTCATAGGCGAGATGCCCATGCGGCTGGCCAAATGCCGGCACGATCTGCGGCATCTCAAGACGAAAATTGCCCTCTGCATCCGTCAGTGTTGCCCCGTGGCTCTGCGGGTCCCGCTCATGACCTTCGGTTGTGTGCGCCCAGATCTGTATACGCTGACCCGCCAGCGGCATGCCATCGCCGGCCCGTCGTACCGTGCCGGTCATCCAGAACCCTCCGTTGCCGATCCGTTCCACGATGGGCGCGCCGGGTCTGTAGTTATTTGAGCCGCCGCGCATCGAACGTGTCGGCTTCAGGCCCGCGGCCCGGGCGGGAACAGCAAGACCGGCACCGCCTGCTGCGATGGCTGAACCGGCAGCCGCAATCATGGTTCGTCTGGTAATCAGTTTTCGCTGCATTCGAAATCCTCCTGACCTTTGCGAAATATCTGGGGTTTCCCGGGCTGTTCTCAAGAGCAAATTGCGTTGTCACGATCACAAGAACCTAAGCACAGCCTAAGGCGTAGGGTGCATACACATTTCCTTTTCCGCTTGAGGGACGATGCGCAGAAGCAGATTTCCTACAGAGGCAATGCCGGTAAAACTACAGAGGCAATGCCGGTAAAAAAGTCTGTTGACCTTTTGGAACGATCCATATTAGGTTTTGGAACGATCCAAAATTTGGGGAATCATCGTGAAGTGGGCACTGGTCGGCGCGAGTACAATCGCATCACAACACATGATCGGCGCAATCCGCGCGCAGCGGGGACACAGCATCGCATCCGTGCTGAGCAGCAGCAACGAGCGCGGCCGATCCTATGCCGATGCGCATGAAATTCCACGGGCCTTCACTGACCTGAACGAACAGCTCAATGATGATGTGGACGCCGTCTACATCTCAACAACCAACGAAAAGCACTTCCCCCAAGCGATGGCGGCGATTGAAGCCGGCAAACATGTGCTTTGCGAAAAGCCACTGGCAATGAACGTCGCGGACGCTGTGGCCATGGTCCGTGCGGCCGGTGAAAAGGGTGTGACTTTTGCCACCAATCATCACTTGCGGAACGCCGGATCGCATCTGAAGATCCGTGAACTGATCACCCAGGGCCGCATCGGGACCGTTCAGGCTGTCCGCGTTGCACATGCTGTCTATCTGCCGCCAAATCTGCAGGGCTGGCGCATCGACAATCCCGGAGCGGGTGGCGGGGTCATTCCGGACATTGTCGTACACGACGCTGACACGGTCCGGTTTCACCTGGACGAAGACCCGGCAGAGGTCGTCGCCATCGAGCGTTCGGAAAGCCTTGGGCGCGGTGTCGAGGATTCAGTCATGAGCGTCTGGCAGATGCCGTCCGGCGTCACGGTGCAGACACATGAAGGCTTCACGATCCGACACGCCGGAACGTCTTTTGAGGTCCACGGCACAGAAGGGTCAATTTTTGCAAAAGGCGTAATGACACAACGCCCGGTCGGCGAGATCAGGCTGCAGACGGAAACCGGCAGCGAAGACATCAGCTTCAGCGACCACAACCTTTATGAGCGGGCTGTAGGATTGTTTTCAGAGGCCTGCGCAGGCCGTGGCACGCCGTCTGCGACCGGGGAGGATGGGGTGAAGTCTCTGGCCGTTGCGGCCGCCGTCAAAGAGGCCGCGACCCGGGGCACCGGGGTCGCTGTCGACTACGGAGGCATCTGAGATGAGCAAGGTCGTCACGTCCCGGGACGCTGTGGCCCGGATAGAAGACAACGCCGTTGTCACGGTTTCATCATCGTCCGGTCTTGGGTGCCCGGACCTGGTGCTGCGCGCTCTTGGCGAACGTTTCAAAGATGAAGGCCACCCGCGCAACCTCACAACGCTGCATCCGATTGCCGCCGGCGACATGTATGGCATCCGCGGCGTCGATCACATTGCCCAGGACGGGCTATTGTCCCGCATTCTCGCCGGTTCGTACCCCAGTGGCCCGTCTTCGAAAGAGATGCCCGAAATCTGGAAGATGATCGTAGAGGACAGGGTTGAGGCCTATAACGTGCCGTCCGGTATCATGTTTGACATGCACCGTGACGTGGCAGCGCGCAAACCGGGTGTTTTCACGCAGGTCGGTCTGGAAACCTTTGTCGACCCCATACGCGAAGGTTGCGCCATGAATGAACGTGCCGCAGCGGCACCGATTGTACACCGCCACGAGCTTGCCGGTGACACATGGCTGCACTTTCCGAATATCGTACCGGACGTGGCCATCATCCGCGCGACAACCGCTGATGAAACCGGCAACCTGACCTTTGAGCACGAAGGCGCGACGCTTGGTGCACTGGAGCAGGCGATCGCGGTGCGAAACCACCGAGGGCTGGTGATTGCACAGGTCAAACGGGTCACTGCGGCCGGGTCACTGCGTCCACACGACGTGCATGTACCGGGCCACCTTGTCGATCTTGTTGTGATCGACCCCGATCAGAAGCAGACAACCGAGACTGTGTATGACCCGGCCATATCCGGCGAAATCATGCGCCCCTGGGACAGCTTTTCACTGGCGGACCATGGGATCGAGAAAGTGATTGCCCGCCGTGCCGCGATTGAGCTGTCGCAGGGACAAAGCGCCAACCTTGGTTTTGGCATCTCGGCGAATGTCCCGCGCATTCTGCTGGAAGAAGGGCATGCACAGGCTGTCACCTGGGCCATTGAACAGGGTGCCGTCGGCGGTGTCCCTCTGACCGGTTTTGCCTTTGGCTGCGCTTCCAATGCGGATGCTATTCTGCCCTCACCAGCGCAGTTCACCTATTTCCAGGGAGGCGGATTTGATGTGTCTTTTCTGTCCTTCCTGGAGGTCGATACAGACGGCAATGTCAACGTCTCAAAACTGGGTAAAAAGCCATATCTGACAGCGGGTTGTGGCGGCTTTGTGGACATAACGGCCAACGCACGAAAAATCGTGTTCTCGGGTTATTTTGAGGCGGGTGCGCAGCTTGAGCTCACGTCTGACGCACTGCGTGTCACGCAAAAAGGCAAATTCACAAAAATGGTCGACGCGGTCGAGCATGTGACCTTTGCCGGCAGGCGCGCGCGGGCGCGGGGACAGGACGTCCTCTATGTTACCGAACGATGTGTTATGCGCCTTGATGATGACGGCCTGGTCGCCACCGAAATCATGCCCGGCATTGAAGCCGAAGCAGACATCGTCGCGGCCTCCGAAGGGCGGGTCAGGGTTTGCGGCAACGCTTCGCATATGCCTGTCTCAATCCTGTCCAAAGGACCGATGGGGCTGATACTGTGAGCACCGTGCATCTTGAAATTTCCGGCAGCGTTGCCGAGGTCCGGCTGTACAACCCGGCAAAGCTCAACGCATTGACCATGGACATGATCGATGCACTTGATACGCATTGCGGCGTGATCGAGAAGACGAGGACCGTCCGGGCGGTGCTGTTGACAGCAACCGGCGACAAGGCATTCTGCGTCGGCGCAGACATCCGGGAATGGGGTTCGCTTGATGCACGGACCTTTGCCCGTGACTGGGTGCGCAGAGGGCATCGCGTCTTTGACCGTATCGCACGCCTGCCTGTACCTGTGATCGGCGTGCTGTCCGGCCATGCGTTCGGTGGCGGTCTTGAGCTCGCAGCAACCTGTGACCTGCGCATCGCGACACCCGGTGCGACATTCGCGCTGCCAGAGACAACGGTTGGCATCGTACCAGGCTGGTCAGGCACACAACGCCTCGCACGGCAGATCCCCCTGCCCTCCTGAAAGAAATGGCACTGACCGGCGCTCGGATCACCTCGGAACGGGCATTTGCGACCGGTTTCCTGAACGGCGTTGAGGACGACCCGCGCGCCGCCGCCTTTGAAATCGCTGACAGGATTGCCAGCAACGCACCGCAGGCAACTGAAACCGCGAAATGGCTCATATCAGCAGCACTTGAGGAAGACGGTGCCGCAGCAATTGAGGCCCTCGCGGGTGCGGCTATGGCCCCAACCGCTGAAAAAGCCGAAGGCGTGGCTGCCTTTGCAGAAAAACGAAAAGCCGATTTTGGAAAGGCCCCGTCATGACCGAGCATGACCTCACCCTGATTGCGGGCGACAGCAGCGCGCCAGCGGATGAACCGCTGGAACTGCACCATCTGATTGATGGTACCTGGATTGACTCCGCAGACGGTGAAACCTTTGAGCGCCACTCACCCGCAACTGGTCAGCTCGTCAGCCGAGCGGCACGGGGTGGCACGGCAGAGACAGAAGCAGCGATCAAGGCCGCCCGTCAGGCATTTGACGACCGGCGCTGGAGCGATGTTCCCGGAGCAGAGCGCGCAAAGCTGCTGAACCGAGTTGCCGATCTGATCGACGCGAACCGCGCCCGTATCGCGCGGCTGGAAACGCTGGAAAGCGGCAAACCGATCTCTCAGGCCGAGGCCGAGATCGAGGGCGCGGCAAATATCTGGCGCTATGCGGCAACGCTCGCCTGGAACATCCGGGGGCAAAGCCAGAATGCGCTGGGTCCGGAAATGATGGGAATGGTGCTTAAGGTGCCGGTTGGTGTGGTTTCCATCATCACACCCTGGAATTTCCCGTTTCTGATTGTGTCCCAAAAGCTTCCGTTTGCGCTCGCTGCCGGATGTACAGCGGTGATCAAACCATCTGAGATGACTTCATCGACCACGGTTCTGCTGGGGCACTTGCTTGTTGAGGCAGGGCTTCCCGCCGGTGTTGCCAACATCGTGCTGGGCTACGGTGATCCTGTCGGAGCGCTGATGACGACGCATCCGGATGTCGACATGGTATCATTCACGGGCTCCACGGTTGTAGGCAAAGCCATCGTCGCATCAACTGCGGGCACGCTGAAAAAAGTTTCGCTGGAGCTCGGAGGGAAAAACCCGCAGGTCATCTGTGCCGATGCCGACCTTGACGAGGCCGCGGACGCGATTGTGTTCGGCGTGTATTTCAACGCAGGTGAATGCTGTAACTCCGGCTCCCGCATCATCGTTCACGAAGACGTCGCCGAAGCGCTGAACGAAAAGATCGTAGCGCTGTCGCGCAAAGTCCCCTTTGGCGACCCATTGCATCCGGATACAAAAGTCGGTGCGATTATTTCGCAGGCGCATCAGGACAAAATCGACAGGTACGTGCGCGAAGCCGCCGATGCGGGTGCAACCGTTCTGCTGGGTGGTGCGGCCCTGGCTGTCGATGGACTGAGCGGCACCTTCTACCAGCCGACGGTCGTCTCGGGTGTCAAAGAGACAATGCCGATCGCAACAGAAGAAGTATTCGGTCCGGTTCTTTCCGTGCTGACCTTCCGGACACTGGATGAGGCGATAGATCTGGCCAATAACGCGTCCTACGGGCTGTCTGCCGGGATCTGGAGCGAAAACGTTCACACCTGTCTTGAATTTGTGAAGCGTGCGGAAGCCGGAACGGTCTGGACGAACACCTGGATGGATGGCTACCCTGAACTCCCGTTCGGCGGAGTCAAGGAGAGTGGCCTTGGCCGCGAACTCGGCTCCGGCGGGATAGAAGAATTTCTGGAATTAAAAACTGTTCAGATGCGTATTGGCAAATCGCGCCAAAAATGGGTCTGATACCAAATGCGCGGAAGCTGATGCGCAACATGCATGATCATAAGGGAGGAAACCCATGCGTGACTTTATGAAACTGACGACTTCCACACTGGCGGCGCTTGCCTTCAGCGGAACCCTCGCAACCGCGGGTGACGTTGAAGTGCTGCACTGGTGGACATCAGGCGGCGAAGCTGCTGCTCTGAACGTGCTCAAAGGAGACCTGGAAAATCAGGGGATTGGCTGGCAGGACATGCCTGTTGCCGGCGGTGGCGGCACCGAAGCGATGACCGTTCTGCGTGCCCGTGTGACAGCAGGTGACGCACCTACGGCCGTTCAGGCTCTGGGTTTTGACATCCTTGACTGGGGTGCACAGGGCGCTCTTGCGGATCTCAACGAAGTTGCCGCCAAAGAAGGCTGGGACGATGTGGTACCTGCTGCCCTTCAGGCATTCGCCAAGCACGACGGCAAGTGGATTTCGGCACCGGTAAACGTGCACTCCACCAACTGGGTCTGGGCCAACAAAGCCGTCCTCGATGCAAACGGCATCGCCGTTCCGCAGACATGGGACGAATTCACAGCAGCTGTTGAAAAACTGTCAGCCGCAGGTGTGACGCCGATCGCCCACGGTGGTCAGGCATGGCAGGACGCAACCGTTTTTGACGCGGTGGCGATGTCCACGGGTGGTCCGGATTTCTACAAAGCCGCTTTCATCGACCTGGATGAAGAGGCGCTGGGGTCTGACACCATGAAGGAAGCCTTCGACCGTATGGCGTTCATCCGCGCCAATGTGGACGACAACTTCTCCGGCCGTGACTGGAACCTTGCAACTGCGATGGTCATCAACGGCGAAGCCGGTTTCCAGATGATGGGTGACTGGGCCAAAGGCGAATTCCTGAACGCGGGCAAGACGCCGGGCGAGGACTTCCTCTGCTTCCGCTTCCCCGGCACACAGGAGCAGGTCACCTTCAACGCGGACCAGTTCATGATGTTCGACCAGGGTGGTGTTGTCTCTGACGAGCAGGCTGCACTGGCCAGCGCGATCCTGTCGCCATCCTTCCAGTCGGCGTTTAATGTCGTGAAAGGCTCGGTGCCTGCGCGTACTGACGTCTCGAACGAAGCGTTTGATGCCTGTGGCAAGCAGGGCATGGCCGATCTCGCCGCAGCGGCGTCCTCGGGCAACCTCTTTGGCTCGATGGCCCATGGTCACGCGAACCCGGCATCCGTGAAAAACGCGATCTACGACGTCGTGACCGCTCATTTCAACGGCGAATATGACAGCGCAACCGCTGTCGAAGAGCTGGTCGACGCGGTTTCCATCGCTCAGTAACCCAGCCGGCGGGCGGCCTGCGGGCCGCCCCCATCTGTCTCATTTCATTTTCACCGGGGGGTGTCGCCATGTCGGATCGTACGCAGGCGGATTTCCAGACGCGCCTGCAGAACTGGCTGCCAAAGCTTGTCCTGTCGCCGTCTCTCGCCATGATTTTCGTGTTCGTCTACGGGTTTATCCTGTTCACGGTTTACGTGTCCTTCACCGACAGCCGGATCCTGCCCTTTGTCGGCAAAGGCGGCCAGCCGGCCTATGACCTCATTGGCCTGTCGAATTATCAGAAGCTCTTCAGCCTGTCCCACTGGGAAATCTCGCTGACGAACATGGCAATCTTTGCAGGCCTCTATATCGGCATCTGCTCTTTGATCGGTCTGATGCTGGCAATCTTTCTCGACCAGAAGATCCGCGGCGAGGGCCTGCTGCGTCCCCTCTACCTCTATCCCATGGCACTCAGCTTCATCGTGACGGGCACCGCCTGGAAATGGTTTCTGGACCCCGCCATCGGTCTCGAAAACATCGTCCAGGCCTGGGGATGGACCAGCTTCTCTTTCGACTGGATCAAAAACCGGGACTTTGCCATTTACACGGTTGTTCTGGCGGCTGTCTGGCAATCCAGCGGCTTCGTGATGGCGATGTTTCTGGCCGGCCTGCGGGGCATCGACAACGAAATCCTCAAGGCCGCGCAGATGGACGGGGCCTCGAACTGGAACCTCTACCGCCGGATCATCATCCCGCAACTGCGCCCTGCCTTCCTGTCGGCTTTCGTGATCCTGGCGCATCTCGCAATCAAAACATTCGACCTTGTGATCGCCATGACCGGTGGCGGGCCCGGCCGGGCCACCGAGCTGCCGGCGACGTTCATGTATTCCTACACATTCAGCCGCAACCAGATGGGCATCGGTGCCTCGTCGGCTGTGATCATGCTGATGACCATCGCGGCGATAATGATCCCTTACCTCTATGCTGAACTGAAGGAGAAGAAGTGATGGCTGTTGCGACGCAGGACTCCGCGATCCGCACAGGCCGGGTCACCCGCACGCTGATCTATCTCGTGCTCATCCTTTTCGCCCTGTTCTACATGCTGCCGCTCTATGTGATGCTGGTGAACTCGGTCAAACCACTCCCGGAAATCACGGGCGGTGGCATGATGTCCCTGCCTGATGTCTGGACGCTTGAACCCTGGCAGAAGGCCTGGTCTACCGCTCAGATCGGTGTCGAACCCACCGGATTGCGCCCCTACTTCTGGAACTCCATTTCCATGGTTGTGCCCGCGGTGGCGATTTCCACGGTGCTGGGCGCGCTGAACGGATACGTGCTGACCAAATGGCGTTTCCGGTTCGATACGATCCTCTTCGGGCTGATGCTCTTTGCCTGCTTCATTCCCTTCCAGATCGTGCTGATCCCAATGGCCGCGGTGCTCGGTTTTCTGGGGCTCGCAGGGTCCACTGCGGGACTGGTGCTGGTGCATGTGGTCTACGGCATCGGGTTTTCGACGCTCTATTTCCGCAACTATTACGCCGTTTTCCCCACCGAACTGGTGCGCGCAGCTCAGATCGACGGCGCAGGTTTCTTCCAGATTTTCTGGCGCATCCTGCTGCCCTCCTCCGGTCCGATCTCTGTTGTCTGCATCATCTGGCAATTCACCAATATCTGGAACGACTTCCTCTTTGGTGCCTCTTTTGCCAGCGGTGACGGTGCCCCGATGACAGTGGCGCTCAACAACCTCGTGCAGTCCTCCACCGGTGTGAAGGAATACAACGTTCACTTTGCAGGCGCCATTCTGGCCGCCCTGCCCACACTCCTCGTCTACATCGTCGCCGGTCGCTACTTCGTGCGCGGCCTCATGGCAGGCTCCGTGAAAGGATAATTCCATGGGCTTTCTTGATATTGATAACGCGACCAAATCCTATGGTTCGGTCGAAGTGCTCCACAAAGTCGACATCTCTGTCGAAGAGGGCGAATTCCTTGTCCTCGTCGGTCCCTCGGGCTGTGGCAAATCCACCCTGCTGAACATGATTGCCGGGCTGGAGGACATCACAAGCGGAACCATCGCGATCAAGGGGGCGCCGATGAACGGTGTCCACCCGTCCAAGCGCAACATCGCAATGGTCTTCCAGTCCTACGCCCTCTATCCGAACATGACCGTCGGGCAGAACATTACCTTTGGTCTGGAAATGCATGGCGTACCAAAGGCAGAACGTGAGGCTGCGATGGGCAAAGTCGCGGACATGCTCCAGATCGGCCAACTGCTGGACCGCAAGCCTGGTCAGCTCTCCGGCGGTCAGCGTCAGCGGGTTGCGATGGGGCGCGCACTTGTCCGCGATCCGGACGTGTTCCTGTTCGATGAACCGCTCTCCAACCTCGACGCCAAGCTGCGTGTGGACATGCGCACCGAGATCAAAAAACTGCACCAGCGCCTTGGGACAACAATCGTCTATGTGACGCATGACCAGATCGAGGCCATGACCCTGTCCACGCGCATCGCCGTGATGAATGGCGGGTATGTCCAGCAACTGGGCACGCCCAAGGAAATCTACGACACGCCAGCCAATCTCTTTGTCGCGACCTTTATGGGATCGCCTTCGATGAACCTGATCGACGTTACCATCCGGGCAGATGGCAACGCCGTCTACGCCGACACGACAGATGATCAGGGTGGCAAGATCAGTCTCGCCTTTCCGTCCCCCGGTGCCGCGCTGCGCGCCTTTGACGGGCAGACGGTCAAGCTCGGAATACGGCCCGAAGCGCTGACAGACGTGGATGGCGCTGACCAGCGTTCGTCGCATGTGGAACAGGTTCAAAACACGGTCACAGTAACGGAACCCGCCGGATCGGACACTTTTGTGACGACAACCATCGGCGGCGCGGAATGCGTGGGGCGGATGCGCTCGGATGCTGATGTGGCCCCCGGCAAACCCGCGACCTTTGCAATCAACATGGAAAAGGCCGTGGCCTTTGATCCGAAAACGGAAAACCGCATTTCGTAATGGACACTGACGTGCTCATCATCGGCTCAGGTATGGGGGGCGCCACCATGGCGGCAGGCCTTGCCCCGTCCGGCGTGCGCATCACCATCCTTGAGAAAGGGCACCCCATTGCCCCCTCGCCCGACACACGCGATGCCGCCGCCATTTTCGGGCGTGGCGTATTCCGCAATGATGAGACGTGGGACGACCCGTCAGGCACCGCGTTCAATCCGGGCAACTACTACAACGTCGGCGGCAATTCGAAGTTCTACGGCGCGGTCCTCTTCCGCTATCGCGAAGAGGATTTCGGCGTGCTCGAACACATGGGCGGCACATCGCCCGCCTGGCCTATTTCTTATGAGACGTTCGAGCCCTGGTACCAGAAGGCCGAGACGCTTTACGAGGTGCGCGGGTCAAGTGGAGAAGATCCGACAGAACCGGTGCATTCAGGCACATATGCTTTTCCACCGGTGCCGCATGAACCCGCGATAGCGGATGCGGCAGAGCGCCTGCAGCGCGTGGGCATGAACCCCGCGCATTTGCCGCTGGGCGTGGACATCGACGCGTGGCTGGCCGGTGGCGAAACCGGTTGGGATGCACATCCAAACACAGGGGATGGCAAGAAGGACGCAGAAAGCATCGGATTGAAAACCGCACTGCGCCACAACAACGTGCGTCTCGAAACCGGCTGTGAAGTCGCGCGCCTGATTGCTGGCAAAGACGGCAAAATCGATGCTGTCGAGTATCACCAGAACGGTTCGCTGCGCCGCATTCAGGCGAAAACCGTGGTGCTGGCAGCCGGCGCCGTCAGTTCCGCCGTGTTGCTGTTAAGGTCAGTAAATGAAAACTGCCCGACCGGGCTGGCCAACCGCTCCGACCAGGTCGGGCGCAATTTCATGAACCACAACACGCATGCAATGATGGCGCTGCACCCGCTGCGCCGGAATGCGTCCGTGTATCAGAAAACCCTGTATTTCAACGATTTCTACCTGCAGGGAGGTCCTGACGGCACGCCACTGGGCAATGTTCAGTTGCTGGGCAAGATCACTCCGGACATCCTCGCAAGCCAGGTCCCGCTCCCCGCGCCCCTGACCCGATGGATCGCAAGCCGGTCTGTTGACTGGTACCTCATGAGCGAGGACCTGCCTGATCCCGAAAGCCGCGTGACCGTAAAAGGCGACCGGATCGTTCTCGACTGGCGGCGCTCCAACTGGGAGGCGCATCTGCTTCTGGTGCGAGAGGTGCGCAGGCTTTTGCGACGCGCCGGCTGGCCTGTGCTCCTGTCCCGCGCATTCGACCGGACCGTGCCGTCTCATCAGTGTGGCACCGTTCGTTTCGGCCAGGACCCGTGCAAAAACCCGCTGGATATCTGGTGCCGCGCGCATGATCACAAAAACCTCTTTGTTGTTGATGCGGGCTTTCTGCCGAATTCTGCTGCCGTAAACCCCGCGCTGACAGTTGCAGCCCAGGCCCTGCGGGTCGCTGATCACATCAGATCAAAGGACCTTGCCGCATGAACGGGACAGCACTCATCACCGGAGGACAGCGCGGGATCGGGCTTGGCATCGCGCGCGCCCTCGACACCGCTGGTATGCAGGTGGTTCTGACCTCCGAGAAGGATGGCAATGATCCGGAGGTGCATACAGCACTGGCTCAGCTGAGCGACAGGGCGATGTATCTCGCACATGACCTCCGGCAACCGGAACGGGTCCGGGCCCTTTTCGATGCGGTTGAGGCGCGGGCGGGCGCAGTTACCTGCCTTGTGTCCAATGCCGGCGTGCCTGCTCCGGTGCGCGGTGACATGCTGGACGTGACGCCGGACAGTTTCGACTTTGTCATGGATGTGAACCTGAGAGGCGGGTTCTTTCTCGCCCAGGAAACAGCCCGCCGCATGCTGGCCGGAAAGACATCCACACCGTCTTCCATCGTTTTTGTCACCTCTGTCAGCGCGTCGATGGTTTCTGTTGAACGGTCCGAGTACTGCATCTCAAAATCTGCAGCCTCGATGATGGCAAGCCTCTTTGCCGCGCGGCTGGCCGGTGACGGTATCGGTGTGTTTGAACTGCGTCCCGGCATTATCGAAACGGACATGACCGCCGCCGTGCGCGACCGGTATGACCCGATGATTGCTGATGGATTTGTACCGGCAAAACGCTGGGGTCAGCCGGAAGATATCGGAAAAACAGTGCGAGCGCTGGTGAGCGGTGATCTGGCCTATTCGACGGGTTCGGTGATCCCCGTCGACGGTGGTCTGAGCATTCAGCGTCTTTGAGGGGAAGTCATGTCTGACGTCTGGGATTTTATCATTATCGGCGGTGGCTCTGCAGGCTGTGTTCTGGCCGCACGGCTGTCTGAGGATCCTTCGGTACGGGTGTGCATTCTGGAGGCCGGTGGTGGCGACAGAAACCCGCTGTATCACCTGCCGGCAGGCTTCGCGAAAATGACCAAAGGCATCGGCGCCTGGGGGTGGGAGACCGTGCCGCAGCGTCACATGAAAAACCGGGTGTTTAACTACACGCAGGCAAAGGTGATCGGTGGCGGTTCTGCGATCAATGCCCAGATCTACACACGCGGCAACCCGCAGGATTACGACGAGTGGCGGCAGATGGGCTGCGAAGGCTGGTCTTATGAAGATGTCCTGCCCTATTTCCGCAGGTCAGAGGACAACGACACCTACAACAACGCCTTTCACGGTCAGGGCGGCCCGCTTGGCGTGTCTCAGCCCATAGCGCCGCTGCCCATCTGTGAAGCCTATTTCGACGCTGCAGCACAGGCTGGCATCCCACGGAATGAGGACGTGAACGGCGAGATACAGGACGGTGCGGCGTACTACCAGCTCACGCAGCGCAACGCCCGGCGTTCTTCCGCTGCTATGGCCTATCTCGCGCCCAACCTCAGCCGTCCGAACCTGACCCGCAGACTGAATGCACAGGTGCGCCGCATCATTGTCGAAAACGGCAGGGCGCAGGGCGTGGAGCTGACCGACGGCACCTGCCTGACCGCTGATCGCGAGGTCATCCTGTCGGCCGGGGCCATCGGCTCCCCGCGGCTGCTTCAGCTGTCGGGCATCGGTCCCGCAGACCACCTGCGGACCCTGGGGATTGACGTGCTTGCGGACCACGCGCAGGTCGGTGAAAACCTGCAGGATCACTTAGATCTTTATTGCATATGCGAAGTCTCGGGACCGCACACCTACGACCGGTTTGCAAAGCCGCATCTGTCCGCCTTTGCCGGGCTGCAGTATCTGCTGACAGGTAAAGGTCCGGTGGCCTCCAGCCTCTTTGAAACGGGAGGTTTCTGGTATGCTGATCCGGATGCGCGCTCACCGGACATTCAGTTCCACCTCGGCCTCGGCACCGGCATTGAAAAAGGCGTGCAGGCCATGCCGCAGGGCGGTGTTACGCTCAATTCGTGCTATCTCCGGCCCCGGTCGCGCGGCACGGTGCGGCTGCAGAGTGCCGATCCGGCCAAAGCTCCATTGATTGATCCCAATTACCTCCAGGACCCGCGTGACCGCGAAATGTCGATCCGCGGTTTGAAAATCACGCAGGACATCCTGTCCCAGGACGCTCTGAAGCCCTTCATTCTGGCCGAACGCCTGCCCGGGCCGGGCGTCCGCACGGACGATGAATACTTCGACTTCATCTGCGAGCATTCCAAAACCTCGCACCACTGTGCCGGGACCTGCAGAATGGGTCCGGATGATACGGCGGTTGTTGACATCCGCCTGCGCCTGAACGGCATCGATAACCTGCGCGTGGTCGACAATTCGATCATGCCAACCGTCATTTCCTCCAACACAAACGCTGCCGCTATCATGATCGGGGAAAAAGCCTCTGACATGATCCGGCAGGATCACGGGATTGCCATATGATACGCCATATCGTTCTGACTAAATTCACGCCGGACACATCCGAAGAAACTATTGCTGAGATCTATGCGGGCCTGTCCGACCTGTCGCGCAGACTTGACGGAGCATCCGGCTTCACCGGTGGCAGATCCGAGAGCCCGGAACAGATCGAACGCGGCTACATGCATGGCTTCGTTATTGATTTTGACGACTGGGATGCGCTCAGAAACTACGCGGAAAATCCCGAACACCAGGCTCTGGGCGGGCGGCTTGTCGAAAATGCCGTCGGTGGCATTGATGGCATTCTGGTGCTTGATCTGCCAGCCGCGCACAGCTGAGGGAGCAAAAGTCATGCTGACACTGCCCACCTACGCAGGCACGCTGGAGCGGTATGAGATCTCTGGCACGCCCATTGTGCCGCGCGCGCCACAGTGCGCTTTCACCCGCACGGCTTTTGCGGCCGCCCATGTCGTTTCTGATCCCCTCGCAGAAAGAGATCCGTGGATGGGCCGGCCATCGGTGGACTGGGACAACACGCTGGCGTTCCGGCACTGGCTATGGGATCAGGGGCTGGGCCTTGCAGAGGCAATGGACACCGCCCAGCGCGGCATGGGGGTCGACTGGGACACGGCGCGCGAACTGATCGAACGCACAATGACCGAAGCGAAAGCGCACCCGCTGAAACCGCGGGTGGCCTGCGGCGCCGGCACGGATCATGTGGACATCGCAACGCTGACAACTGAGGACGCGCTTGTTGCCGCTTATGCTACCCAGATGGAAGCAATCGAAGCCGCCGGCGGGCAGATCATCATCATGGCCAGCCGAGCAATGGCCGCACATAGCACCGGCCCGGATTTCTATGCGCGGGTTTACGGCCGTCTGATCACGGGTGCTGCGGAGCCGGTTGTTCTGCACTGGCTGGGCGACATGTTTGATCCGGAACTGCGCGGGTACTGGGGCCACGACGACCTGGATGAAGCCGCGGATGCGGTCCTTTCCCTCATTGAGGAACATGCCGACCGCATTGACGGGATCAAGATAAGCCTGCTGGAGCAATCGCGGGAGGAAGCCTTCCGGGCGCGGCTGCCAGAGGGTGTCCGGCTCTACACCGGAGACGATTTCAACTACGCCGCCCTGATCGAAGGGGACGGCACGCGTTTCAGCCACGCGCTGCTGGGCATTTTTGCCGCCATCGCGCCCGCCGCAGCTCAGGCGCTGGAAGCGCTGGCCCGGGACGATCATCAGACTTTTCACCGGTTGCTCGCTCCAACCGTTCCCCTGAGCCGGGAGATTTTCAAAGCGCCGACGCGGTATTACAAAGCAGGTATCGCTTTCCTTGCCTGGCTGAACGGAGCACAGAGTCACTTCATCATGCCACAGGGTTTTCAGGCCAGCCGCGAAATTGCTCATTACGCAGAAGTCTTCCGTCTGGCGGACGCTGCCGGCATGCTCGTCCGGCCCGATCTTGCCGAAGAGCGGATGGGACTGCTGCTCGGGTTGCATGGTATCAGCTGATGGCGGCAGGCAAGCGACCCACCATTATTGACGTCGCCGCGCACGCACAGGTGTCAAAATCAACCGTGTCGCTTGTTCTTCAGAACTCACCGCTGGTCAAAAAAGAAACCCGTGACGCGGTGCATGCCTCAATGGCCGCCCTTGGCTATGTGCGTAACCGCGCGGCGGCAACCCTGCGCGGATCGGGCACGGGGCTGGTGGGCCTGATCATCAACGATCTGCGTAACCCCTTTTTCACCGAATTCGCAGCATCTGCCCAGATGGCGCTGGCCGAGCGCGGTTTCGCGACGGTTATCGCCAATTGCGACGAGGATCCTGCAACACAGACCCGGACAATCTGGTCGATGCTGGAACATGACGTGGCCGGGTTTGTGATCTCTCCCTGCTATGGCGATATTGATGAAGGGTTTCAGGCGATTGAACGTGCCGGTCTGCCCGCTTTGCAGGTCCTGCGCGAAACCCCGACCTCGGCAGCGCCCCTGCCCTTTTTCAGCCACGACTACGCCTCCGGCAGCCGGATGGCGGTACAGCACTTGTTCGATCAGGGCCTCGAAAAAATCGCCTTTGTCGGTGGTGTTGAAGGGCGCAATATCACCTCTGAACGTATGTCCGGATATCTGAGCGGCATGCAGGACAAAGGCCTTCGGACCACAGTGCTTCATGGCCCATCAACGCGTGCTTTTGGCCGCGAGGCGGTCGACACGCTGCTGTCTGATTATCCTCACATCGACGCGGCCATCTGTTTCAATGATCTTGTCGCACTGGGTGTGCACGCCGGTCTCCTGCAGGCTGGCAAGACGCCAGGGCGGGATTTCGCGCTGGTCGGTTTTGATGACATTGAAGAAGCCCGGCTCGTCCACCCGCCACTGTCAACTGTCAGGTGTGATGTGGGCCGGTTCGGCGCCATGGCCGCCAATATGCTTTACGAGATGATCCGGAACGAAACCGTACCGGACACACCCGTAAAACTGGCCGTTGAACTGATCGCGCGGGGTTCCAGCCACCCGTCCTGACCCATTTTATCCTGATCCGTGAAACACCGCGGGTTTGACAACTTTTTGGTGTGAATGCAGGCTGTTTGCATTGGTTAACTGATTTAGGGGTGGAACGATGGGAGACGAAACGGCGCTGGAAGCCGCACGCGATTCAATGAAATGGTGGAACCGCTATTACCACCTGCTGCTTTATGTTCACTTTTTTCTCGGCATATCGGGCATTGTCATCGGCTCGCTTATCGCCGCTGATTTCAACAGCCAGAGGGCTGTCCTGCAACCGCAGTTTCTGGGCATTATGTCCACTGTAATCGTGGGGATCGTTTCTTTCGTGCAGCCGGGTCGGATGGCCAGCGTCTTTTACGATGCTTACTGGCGTATGCGGGTTGCCATCCTGCGCCATAAGGAAGGGCAGATTGATGCACCGACCCTTGTGGATGCGATTGCGAACGGTTTTACCGCGGTTGCTGAAATCCAGCCCGAAGCGCTGATCGGCTCTGGCCAGAAGACCGGTGGAGACGACGAAGACCTCAGCGATGAACAGCGCGAACGTCTGGCGGCATTCCGGGAGGCACTGCTGGCCGAAAACGAAAAAGAACCGGATCCGGAGCCAGAGCCGCCCGCGGAAAAGCCGTGAGCAACAGCATGTCTGCGGCCATGAAGGGTTTCACCCGCAATGGCCGCTCCAAGGATCTTGTGGTTATCCTTCATGCCTTCCGCGGCGGCCCCGGTTCTGTTGCCAGCGTGGCCGGGCACGTCCGCGCTGAACGCCCCGACGCGGATCTTTATGTACCGCAACTGCCTTGCAAACTCTTCTCGCGCGCCGATCCGGAAGCGATCGCACAGGAGCAACTGCAGGCGATCGACCGTCTGTGGCGCGAAAAGGACGGTGGATACGGGTCAATCACGTTTGTCGGGCATAGCATTGGCGGTTTGCTCGCCAGACGCATTTTTCTGCTGAAGAAGGCACAGGAAGAAAGCGGCAACAGCGGGGCGGACCAGCCTCCCTGGGCGGACCGCGTGGATCGCATTGTCCTGCTGGCAGCAATGAACAGAGGCTGGAGTGCAGGACATCACCTCAGCCCGTTGCACTATGTTCAGTGGAAGATCGGCGCGGCTATTGCCGGTGTTCTGAACCCCACCGGCACGGCACCGTTTCTGATCATGTCTATCCGGCGCGGTGCCCCTTTTATCACCAGGCTCCGCGTGGAGTGGATACAGGCCGGCAACCGCGCGGCGGCATCCGGTGGCACCCTCCCGATGACTGTCCAGCTGCTCGGTTCAGTTGATGATATGGTTGCTCCTTCCGACAATATTGATCTCGTGTCAGGGCGCGGTTTTCACTATCTGGACGTGCCATATTCCGGGCACGCCTCTGTGGTCCGGCTTGATGACGAGACCCCTGTCACTGACCGGACGGGCGCACCCAGCACGGCTGGCAATGAGCGCAGAAAGGTGCTTTCGACCGCGCTCAAGGCCGATGCCAAAACGCTGGATGATGCCGGATACATTCCCTCGGACCGTCCGCTCAACCCGCAGAACCGCGAGATCACTGATGTTGTGTTCGTCATCCATGGCATCCGCGACGTCGGCCACTGGACCCAGAAAATTGCCCGCGCGATCATGTCCCGCCACAAAGAAACGCATGGCGTGATCAGAATGGCCTCCGAAACCTCCAGCTACGGATTTTTCCCGATGCTGCCGTTTCTGCTGCCATGGGAACGCCGCCGCAAGGTCGAGTGGTTCATGGACCAGTACGCCGAAGCACTCGCCGAATTCCCAGGGGCTGCGTTTTCTTTTGTAGGTCACAGCAATGGCACCTATCTGCTCGCGCGCGCGCTCAGAGACTATCCGTTCTGTGCTTTCAGAAACGTGGTTTTCGCAGGCAGCGTGGTGCGTTCTGATTACGACTGGCAGATGGTCCGTGACAGGGGGCAGGTCAGCAGGGTGCTGAATTTCGTCGCCACGTCAGACTGGGTCGTGGCGATTTTCCCCAAGGCGATTGAACAGCTGAAACTGCAGGACCTTGGCAGCGGCGGGCACGACGGATTTGAAACCGCCGGCCACGATCCGGACCTGTTTGAGATCCGCTATGTAAAGGGAAAGCACAGCGCGGCCCTGGTTGAGGAAAACTGGAACGCGATCGCAGAGTTTGTTGTCACCGGCGACCTGCCCGACGTACCCGCGTCCATTCGGTCGGACAATCAGTCAGAGAGGCTGGCGCAGATTTCAAGGGCAGCGCCATTTGTCTGGCTGGTGTTGCTGGCCATGCTAACCGGTTTTGGCGCCATTCTGTGGTTCCTGGGCGGCGCAGGCGTCTGGGGCACACTGCTTGTTGTGCTCTATACGGTCTTCATCTGGAAGGTGATTACCAGCCTGTAAAGGGCACCCGCCGGTATCTCAGTCTTCGTTTCTGAGAAACAGCGACTGGACATAGCTGAGCACCATCCAGGTGATCAGGAAACCGATGCACTCAAGGGTAAAGCTTTTCCATTTGTAGAACATCTCGGCGATCAGAAAGGCCGCAGCAAATGGCACGGCCTCTTTGCGCAGTGCCGCCTGAACACCCAGCTCGCGAAACAACGAATACATAATTCTGACTTCCCCCAATTCGGCATTTCAATTGTCTGGCACGGCCCTGAAACGCCTGAAAATACAGGATCAGACCCCACCCAACTACAACTATAGCGATTGATTTGCGTCAGTTCTACGTCGTTGTATCTGCGCTTTGCGCGATCACCGGCAAAGTCCCGCCGGCGGATCACCGATCTGAAACCGGCCGGATCTGCAAAGGTAAACAACTTCTTGACGGAATCACAAAACACAACGTTAACTAGAACCAGATTTCGAAATTCTACTCTTTCGCCAGTGGTTTGAAGAAGGGAGGTTCGCATAAATCCATAGCCGCAGGTCGTTATTGCTGCAGGCCGCAACTCATTTTTCACGCGTGTTTTTACCGCGGTCCGACAGGCCGCGAATTGGTCGAAATTACAAAGCGGGACTTACCCGCTGGCCGGCCGGACAAATCGCCCCCGGGCGATGGTTCAACAGGATCTGTGCATCTTTTGAGCAGCAGAAATTTTTAATTTTGGGCGCGCCGCCCGTTCAGGAATTCCATGTTCCGATTTCCGGTTCTGACCGGATGCAGCAGCGCCCGGTCAGGGAGCGATCGATGGGACGCCGACCCACGAACAACAGAAATCTGCCCTCTCTCGGGAGGCGTCTTTCCGAACTGAACCGTCTTGAAAACCTGTCACCTTCTGATCTGGAACGGATTGAGCGGATCATGCGCGAGGCGGAAAACCTGGACCGCTTCAACATCGAGGATCTGATCATTGTCTCCGACCGGCCGACGCCGGATGCCCGCGAGGATGAGTCCAAACCCACACTTCGGGCACGCGATGTGTCCCGCACGATTGAGGATGCGCTGGCCGAACCGCAGCTGCCGGCGGAACGTGATGCCCTGAAAGTCGTGGCCGGATCTGTACTGGAACGGCTGCGCGAGAAATTTCCCGGCACACTCCCGGATGGACCGGTCAAGCCTGGTGACAAAGGTGCGGAGTTGCCGGTGAACACCGAAGCACTGGCCAAGCTCATCCGTGTCGCCGCCATCAACCGTTCTGAGGGTCAGTCCAGTGTCATCTGGGACGATGGCATTAACCAGCTGATTGTCCATCCCGGGCGTCTTAAGGCGACAGTAACCGAAGGGCGTATCCGCATCGACATTCCGGTCGAAGCCGACGGCCTGCGCGCCAGCATGCAGGTGCCGTTCTCGGTCGGCAGTGACAAACGGAAGACGGGGCTCGTTATGGCCACGCTCGACCGGCCCGCAGGTAATGCCATGGTGGCGCGTATCTGGGGCGATCCGCTGATCGCACTCGCTCATGGTGCGCTCGTTGACGTTGCGGGTAAAATGGCAGGCGCATCGGGCCGTGACGCCGAGAACAAAGAGCTGGTAGTGCGCGGTCTGACGGCCAGACGCGGACAGTTCACGGTCGAAACCCAGGCAGAGATTCCATTGCGGAGGTTCCTGCGGTGAACGCTTTTTCCCCGGAAGACTTTGGTGATACATCCGCCCTGCTGAGCGCACTTGGCCTGGTTGATGACGAGGGCAATTTCAACAGTGACTGGCTCGGCAATCCTGAAACCTATCTGAAAACCATTCTGGCGGATGATCACCAGCGGGGCGCCCTGCTGGACTTTGTCACGGCCGTCCGTGGTGGCGAGGCCGAGCGGGACAGCGAGAACCGTCTCTGGATTGAGATTTTTGCAGAGGCGCTCCCGGATGTAGGCCGCATCGCCTTTTTCCTTGTGGTCGACGATTCCCCCGCCTCTGAAGTGCATATTTTCGTCGGGGTGCGCTTTGAAACGGCGGCACCGCTGACCGAAAGCCGTTCGGCACTGATGTTCCCGCTGTTCCGGGCAGGCAAAGGCGCAAACACCCCCTCGCCGGAACTGGTGTCGCAACCGGGTGGCGTGATCACGCTGTCGAGCGAAATCACGATTTCGGAAACGCCAGCACCCCCGGGAGATGCCGGGTTGCAGGCCGTCGGCCTGCGGCTGCTCATACCCACAAATGCTTCCGACGGAGACCCACAGGTCGGGCTGACGCTCCGGGGGTTGCAGCTGCCCGGTGAATCGACCGGCCGGGACCTCGTATTGTCGGTCACCGACCCTGACAGCCTCAAAGACGCAGGCCTCGATCTGATATTCGGCTTGTTGCAGGCGCAACTGGGCAACGCCGGCGGGAACCAGATCCGGGCTTTTGCGAAAATGCTGGGGCTGGGCAATGATCCGGCCATTCCGGATCTGCCGGTTGACGACATTTTCAACCGTGGTCTGGATGCGCTGGCGGACTGGTTCGCGGCACTGCTGGGTGATCAGACCCGCAGATCCGCCTGGCTTCAGGCCCTCGCGGACCTTCTCGACAACGGCGCGGTGGTAGACAATGGCGCTGTCGTCCTTCCGGTGGGCTCAGCATCCCTGCGGCTTGGTGTTGCGGCACCGGCCGGAGCGACCGGGCGGCCTGTTGTCACGGTTTCTGCGGGATTCGGGTTTGACAGTGCCGAAGCAGACGTTGGTATCACCGCCGATCTCGTGCGCCTTGATCTGGGGACCGGCGAAGCGGTCGCGGTTCCGTCCGTGCGGGCAGAAGCCGTAATTGATCTGTCCGGTCTGAGCATCCCGAATATTTCAGTCGACAGCCTCGCTCTGGGGTTTGGGCTGGACGAGAACCGTCATCCTGTTCTGCTGCTGGAACTTCGGGACGCAACCATATTCAGCTCCAACCATCCGCGGCTTGATCTGACCAATCCTGATGCGCTGGCAGCTACCGCATCACAGGCCGTCACAGATGCGCTCTCAGAAGTCATTGGCGATCTGGGCCCTGCAGGAAATCTCATCGGCATTGTCCTTGGATGGGAGGTGCCGCCGGGCGCCGGGCCGGGTTATCCCCGGATTGAACTGCTTGAGTTTCTCGGCGATCCCATAGGGCTGCTGCGGGCGCACTGGGAAAACGTGCTGACGTCGCACACCGCCGACATCCCCGCACTTCTCGCGGTCCTGCGCGAACTGCTGACGGGCGATGCCACACCGGGCGCTGTCACCGGAACCGGCACGGAAACGGACCCGTGGCTGCTGCCGCTTGATGCCGGTGTCCATGTAGCCGTGTGGCAAGACGCTGCGGGCAGGCTTCTGCTGGGGCTCGGGATAGTGCGGCGCGTCGATACACTGGGCGAACGCTGCACTGTGATCGAAACGCGGCTGCGCGTGGCGCTGGTGGCGCTGGATATGGCCACAGGGGCGGCCGGTTTCCTGCCAGAGATCCGGCTGCGTGCATTGGGCCGGGCCCGCGGTGGCGGGCGGCTGCGTGCCGGCACTGGCGCACTGCGCGTCGAAGTGGATCATCTGGGTCTGGTGCTGCGCTGGACCCCGGACGAAGGGCTGCGCGCAGACCATGAAGCCCCTAGCCTGGAACTGTTCGTCGATGATCTGGATGTGCCACTGCCCATTCCTGATTTTTCCGGCGGGTTTGATAACCTCCTGAACACCTTTGTCGCGGAACACTGGGATGCGATTGAACGGCTGATCGGTCTGATCGCCGACCGCCTCGGCCAGAGATGGCTGAGCGAACTGGTCGAAGCTCTTGGCTGGAAACGCGCGGCCCCTCTGCTTGGCAATCCACCGCGTCACAGGCTGCGGCTTGCAGACCTGATCGGTAACGCTGAAAATGCACTCAAAGCCTGGCTCGCCGGCCTGCTCGCCGATGGACAACAACAGATCAGGCGGCATCTGCAGCCACTGGCACGAGTTCTGTCATCCCGTCCGGATGCGGGCTTCCATGTTGAAGGCTCGGGCACAATTGCGGACCCCTGGCGCGTGCAGCTTGCAGCGGGTGCGGGCATACCGGCGCTGGCGGTCTGGCGCCAGCCGGACGCACCGCTGCCTTTCCCGGAATTCCTGGCGTCCACACCTTTGCGCAGATGGCTTCCGGGGTCCCCCGGCCTCAACCCCGGCAAGCTGGCTGACGCGATCCTCAGTGAATTCCCCCAGATTTCCGGGCCGTTCGGCGATGGAGCGGATGCCGCACTTCTGGTGTCTGCGCTGGACGATCTGGTGTCCCACTGGACGGGCGGTGACGGCGCGGTGCGTGCGCCCGTTATGGCGGTTCCGGGCACCACGCTGCACCTGACGCCGAACGAAAGCGCCGCAGCCCTGTTTGACGGCGTGTCGCTGGAGGAGGTGTTGGGCTCCCTTCCCCCACCCGGATCAACATCCGCGTTCTGCCGGCCACCGCTCCAATCGAAGGCTTTGGCGATCCTGCCCGTATTCTGGATATGCGGGAAGCTGGCCGTGACCCGCTGGCGTTCACACCACTGCCCGATGAGGCGGGCGTCTGGACGATCCTGCTGGCACCCCGGGCGGATGCACGGCTGCCGTCAGGCGACAGTGACGGCGCACAGGGTCAGACAGCCCGCCTGCAGCACGCGCTGTCGCTGATCCGGTCCCGGCCGGACAGTGTTGTAGTTGCAGATGCGGCCGCCGGACACGCCGCTTGGCTGGCTTTGCAGGCGCTGGGATCAGGGATCAACAGGCTGGTCACAGTGGGCCTCGTGACAAACCCGGCGCAGCTGCCACCAGCTCTGCCAGCCCCGGCGTCCGAAATTGTCCGGCGGCTGGCCGAATTCCTGCCCGATCCGGATGCCGCAGAACCCGATGACGCGGACCTGGCTGCTGCCCGCGCGATGCTGGCGGCGATCCTGTCCGGTGCCGCACCCGGCACAGGCGATCTTGCTCTGCCCGCAGGCTGGACAGGCGCCCGGCGGGCTGACCTGGCGGTGCACCTTGTACACGGTGTCTTTGACGGTGATGCCGTCCGGCGCGCACTGACTGCTGTGGTTGCTGCAGGGCTGAGCCTGAATGCTCAGGCCAGATCTTCTGCACGGGAAAGCGAAGAGATCAGCTCCGCATCGCTGGGTCTGTGGCTGCCGCTCAGTACGGCACCTCAGGCACCGGGACTGCAGGCAAAAGGGCATGCCCTGGCAGAAATTATCGGGCTCGACATCGATCTGGGCGGCACGATACCGGATGTTTCGCCGCGCACAGCGCGCGCCGTCGCGGTGGCTGCAGAGCTGCGACACAGTTCAGGATGGCTGATCGGTGGTCCGGGCGCCGGACCCCGCCCCCTTGATCTCGAACTGCGCTCTGTCGAGCTGGACGTGCAACTCACCGTCGGCGCAACCGCTGACGCCTCGCTGAACCGCGTCGCGGTAACCCTTCATGGCGTGCGTATTCACGACAGGAGTTTTCCACGCCTGACACTTTCGCCCGGCACCAGCGACGCTGATCTCGGGATTGATGGACTGGCGGCCCCCAGCACGCCGGAAATCCGGCAGCTGCTGAACGCTGTATTCCAACAGGCTGTGGCTGCAGCCGACCCGGCGGTGGCGCGCGTTTCCCAGGCGCTGCGCGCCGCCGGGGTTCTGGGCCCGGGTGACAATTTTGATGCGATTGCCCTGTCAAACTGGATGGATGATCCCGCCGGGCGTCTGCAGGATGTTCTGAACACCGCGGCGCTGCGCGCGCAGCTGATGTCATTGATTGATGATCTGCTGGGCGAGCATGCCGGTGTATCCTTTGACCTCGCACGCCGCGAAGTTTCGGTCACCGTCGGTGGTGCGACCGGCCTGCCGGTCCCCGGCGAATGGGCGCTCGGTGCAACCCTGGGTCCGGATGGTATTTCTGCGGCAGACATCCGGATCGGCGCAGCAGACGACAACCATGTCCTGCTCAGTCTTGCCCCGTTTTCGGCCGCACTGCACCTTGATGAGGATACAGCCGGCGGCTTTGGCGGTCTGCCGACCACTGTTCCGCTCTGGCCCACCCCGGATATCCGGCGGCTTGGAGAAGCGGCACTGCCGGCACTGACCAGCTCGGCAATTGCGAAAATGCTGGACGGCATCCGCGAAACAGACCCCGGCGTCAGGCCGGTTGTGGACGCGGTGCTCGATGCAATCGGATTGCTGGATGGAGATACCGTTCGCATTCCGGCGCAGCTTTTCATCAGGCCGGGCGCCTGGCTGCTTGGACATTCAAACCTTGCACTGAGCGATGGCTCAGCCTTCCGTCCGGACCGCGTGATTGCCCTGCTGGATGCGTTCAAGCCGCTGACCGGGCTGACGGGTGGACCGGGTGTCTGGGACATCTCGCCCGGACTGGCCCTGCGCGCCCGCGACGCCGGTGGCCTCGTGCTCGACCTGTCCCTCGATCCGGCTCAGTTCATGCCATCGGCAAATGTCGATTTCGGCGGATCTGTTGGCCTGACCTTCACGGCAGAGGGCCGCATCCGGCCTGCGCTGGCAGTCTTTGCTGGCCTGAGCGGCGGCACGCCCGGCACGCGCGCGGTTCATCTGACGGTAAACGGCCCTGAGATCAGGTTGTTTTTGCGCACGGGTGCCGCGTCGGATTTGGAGATCTTCCCGAACCCGGGCAGCCTGACAGAACTTGCGACGGCAGGCGTTTCTGCCGCCCTGCCGCTGGCGCTCGATGCAATCGTCGATACCGGATCCGATGTTGGCCTGTTGCTCGCGGATGTGGGCGACGCGTTGCTATTGCGTCAGGGGGGCAACTTTGACGGTCCGCGCCTGGTCGGCTGGGCTACCGACCCGGCGGGCAGTCTTGAGGCGCAGTGGCAGCCCCTGCTGGTCAGCGGTCTCGGCCGATTGGGCAACGTGCTGCCCCCGGCCCTCGCCGTATCCACACCCGCGGGAGCCGTGCGGCTGACCATCAATGATGCAGGCACACCTGGCTCGACAGTTGCGGTTGAATTCGCGCACAGCCCGTTTTCCGTCACCCTGGATATCAACATCGCGAATGTGCCTTTCGCGAATACCGTCTCGACTGCGCTGCGGTTCGACGATGACGGGCTGGCCCAACTGACCGCAGGCGTTGGTCCTGCTGATATCCCCCTGAGCGAAGGACTGGCCCTGAGGCCCGTCTTCGCCCTCGATGTGGGTTCTGCGGTTGCGACGCCGTTCGTATCGCTGGGCCTTGCCACAGACAGCGCGAACACCCAGGCGCTGGCGCTGCGCTACGACTTTACAGCGCGGCGTCTGGAGCCCACGTTCGGTGGCGGCTCTGATGCGGAAATTGCACAGGGTATCATCACCTTTGCCGTCGATATGCTGGGCTCGTTCCTGATGGAACTTCCCGAGATCAATGGCGTCCTCGACGAACCGCTCGCCGGAACGACGATCCGGGCGCTCATGGAAGGCGTCGCCCTGAACGACGCAGGCACGGGTCTGAACACAGAGCTTTTCCGGGTGGTCAAACGCGCCGGTGAATCAGACGCGGATTTCCTCCAGACCAAATTCGACCGGGTGATCCGCCTGCTCAACAATATTGCCGATGCGAACCCGACCATCCGGGTCGGCGGTGTGCTCGACATCGGGCTGGCACGTGCTGCGGGCGCTCTTGGTTTCAGTCTGGAACTCAACGGACGGCTGCCGGTTGTCGAAGGCGATATCGCGATCTGGATCGAAAACGACAGCCGCTGGATTATCGGCGGCCCGAGCGCGGGCCTGAAAATCGGATTGCTGAGCATCAGTCCCGGCACCGTGGACTTCACACCGACCCTTTCTGTTGATGGCGTAGGTGTGCGCATCGGACGGACCAATGCCCCGCTGCTCGACAGCCCGATTGCCCTTGGCTCCATCGCGCTGCACATTTTTGCGCGCCTGTCGCAGGCCGAAAAACTGGGCGGCGCACAGCTACAGCTTTCGGAGATCGCCGTTGCCGTCGGGGGCGCCGGTGGTGGTGAGGAAAGCAATCCGGTCGCCGAAGGGATGCTGTCAGAAACAAACGAAGGCGACGCGACACTGGCGCCTTCGTTCAGCCCCGCGATTTCGGTACAGACACGCCCCGCCGCGGATGGCGGTGGCATCGCCTTCGGCTTTGTCGCGGGCGATGGCGATGGACCCTGGTGGCTGCCTATCCGCAGCCAGTTCGGTCCGATTTATGTGGATCAGATCGGGATGGGCACCCAGGTGTCCGACGACACGCTGCAATCCATTTCCCTGCTGTTTGACGGCAACGTATCGATCGCCGGCCTCACGGCTGCCGTGGACGATCTGGAACTGCGGTACCGTCTGGACCGGGGCGGTATCTTTGATGCGTCATCCTGGGCTGTGGATCTGGCCGGGCTTGCCGTTTCCGCCGATATCTCCAGCGTGACGCTTGCGGGCGGGCTGCGCAAATTTGGTACTCCGCCGAACCTCGAATATGTGGGCATGCTGACAGCACGCTTCGCCACGTACGGCCTTTCCATCTATGGCGGCTATGCATCGATTGAGACACCCGAGAAGTTCTCGGCATTCTTCGCCTATGGCGCTGTGCTGGGGCCTTTCGGCGGCCCGCCTGCGTTCTTCCTGACTGGGATCGGCGGCGGTTTCGGGATCAACCGTGATATCGTGCCGCCGACCGACCTGGGCAGGTTCGACGAATTCGTCATGATCCAGGCGCTCGACCCCGCAGCTGATCTGCCGGACGACCTGATGGATTATATGCAGGAGATCCGCGATACCTTCCCGCCTGCCAAAGGGCGGTTCTGGTTTGCGGCCGGCATCAGCTTTACCTCCTTTGCACTGGTCGACGGGATTGCGGTAGTGGCTGTGGAATTCGGCGGTGGGTTTGAACTGTCGATCTTTGGGCTCGCCCGCATGGCGCTGCCCCGTCCGCAGGTTGCCCTTGTCTCCATCGAACTGGGGCTGATTGCCCGCTTCTCGACTGAAGAAGGCGTGATCTGGATCCAGGCTCAGCTGACCGATAACTCGTGGCTGCTGCATCCTTCGGCGCGTCTGACCGGCGGTTTTGCCTATGTAAGCTGGTTCAAAGGCGACAAGGCGGGCCAGTTCGTTCTGACCCTCGGCGGTTACCACCCTAATTTCCACCGCGACGGGTACCCGGTTGTTCCGCGTCTGGGTTTCAACTGGAGCGTTTCCGACAACATTGTCGTCAAATCAGAAAGCTACTTTGCGCTGACGTCAGAGGCCATTATGGCCGGTGGTCTCTTTGAGGCTTCCGCCAAATTCGGACCTGCCTTTGCCCATCTGAGTTTCGGCGGCAATGCCATCGTCTATTTCGACCCGTTTTCCTATGAGGCCGACGCACATGCGCGTGTCTCAGCCGGGATCCGGATCAAAACCTTCCTGGGGACGATCAAACTGTCCTTCAGCCTCGGGGCCTATATCGAAGTCTTCGGGCCGGAGTTCCACGGCAACGCGCGGATCGAGGTCGGCCCCATCGACATCAGAGTGCGATTTGGCAACAACAATAATGCGGCAACAGTTCACGTCTCGTGGGCTCAGTTTGCTGGCAAATATCTGGAACTGGCCGAAAACAGCCAGACCCGCGCGCGCGCCCTGAGCGGTATTGCCGGCAAAGGTGCTCTGCCCCCTGCCGGGGATGCTTCGGGCAACGAAGAAGGCACAGCCGACGGCACCGCAGCGCATCCCTACGACGTGATGAGCGAGTTTGAGCTGTCGTTTACCTCCACCGTACCGCTGACGGCTATCCGTCGTGAAAATGCGGCTGTGCCGATATCGCTGCCGACGCCAACGCTGGGTGTCTGCCCGGCCAACAAGATGCTCAACAGCACAACGCTGCAGCTGAGACTGCGCCGTAACGGCAGCAGCACCCCGCGTCTTGGGGACACGGTCAAAATCACCGTGACCCCGCGCGAAACCGGAAACTTCCCGCTCGGCGTCTGGGGGCCGCCGCAGTTGCCGGATGACCGGAAACTGCCAAAAGGCGATGTGATCCCCGCGACTGAAGGTGTGGACCTGCAGTTCCGCCCCGAACTGATCGGGCGGATACCACTGGCCTCGACCGGCGGCGTGGCCTTCAACCAGGTTGAATCCGGCGTACGCAAACCGCTGCCGCTGCGTGCTGGCGGAACCATACGGTCACGGATGGTACGCGAGGCCAAAGAGCAGCGTGAACTGCTGAAAGATCTCGATCCCAAAGTACTGCCGGACTTTGCCTCCGGTTGGCATCAGGAGGGCCGTAGCGCCACAGTAAGACGCGCGTGGCATCGCGAACGCCCCGTGCCAATGCGCATTGGACTGCTGTCCGAACGTATCGTCGGCAGCTCCGGCACGGGGCGCAAGGATCTGTTCAAAGAAAAGGGTCTGAGGCCAAAAAAACGGTTTTCGTTTGGCAAGGCAAAACTGCGTGGCGTGCTGCATCAGCCCCTGCGCGCAGTGCCCCGCGACTTCCTTGCGGAAGGCACGCGCGTCACCAAAATTCCGCGCGAGCTGAAACGCGTGACTCCACCCGGGATCGCTCTGGGCATTGCAGACCGTGCCGTGCTCCTGCGGACGCGCGTGGATACTCCGGTCATCGGACAAACCATCGCCGCGCGTCAGGCCCCCCGGAGACACTGCCATCAACAGGCCCGGTGGCAATTGCGCGCGGGCGCGGAACCGGTGCAGACCTGGCGGAAATCGCGTCACTTGAAGCGATGATCGGAGCCCCGCCAGGAGGCAGCAGACGCCGCCGGAATACAGCTGCGCCGGACGTAAAGCCGGAGTCCTGGCCACAGGGCAGATCGCCGTTTTTGATCTGCCGGGCGCCACAAATGCCGCGCTCTTCAAGACCGCCGGAGAAGTGACCTTGTCGGGTCCCGCCCGCCTTGCCAGCATCGGGCTGGACGGTCGGATCACCACGAACCGCACCGGCGCCTCACGGCTGACGCTGCCGCCGGCCACGAGGGCGTTCGTCCTGATGTCTGGCGAGGACAGTTCCGGATCACAGGAAATCGCGGGATGGCTCGACACAACGCGGCTGGCCTATCTGGGTCAGTCCCTGGCCCGCTGCCGCGGCGGGTTCCTGCGCGCTGAGGGCACAAGCCGGACGCGCGGCGGTCGCAGAGCAGGCTGCGGCTGGATGGAAGCGAGCGACATGATTTCCCGCAGCGCACTGATCGAAACACAGTTCGACACCGGTGCCGATACGGTCGCTGTCATTCTGAACGGCACCGTGCGCGATGACGATCTGGCGACACTCGCGATCAGTTATGAGGGCGCCGAAGCGGGCGAAGGAAACCCACGCCTTGTGCCCTTTGATGGCAAAACGCTGATGGTTCAGAGGGTCCGGATGGATGATCGCAGAAAACCTTTCTCGGTCTCACTTGCAGGTCTTGTCGGTGACCGGATTGACGGCGTTATCGCGGCGCGGCTGCCCGAGGACACACTGGTCTCACGCCTCCTGAACAGCGCGGTGCAGCTCGATCTCGAGGCGTTGTCGGACGAAAAATCCTCGCCGGTCACCGCAACATGGACCCCACCCGAAGACGTGGAGGCATAGAGGAAAAACAATGGTCGCTCGCGGAAAATTCTTTCTCTACGACAGTATCGTTCCGGCCCTGGAGGCTGGCAGCTACACGCTGACTTCTGAGGTGGATCTGCAGGCCAGCGATGGCGCAGATCTGCCGGTCGACCCGCTGGAAACGCATTTCAATGTCACCGCACCACGCCTGAAGCTGCCCCCGGATCAGGCTCTGATGACTTTTCCACCGGCGAATTCCGAAGGTGCATATGAGGCACGGCTTCCGCAGATCGTGCTGAAAAAAGAACCCTGCCCTGGGACCGCCGGGCGGCACCGGTGAATTCGGAATTCAAGGGGCAGACGGTGCGGGACAATACGCCTTGGCTGGCGCTCGTTCTCATTGCCGAAGGGGAGGGTCAGATCGTGCACGATGCAGACCCCGCCGACTGCGTCACCCCGGGCACGACACTCAGCGGATCGATGGATGTCCCAAAGGCGAGCTATCTCTCGGTCCCGCAGTCGACGGTTGATGCAGTTTTCCCGACGGTGGATGACCTGACCCTTCTGACCCATGTGCGTGAAGTCAATCTCGATGACACCGAGGCCGCCATGGGTGACGATGACGGCTTTCTTGCAGTGGTCATTGCCAACCGGATGCCGCAGTTCGACACCGAAGAATGTCTGCCAAAAGCCTATACCGCCTGCCTGATCAACCTGGAAGAGCAGCTTGACGTGCTACCCGCCCCTAGCCCGCCCCGGCTGTTTTTTGAGATGAGCGATCTGTTCATCAATCAGACGGTTGCAACATTCGCCAGTTCTGTGCGGTCTGGCACGGCTGTGCCCCTGAAGGTGCGGCCTGAACGCCGCGCACTGGATCCCGGCGACAGTAACGCGATGAACGAAGCCATCCGCCGCGGAGAAGTTGTGTTTCATGATGGCAACCTTGTGGACCGGGGCGGCGCGACGCGAGACGGGATCTCTATCGTCGGTGGCATCGATCCCGCTGATCTGCTGGAAAGCGACTTTTCCACGCTCGCGAATGCCGGTCCGGCGCGCGATGACGTATTTGTCGTCGAAGGTGCCTTTACCAGTTTCCGCTTCCCCCTCGATTTCTTTGTCGAGGAAAAATTCTACCGCTTTCCGGTGCTGACATCGTGGCGGTTTACCTGCTCGGGAGCCGGCAGTTTTCAGCAACTGCTCAGCGGGCTTGATGTCGGCATGCTCGGCACCAAAACGGATGGTAATTTCGAACGCCAGCTGCCGAAATGCCATGTCCCGCCAACCGGCGATGATCCTGGCGCTTCCCCGGTGACCAGACTGCCTCTGGAGATTGCGGAAACAGGACACATCGGCCTGCCTTATCTGACACGCACCGGCGAGGATACGGGTGCCTGGTACCGCGGCCCCTTTTCGCCGCATCAGCTGCTGCGCAATCCGCTGGCCGACGAGGCGCAGTTTCCGGTGCTGGCGCATGTCTCTGACCATCTGCGCATGATGACGCCGGACGGGCGCGAGGATGTATCGCTGGCCGTGGCGTTTGAGACAGGCCGCCTTCTGGCGCTGTCCCAGCCCTCCTTTGTTGCCGCCCTGCAACGCTGGCGCGCAGAGCAGTTCGGCAGAGCCCGGGCACGGGCCAATCAGCGTGCAGTTTTTGATGACCAGATATCCCTGCTGGATCAACTGGCCGATACCGGGCGCCTTGGTCGCGTCAAAGATGCCATCGAACTCGGCGCGGTTTCCCGTTTCCTCGAAAGCGAACTCGTGTCTGTTCTGGGGACCCGCAAAGAGGCGGCAATCTCAAACGCCACCCCGCTGGTTAATCCGGGCGCGCGCATCAATGAACTGCAACAGGATTTCAACGGCATTCTGGCGGGCGGACTGGGACTTGACCGAAACCTGACCGACATGATTGCCGCCGAACCGGTCAACCCCGACCTGCGCAACCAGCTTCAGCGCACGCAGCCTGCCACCGTTGACCGGGTGGAGATCGACCTGAACAATCAGATCCAGACCGCCATTGATACAACCCTCGAAACCGGACTGCTCGACATTGCAGAAATCGCCGTGGGCAAAAAGGAATTCGATGTCGACGCAGTACGCGAGCTGCGCGAGTTCGAGAGCCTTGAGGGTTTCATCAAAGATCGTATTCCGAGGAGATAGTCATGGCCATCTCGCATCAGATCACCCTTTCCATTCTCGCCCAGGCCGTGGGCGATGTGCGCAATGCAGGCACAACAACAGTTGAGCCGACCATCGCCCCGCCCGAGATCCTCGCCTTTCTCGCAAAGCTGCGGATGCTCGAAGGTGTTCCGTTCAACAACATTGTGCCGGACACGGAACTGCTGCCGCATGAATCCATCAGGTTCTTTTATCTCGACCGGGCCTGGACCGATGCGCTGGTGCAGGGCGCGCTCAGCGTGGCAACCGCAAACACGATCGAGCGGGCACAGCTCGAAGCGCTGTATCCACAGATCGAGAAAGAAATCGATGACGCCGAGCGCCGCAACCGCGCTCCCGGCAGCGAGCCGCGGCTGAAGGGAACAGCGGGCGTTGTGACTGGTTTCCTGATGCGCTCTGCCGCCGTGGCAGGATGGCCTGGGATGCATGTGCGTGCCTATCGCGATGAACCGGCGGACAGCGATGTGGAAATCCTGCCGGAATCGCACGGCAGCCGCATCAAGCTGCTGCGGCTGGAACGCCTGTCTCCGGCGGTTCTGCTGGCACTTTTCGACGGAATTCCAAAAGTCCTGCACATCGAGGAACCGCGCCAGGGCGTCCAGTTCGGTGTCAATTTCGACCGCCGCCCGCGACAGGTCCGCGCCAGTGTTCCCGCCCGCAATGTGCGCACATCGGAATACGTGGACACCAGTGGCCAGGTCGTCAAAGAACCCCCTGATGCCCGCCAGATACCTGTGAGTTTCAGACCCGGTGCTGCCGGAGTACTCGATCTGACCAATACCGCGCGCAGTTTTGCCGCCGCAACCGGCACCAATATGAGCGCAGGTCCCGGAGACCCGGTTGATGGAGCCGAGTTCGCCATGCAGATGATACGGTTCCCCTACCGCCAGGTATTTGCGCAGGACACCGCAACGAATGCGGTGCTGAACGACGCATTCCGGCCAACGGTCGCGAAGGTTGTGGAACGCAATACCGAACTGCTGAAAACCCGCATCGGGGAGCTTTGAGCCATGGCAACCATTCTGAAACCGGAGATCATGGAAGCCCTGCTGCAAAGCCGCAACTGGGAGATGGCAACGGTTCTGCAGGACCGTGTGCTGGCCCCGGGCATTCTGTTCCCCACCCCGGCACCACAGCCACGCCCGGCGCTCTTGGTGCCGGTGGATGTGCAGGGGCTCTATGTCCCGGTATCGCATTCTGAAAGATACGTCCGCCTGCCTATGGTCCTGGGATCGGACAGCGATGGTGAGGGGGCGAAAGTGGCCCCGTTTTCGACGCCGCGTGCCCGCAAAAAGGGTGTGCATCTGCACTGGGCAATGCCTGACGGGCTGCTGCGCGGCGCGCTGGTCGAAGATGAGGACGCGCCCATCGACATGCCGGCTCTGCCGGACAGATGGCTTGTCACCCGCATGACCGGGCGCACCGGTCAGCCCCGGCTGGACCTGCGCAGCTGGGTGATCGAAGCTGAGACCGGCAGTGTGTTCGATCTCGACAACTACCCGGGCGATCCTGTGCAGAAACAGGCCATGAGCGTCACGTCTGATGAACTGGATGGGGTGGCGGGGGGCTCTCCGAACTGGACGGCATCTTATGATGCGACGCTTAACCGGTTTGCCTTCCACGACCCGCTGGATGATCTGAACCCGCAGCAGATTTTCACCCGAACGGCAACCTATGTCATCACCGGGTGGTGGTCAGAACGCGGCCATGACCCGTTGTCTGCTGTATTCTCGCCCTATTCCGTCAAACGCCAGATTGCAGACCTGGGCTGGATGGCCTCCTCTGCCCCGGTGCCCTCAAAATGGGTTTCGCCCTTTTTGCGGCATGCACCACCTGCCGATGACACCGGAGACCGTGTGTTCTCGATCAATCTGGAAAGCCAGCTGAAACTCAGTACATCGCAGGCAAGCCTGCAGAACGGCTTTTCCGAATACCGCTTTGACCGGGTAACGGTGCCCCGGTTTCGGGCCTCATATGAAACAGTCATGCACGGGGTCGTCTATGGGGTCCCGGTTACCGGGTCGGTGCGCGCCGATACTGCTCCTGCTGCTTCGCGCATTGCCGTGTCGATGGCGCCTACACTGGAACGTCTGATGGCGGCGCAGGCGGCGCGCGGTATGAGCGTCACCTCTCGTCGCCGCAAGGAATACGTGGAAAGCCTGCTGACCGCGGTCTCGAACGGCGCGCTCATGCGCATCGACGAGCGCGACGGGATCGTTCAGCTCGACGAGGCGGAGCATGCGGATGGGTTTGAGGCCTTCGAGGGGCCGGAAACCTATCTGGATGTCGTTGTTGAGCGTCATCAGTCCGCGATCAAAGCTGGGCGCCCTTTGCGCAATAAGACAGCCCGCAAAACAGCGCGACCGCCCGATAAGGCTGAGATGGTCTGGTCGGGACGCGGCCGGGGAAAGACAAAAAACTCGCGCGATCAGATGAGGCGTACTGCCGAAGAACAGATACTCCTCAAAAGTAAGGTCACCCGGTTTGACGACCGGCCGGTCACCAAAACGATCAGACGCCCGGGACCACGCTATCACCGGCCCACACCGCCGGTGATCGGATTACGCAACTATGGCCGTACGCCCCGTTTTCTGGGAGATGGCCGGTTCGAGGATGACAACACGCTGGCCTGCCGCTGGACCGAGGAGCTCGCGACCTCCTTCGGTGACATTTTCTACGCTCGTGACTACGTGCCGCCGGTGTCCCATGACGCTCTCCCGGACGTCACGAACCGCATCCTGCAGAACAGCTTTCTGCACGACAGTTATCTGATGCGGTGGACCTCCACAGCCATGCAGGAAATGGTAGCACCGGAGTTTCTGGCACCTGCGCGAAACCGCCTGCAGGGCGAAATGGCACTCCGTTTCTCGCCGGACGGGGTCTATGATGGCGTGGTCCCTATCGCGCGGACATCCGGCGTCGACAATTTTGCCCAGGTCAATGACAGCCTGTCCGTTGGCACGCGCGCTTCCGTCAGCGATGAGTTACGGCGCTTTTCACTGGCTGACGGGCGCGATCCGAGCCCTGTCGCCATCACCAGCTGGGCGCAGCCATGGTCGCCGGTCTGGCTGGAATGGGAAGTCAGCCTGGAACCGGGCAGCGGCTTCGAAGGCTGGATCCTGGGGCGCATGGATTTTGCCGGCGCCTCCAGACCGCAGGGCAAAAACCTGGTAATGCGCGGTCGGTCCCCCATTACCTCGGGCCTTGCACGGACGTATCAGGCCGCAATTGACACCTTCCTCATTGCAGAAAACCAGCGGGACGAAGCCGGCGAAGGGGAAATCGGCGAAGGTCACGAGTCTGCGCTCGCCGATCTGGCAGCCTTCCTGCGGTCAACCGACCTTGGATCCGTGACCCTCGATCAGATCGCTGACGTCTGGCTTGCACTGGACAACGGACCGGACGGCCAGATCGAACCGGTCCCGGCTGCAGCCGCCGACGCACTGCGCGATGCCGGTCTGCCAAAGCTCATTGCGGATGGAACGCTGCAGCTGACCCGGGCACGGATCGTGGACACTTTCGGCCGTTTCCGTGATCTGAACACCTCTAAAGTGACCCTGCCAGCGGCCCTCGAAGGCAAGACCATGGACGGTGACCGCGCCCTGGCGTTACCGCCGCGGCTTGCCCTGCCCGCGCGTCTGATGTGGCGTTTTACAGATCCCGCAGACAGCTCGGACACTCCCCGTGAGGCTCAGCTGGACCAGAGCCGGCCGGACCGCATGGTCAACCCCATCTCGGGCTACATCCTGCCGGATTTCATGGATGAAACGCTGGAGTTTTTTGATCAGACCGGGGACCCCATGGGCGAAGTCCTGCATGACGCAGTCACCGGCGGGCTGGTCTGGGAGGGCGCGGTCGGTGCTGATGGACCGGCTTCTGCGGTGCCGGCGGACGCGGCCATTCCTGGCGCAGGGCTCAGTGCGCAGATCGCCCAGGGCATGATCGATGCGGACATTATCCAGCGCAACGATCCGGACACCGCCGGCGCAGAAAGTCCGCTCAGCGCGTTTCTGAGGGCCGTCGACACCACAATGTGGAGCGTCGACAGCGGACTTGCATCTGCTGGTGCATCCATTGCCGGGCTGGTCGGGCGACCGATTGCCGTGGTGCGCACGCAGCTCTGGATCGATATTCCTGACGACCTGTCAAAAACCGGGGCCTTCGGCGAGGAAGCGGGCGACGTCCGGGACCTGCTGGTGCGGGAGGCAGTTTATGACGCGGTCAAATCTGCTGAGTTCCGGGTCCGGCTGGGTGAACTCGCCAAGGGTCACGATGGTCTTTACGGGTTTTATATCGGCGATGACTTCAGCCAGTTTCACCTGATCGAAAAAGAGGTCCGGTCGCAGGCGCGGTTTTCTCAGGCTGGTTTCGGCTTCCGGGCCATTCTGGGCCAGATCGGCAGGCAGACGGATGCAAACAGTCTGCCTGAACCCAGTCCGATTGATGCCCCCTATATCAGTGCGGGCGATCCGCTGGCTGTGCACGTAGGACAGAAACTGAAAATTACGCTTCTGATGCACCCCACGGCGCGGGTTCATGCGACCACAGGGTTTCTGCCCCGCAAGTCGCTTGAATTGCTGCGGGACTGGGTTGACCCTGGTCTGTCCCGCATTGCCCCGTCCGCACGTGTCGGCCCTGTGCTGATTGACCCCGACAAGGTGCGGCTTCCCAAGATCGCGGCCTTTGGTGCCGACCAGACCTGGGTGCGCCGGAATTCGGCCATCACCTGGCGCGAAGATCCGATCCTGTCAGCAACACAGGCTGCGATTCTGCCTACCGGCCGTGTGACGGTCGAGGAAGGCTACATCCGGATCAATCCGAACCCCGCAGAGCAGGAGGAGGACAGCTGATGGCCCGATACGAATGGCCTTCTGAGTTCAACAAGCCACCGGACCGCCTTGCCCAGCGCGCAGAACGGGCCCTGCGCACGACACCGACCGCCATTCCACCAGAGATGCTCGGTGAGCTTGATCCGCTCAACGACGTCATCCAGACCAATTTCCAGGCCAGCCGCAAATGGATCCCGCTGGGCCCTTCCATCATGACAAACGGCCAGGCCGCCCGCGATCCAGTCGTTGCGGGCCGGGTCCGCGACATCCGCGTCAGCCCGAACGGTAACCGGGTATATGTGGCGACCGCCAACGGCGGGGTCTGGTATTCACCCGATAAGGGCGTCAGCTGGGAACCCATTGGGTCTGCCGCGCTTGATGCTTCGGCTGAACGTTCGAACCTTTCTTTGACCATTGGTGCGCTGCTGGTGGAATTCGGTGCGACATCAGCGGATGATGTGGTCTATGTCGGCACCGGCGAACCGACGCCCGTGCTGTCGCGGGTGCCGGGGTCAAGCCACAGCGGCATTGGGGTGCTCAGGCTGAACGGCTCGCTGGATGCGGCACTGGCGGATGCGCGCGGCAATCCCTGGCTGCGCGAAGCGGGCAACCTGTCACGCGCCGCGATCTTCCGGCTGGCCCGCAAGCACGACGAGGCACCTCTTGCCAACGGAAATGGCACCCTGGTCGCCGCCACCACCAAAGGCGCGTTTATGCGCACTGGCGCTTTTGCGGAAGATGCCGACTGGACGCTGATCAACCTGCCCGTTGACACCTTTGCCGACCGTATTGCCAACGGGGCCTACTGCTCCGATGTGGTCTGGAATGACAAAGGCCTCTGGCTGACCCTTGTTGGTGCGGGTGATCACAACGGCACTCTGCTCGATGGCATTTATCATGCGCCGACTTTCCCGTCCGGGACATTTCAGCACTATCCGCTGCCCAACCATCTGGATGGCAGCCGGCTGTCGCTTGGACCGGCAACAGACACGGATCGCATGTATATCCTGGGAAGGATCAATCCAGCAGGCACCGGGAACCCATGGTCGCATCTGTGGCAGATTGATCTGTCACGCACGCCCGTCGCTGCAGAAGACATCATTGATGTTCCCGTGGGACTGTTTTCCGGTGATGTGGACAGACCGGCCAGCACGCTGGTGGTCTCGGGCTCGGATCAGGGCGAGTACGACCAGGCCATCGCCGTCCGGCGCAATGCGGCCAACACGCGCGACGTTGTAACCGTCGGCGGCTCCTACGAAGCGCCGGTCCGCGGCGAACCAAACCCGAACAATTTCAATGCAGCCCTCTTTGATCTTGAGATACGGCGGCGGAGCAGTGGTCTGATCACCAATTTTGAACCGGCCCGACAGGTGAACGCGGTGCGCTCCCGGACATTTGTAGGGGGTGGCATTCATGCTGATGTGCACAAGGCAACTGTTGTTGGAAACGATGTCTGGATCGGCTGTGATGGAGGTGTTTTCCTGAAAACCACCGGGCAGCGGGCACGGTCTAAAAATGCAGGTCTCGCGGTGGCAGAACCCGGCTATATCGCCTCGCATCCGGCGCTCGACGGGCCGGTACTGGCCGGAACCCAGGACAATGGTGTTATCCAGCGCGTGGGCGATACGGTCTGGAGCCTTCAACGCAAAGGCGATGGCGGTGGCGTTGCTTTCCACCCCACAAAGCCGTTCCAGCGCGTCATGCAGTATATACAGGCATTCTGGAATTTCGAGCCTGACAACTTCACCGCAAGTGGTGCCGTCACCACCCTCAGCCCACCGACTGATCCGAACGGGAGCGAGCGTGGCCGCGCATTCTTTTACTCAAAACCTGCCGTGGCGCCTGCAACGGTCCCCAATGACGCCCGCCTGTTTATCGGGACAGACCGTCTCTGGTACTGCAGCAACTGGAACACGCCGACGACACAGCTGAACTGGGTGACGCTCCCTTCAGCCAGCAATCCGGGCACGAACGAAGCGCAGGATCGCCTGCAGATCGGCAGCACCGATGACCCGATCATTTCCATTGAAATCCTGTCACCAGGGGACCCGGCACAGAACTATGTCGGAACAGCAGTTCTGGCGCTCTGCCAGTGGAGCGTCAGGATTTTCAGGCTCGGCGGCACCGCCGCATCGCCTGTCTGGAGCCCTTTGAACACCACGATTATCGACACCGACTCCGGCGCCGCAAGACCCAAATGGTCCACCGATGTCCCCAACCCTTTTCTCCCCTACATGCCCTCGCGATCCGGTGGTGTCTGGACCGATGTTGCGGTGCATGACGCATCCACCGCCGGGCAGGAGACGTTTTATCTGAGCACAACCGGTCAGGTCACAACCGATCCTGTTACGGGCGATCCCGTCGGGGACCCAACGTTCGACACCCTTTGGTGGTATGATGGCCAGGGTCGCTGGTACCCGACCGGCCTGCGGAACTCGCCACTGGATCCACCGGCTGGGACCGGTGGCAGCCCCTCCTCGGCCTATTCGGTCACTGTTTTGCGGGACGCATCCCGTGATCTGGTCTACGTCGGAAACCGCATCGGCGTCTTTGAAGGGCAGATCGACCGCAGTGGGACGCACCCGTCCTGGACGTGGAAGCCGGTTATGGATGGCCTGCCCCACACAATTGTCGAGGATCTGGATATCCGGCAATCGGGCAGCAAAACGTACCTGCGGGCCGCACTTGCTTCCCGTGGCGTCTGGGAGCGCGACCTCTCGGCCACACCAGAGTCTGTCGGCCGCACCTACATCCGGACTGTTCTGCATGATACCGGGCGCGAGGAACTGCCCGATCCGGTGACCGACCCGCTCAAGGATCCCGCACTGGCGACCAGCCGGCTGACCTTTCATGAAAGCCCTGACCTCATAATCCGCAACACTGGCAATCCGCCCTGGCATCCCGATCCGCCGAATGAGGCCGACCTGATGGCTGCCGGGAGCGTCAGACGTCCACGGCGGCGGACACACAGAATTTTCGTCATGGCTCACCACAGGGACACAACACCCGTCGCCGCAAATGATGTGAATATCGATCTGTTTTTGCAGCGGAATGCCCCGGCGGGTGGCCTCGGAGACTTTGCGATGACAGCAGCCGTCCGTACGGCGATATCGGAAACTGTGGCCGGAAACAGCCCGGCGATGAGTCCTGGTCTGATCCATATCGGGCGCGTCAATCCTGATCGCCCGGTTGACGCCCGGACGCCTCAGGCGGCGAGCGTTGATTTCAATTTCAATGTCGTTCCGCGCCGGGAGCACGCGATGCTGATCGCGGTTGTGACGTCCCCGGACAACGACCTCACAGCGACCGATCTCGCTCCGGCGAACCTTCGCGATGTGGTGCGCCGGTCTGCACGGATCGCCGTTCGGAAATTCCGCATGCGGTAACACATATGGGGTGATCCGCCCTTTTCCGTGGGGCGCAGGCCCGCAGCGGAAAGCATCGCGTCACCAGCCGGCTGCGTGGATTTTCACATGCGGGGCGTACCGGAAAACGTACCACCGCGCGGCAGGCTTCTGTTGCGCAGCACCTTCTTTTTTGCGTTAGCACGCTTTCTGATCTGGCTGAGCAGAAGAGCCACACCTTGCCGCCAGGAGCGTACCACATGCTGACCCTGTAGCCGTACAAGATGTGCCTGAGGACTTGACGGGAGGGGCTATTCCCAGAACCATACCTCAGAAAGTTAAAGATATTTTACAGGAGCAGCGGCATGGCAAGACTTGGGATTCTGACTCTGCATGGTATGGGCAACACAGAGCCTGATTACGCGGCCGAACTGTTTGAGCGCATCAGCCTCGAACTCGGCGAGGACCTGCGGGGGTCGGTTGCGACCCAGGCGGTCTTTTACCAGGACATTCTCCAGCACAACCAAAGTCTGTATTTCAAAACCGTAAAACGCCGGTTGCGGTGGGACGACCTGCGGGAGTTCATGCTCTATGGGTTTTCGGATGCTGCAAGCCTCGAAGCACGCAAGGAAGGGCCGACAAGCCCATATTTTCTGGCACAGACGAACATTCTTACGGCGCTCAGAGCCCTTTACAATAAACTCGAGGGCAATGACCGCCGGCTCATCATTCTTGCCCATTCGCTCGGTGGTCAGGTGATCTCAAATTTCCTGTGGGATTCGACCCGGGACCGAAAGACGCCAAACGGTGTCTGGTCAGAGGATCAGAATTTCAGCAGCCCGGAGGAAGAAGCGTTCTGCAGAGGGAAAAAGACGGTTCGTCTTCTGACGACCGGGTGCAATATCCCGATTTTCGTGGCAGGTCTGAACCGCAGTCTCATCGAACCCATCCCAAAACTCAGCGACACATTTGAATGGCATAACTACTACGACAAGGACGATGTTCTGGGCTGGCCACTCAGGGATCTGAGCGACAGTTACGCCGAGCGTGTCACCCGCGATCACTCGCTGAATGCTGGTCTGGTGACAGGTTTTACACCGCTGAGCCACAAGAACTACTGGCGTGACAGGGACTTCATCAAGCCCTTCATGAAACATATCAAAAGCAGTCTCTGAACTCGCGGTCCACACGCCCGGTCGCGCTATGGAGCGTCGTCCGAATATTCAAGGAGGTCTCCAGGCTGGCAGTTCAGCGCACTGCAAATGGCTTCAAGCGTGTTGAAGCGCACGCCCCGTGCACGCCCGGCCCGCAGAACTGAAAGGTTCTGTTCCGATATACCGATCCGGGCAGCCAGTTCACGCGAAGTCATTTTGCGTTGCGCAAGGACGACGTCCAGCCTGACGATGATCGCCATCTCAGATCACCTCCTGGTGATCACGCCAGAGCGCCGCCCCAAGAACCAGCGCCTGTGACAGGAAGCTCGCAATAAGCGCTGCCAGAACAGTTGTCAGGTGAACCGAGCCAAAAGAAACAGAAAGGGCGCGCTGCCCGTCGGGGAAATGCCAGGTGATCACCAGCACCGCCAGCGTTCCGGACATGATACTGTAGACCAAAACCACCCAGAGCAACCGGGAGAGGTCGGAAGCGGAGTGCGCTGACCGCTCAATTTCCGCAGTTTCCAGAGCCCTGAAAACCGCCCTGCCCCGCCACGCGACCGCCGCCCACAGCAGGGTCTGAGCCATGGCGATCAGAGCAAGTGCCATTACCTGCCACAGACGCAGGTCCTGATCCGGATAGCCGGTGGCGGCAGTCAGAAAGCGCCCGAAACCCTGCGCATCTGAAAGCAGATACGCAATCTGCGCACCGGCCCCCATAGCGATCAGACCAAGCACAAGAGAGAGACATATCTTGAGAAACCGGGCCTTGCGAACCAGTTTTTCCGGCGCGGGAAAATTCATGTATTGACTCCATAAATTAAATTAAAACATTAATAGTTAATCTTTATACACCTAGTCAACGATGGACTCGATATGATCAGACCGCTTTTCTCAATGATTCCGGCTATACTTTGTCTCGCCGGCTGTTCGGTTGTCACACCTGCCGGATTATCAGAGGCCATGCGGCTCGATCCATTGCAGACAAATCCCGGCGATATTGCAGTGGCCGTCAGCGTTCCGGATGCAGTGCAGCTGCGCGACGGTGATGCGACGCTCTATCTTGGGTTTCAACCGGCTGATGCGTCCCTGGAACCCCTGGAAACTACAGTCCCGCTGGGGATTAAAAGCACCGGTGACCTTCCGCGCGCACCGCTTGCCGGGAAAAGTATTTTTGTGTTCGACATCACCCCGGAAGGCGCAGAAACGGTGTCAGAAATCCAGAAGCAGATCCGCGATGCGAAGGCTGCCGGGACAGAAGGTCTGGGGACACTCAGCGTCAGCGTGAATGGCGGTTGTCTGACAGCGGAACCCGACAACGGATTTTTCGTATCGACATGGCTGCGGGCAGCGCCGTCTGGTGAGTTTGTCCAGCTCACCCGGGAAGCAGACCTGCTTCCTGCGACTGGTGATGACCCGTCCAAAGTCTGGCCTGCCTGCTGAACAGGACCGGGGGTACGTGCCTCCGGGGCCTGTCGTCCGGGTTGCAGGAAGCATCCTGCCCGCCGCTAATCTTCGGTAAACACTGCACATGCTAGGTTTGCTCAGCGTATTTTTGACTGGAGCAAAACAATGAAAAGAGTGTTGGCAAGCATATTTCTGGCGGTGGTCATTGCCGGACAGGCAGCTTTTGCCGGGCAACCGAAACGGACTGAGCTGGCGCCGATCCGCCACGCAGACGCCGCGCTGATCATCGTTGCCGCGGATGGACAAGAACATTCCTATTCGCCTGCAGAACTGGAAGCGTTTTCCACATACAGCCTGATGACGACAACACCCTGGCGTGAGCAACCCGCTGATTTCGCTGGCGTTATGTTGTCTGACCTGCTTGCGGCGCACGGGCTCGACCAGGCCGCGGAAATCCGTGTCACGGCCGAAAACGACTACAGCACCACAATGTCGCGGGAGTTACTTTTGTCAGTACCGGTACTGGTTGCCACGCGCGTAGACGGCAAAGCGCACAGCCGGCGGCAACGGGGCCCCATTCAGTTCATCATCGACGCCGACGATTACTCCGCGTCCCCGCTGACTTCGGAATCAAATTTTGTCTGGATGGCGGCACGAATCGAGGCTGTCCGGTAATCTCGCGTGCCCGGCAAACAGAAAAACAGATTCTGGAGCGAGGTCGCGCGCGATGCGCTCTCCTCGCGCGTCGGAATATTTCTGTCCATCAGTCTTTTGATACTGCTGTTTGCCGGTGCCTGGGTATACACACAATCGGTTGCCCAGCAGATCGCGCAGGCAAAGGGCCTCTTTGAAAACCGGCAGATACGTAATGGATATGTAGCGATCAGCGACGTCCAGCGCCTGATCCTTGTGGGGCAGCGTGCAGCGCATGCCGGAGGTTTTTCACCTGAACTCGAGGACGAATTCGCGGATGCCGCTGACATTCTTTTTGTACGGAAGGATCATCTGAAGACAATCCTGAATAACGATGTCGGCTTTGCCAGTGGCAAGGCATCGATCATCGCGCTGGAAACCATAGTTGATCTTGCCGACAGCACGATCGCGGGGAACTACACCGATATCCATACCCGGGTAGACGAGCTTCTGATAGCCGCCGGTGTCGCGAGAAAACGTCTGGTCGTCTATCTGGACGAAATGAGACGCCACGGCGACGAAGTGATGGCCGCGCAATCTGCGGTCGTCAGAAAACAGCAACTCACCATGATCGGATCTCTGGCCGGCCTGACACTGGTGGGGATCATCGCCCTGGCTCTGCTGCGCAGTGAGGTTGTTGCGCGACGGAAACGGGAAGAAGCGGAAGAACGCGTTGAATTTCTGGCATTCTTCGATGCGCTCACGACACTGCCCAACCGCGTACAGTTTCAGGACCGTCTCCGGCAGATGCTGAATGACCCGAAACGGCCATTTGCACTGATTTTAGTCGATCTCGATGAATTTAAGGCAATCAATGACACCTATGGGCATGCAGCCGGCGACACCGTCCTTCAGCGGACGGGCGCTGTATTGAAAAGGGCTTCTCAGGTCAGTAATGGGTTTGCAGCGAGGCTCGGCGGAGACGAGTTTGCTCTTATTGTTCCGACTGACAAAATCGACAGCCTGCTGAAGCTGTGTGAGCACATCATCGAGGTCACCTCGGAACCGTTTGATCTTGATGGCGAACAGCTTCTCTGCCGTGTCAGTATCGGACTGGCCACAACAACCCAGGTCCGGGAAACAATGGTATTGAATGCTGACACCCTTTCACGGGTAACAGACTTCGCCCTTTACGCGTCAAAAGCGCGCGGGCGGGCATGTTACACTGTGTACGATTCCGTCCTCGAAAGGCAGTTTCTCGAACGTCGGGCGATGCTCGAAGAGCTGCCCACCGCAATTCAGAATGGCGACCTCGAAGTGTATTTTCAGCCGAAAGTAAGGTTGCCTGACGGCGAAGTTTATGGATTTGAGGCGCTGGTGCGCTGGAACCGGAACGGTCAGGTCGTCAACCCCGGCGAATTTATCCAGCTTGCGGAGGAATCCGGGCTGGTAGTGGACATTGATACCTATGTTCTGAACAAAGCCTCCCGGATTATTTCCGAGCACAATGAAATCTATGGAACGGAATACACGGTCAGCGCAAACCTTTCAGCGGTTCACTTCAATTCCAGCAAGATCCTCAAAACAGTAGAACATCTGCTCTGGCGCTCCGACATCAGGCCGGAGCTTCTGACACTGGAAATCACCGAAACCACTGAGATGCGCGACTGGGCGCAGGCCAACGAGATCATTAACGGTTTGCGCCAGAAGGGTTGCAGGATCTCGATTGATGATTTCGGCACCGGTTTTTCGTCACTTGCCTATCTGCGTGCAATGTTTGCCGACGAGCTCAAAATTGACCGGTCGCTCGTGGAGGAAATCGAAACATCGCGCAAAGCCCGCCTGATGCTGGCGTCGGTTCTGGAAATTGCACGACACATGGAACTGGACGTGGTGGTCGAGGGTATCGAAAACACGCGCCAGGCCAGGATTGTGCATGAAATGGGTGCGCGATGGGCGCAGGGCTACTGCTTCGGCCGACCGGTTGCTGCGCTGAGCGCCCTGTCTCAGGCCTCCGGCAAAGGCGAAGATTCACGAAACAGTGCCTGAACGGTTGCTGCCAGTTGGGTCGGCAGGCCATCATAAATGACAGCAACATGCTGCCCAGGGTTTTGCCGTCCGGGCTGAAAGACACCGAAATCACCTGATCAACCAGCCTCTGTGAGAAATATTTTGGGGTCACGTCACATTTCGCCCGCATCAATCGTCAGATGAATGTCAGGAATTCAAAGGAGATTGATATGAACGCCCCGACGCAGATTCAGAAAGGCGCACCGGTAGAATACGAAACACAGATCGGCCCACTTCTCGGGCATCTTGGCCAGGTGCATGGCATGATGGAGAAAGCGGGTATGCCAAGGCAGCTGTCGCATCTTATTGAGTTGCGGGTATCGCAGATAAACAGGTGTGGCTTCTGCGTCAAAATGCATACCCGGGAAGCGCGCAAAGACGGCGAGACCAATGAGCGGCTTGACCGCCTTGCTGTCTGGGACAGCGTGGACGACTTTTCACATACTGAAAAAGCCGCCTTTGCCTGGGCCGAAGCCCTGACATATATGGAACGCGGGACCGATTTCGGCGCCCTGCGTGCAGATTTGCGCGCGCATTTTGACGACCATCAGATATCGCTGATCACGGCGTGCACGTGTATGATCAACCTCTGGAACCGGTTCCAGATATCAAAGCACTGAAATGACGCCCGACGCGAAAGCCGCAGAATTCGAATTGGCCCGCCCACAGCTTGTGGGCGTGGCCTATCGCCTGCTCGGGTCGGTCAGCGAAGCCGAGGATGCTGTGCAGGACACGGCTGTCCGGTGGCTTGCGCTGGACCCTCCGATGCCCGAGCAACCCGTTGCCTGGATGACGACGGTCTGTACCAACAGATGCCTCGACATACTCCGTTCTTCTCACCGCAAAAAAACTGACTACATCGGGCCCTGGCTGCCCGAAAGTATCGCTACATCGGACACAGCTGATGCCGCGCAGAGTGTTGAGATGGCATCAAGCCTGTCGACGGCTTTCCTGCTGATGCTGGAGCGTCTGACGGCACGCGAACGGGCGGCATATCTCTTGCATGACATATTCGACATGCCCTTTGATCAGATCGCAGAAAGCCTGAATCTGACATCTGCGAACTGTCGACAGCTTGCGGCCAGAGCCCGCAGAATGATCACCCGGGAAAATGCGCGTTTTGTCCCGGACAGAGCCCGGCAGACCGAGCTTCTGCAAGGGTTCTCACGGGCACTGGAAACAGGATCAGCAGATCACCTGGTCCACATACTCAGCAAGGACGTTGATCTGCGCGCGGACAGCGGCGGCAAAGCCACCGCCATACGGCATGTGCTGGAAGGTTTTAACGCCGTTGCCGGCTTTGTAACCCGGGTTCTCGGACAGGCGTGGTCAGACAGCACTCTCAGTATGCGACACGCCAACGGACAGCAGGTTCTGCTGGTACGCAGGGCACAGGAAGCTGTTGCCTTGGTGGCGTTTGGGTATGGCCCTGACGGTTCTGTCCAGAGCATTTTTATCCATCGCAATCCCGAAAAGCTGCGCGTCTTTGAGGAGCATCACGCCAGCTTCAGGCCGGCAGGCGGCCTGGTGATCAACTGATGACCGGTGATGCATTTTCCGGACCGGATACGCCGGGAAGGGTACCGGGGCGCTGCCCCGTCAACCGCTCCGAAGCAGTGCCGCCACAGTTGCCTTGTCCCGGATGCTCTTTCATGATCCGGGAACGGATCGCAACACAACGCGCTTCGCGCGCACAAAAGACAGGGAAAACCGGCTCATGCTGACACTGAAACCGAACTGCGAGTGCTGCGACAGAGATTTGCCACCCGCATCCGCAGAGGCGCTCATCTGCTCGTTCGAATGCACTTTCTGCACCGGTTGCGCGGACCAGAGGTTTTGCCGTGTCTGTCCGAACTGCGGCGGTGACCTTGTGCCACGACCAAGCCGCCCGCCGGAATTGCTTCGGCGCCATCCAGGTTCCGGCACGCGGGTGACAGGAGACCACGAGGCATGCGCCGGCAATCCGCAATCGGGTTCCGGCTTTTGAAAGACCCTGCCGACATTCTGAACTGGCGCCGCATCAATGACCGGATCACAACCTCAGGTCAGCCCAGTGAGGCACAACTCGCAGATCTGAGATCTCTGGGCGTCACTCACGTGATCAACCTCGGGCCACACCACAACAAAGGCGCGCTGGTGGACGAAGAGGGTTCAGTTACAGCGCTCGGGATGACCTACATCTACATCCCCGTCGAGTTTGAGGATCCGACAGAAGCTGATTATAGCGCCTTCCGGCATGCTCTCGAAGGTGTCCCGGATAAGGTGGTTCATGTACATTGCATCTACAATGCCAGGGTCAGCGCATTTTTCTACCGGTATGCCAGAGACGGATACGGTATGTCAGAACCCGACGCATCAGCAAATATGGAGAGCATCTGGCGTCCGGGCAATGACTGGGCGGGTCTGATCCGTGACGCAGGCGCAAAGGGAAAAAAGAACCGTTATAAGGGCTACGACTACTGACATGTCCCGGCGGCCCTGACAGTCTCTGGCCACCACAGGAATTGCTCCGGACCCGCGCTTGCGATATTTCCGGAGCAGTCGGTCGGAAAACGGAAAATTTACATGCGCGCTGCAGTACTCGGGGAATTCAACCAGGATCTTTGTATTGAAACGGTCGCCGATCCGGAATGCCCGGACAACGGTGTCGTGCTGGAAGTTGCCGCCTGCGGGGTATGCCGGTCAGACTATCACGGCTGGACCGGTGGGCACCCCAAGGTGCGGCCTGGCGACATCCTGGGGCATGAATACTGCGGCACCGTCGTTGAGGCCGGGCCACAGGCCAGACACCGCGCCGGAGACCGTCTGATCGCGCCATTCATTCTTGGATGCGGCACCTGCCCGCTCTGCCAGGCGGGGACCTCCAACGCCTGTGAAGGCGCCGTTGTGCCGGGCTTCGGTGCACCGGGCGCTTATGCACAGTATGTGGCCGTGCCATATGACCACAATCTGGTGCATCTGCCGGATACGATGGCACCGGCACTCGCGGCCGGTCTGGGTTGCCGGGTCACAACGGCCTGGCACGCGCTGACCGACCGCTCGCAGGTCCGGGCCGGCGAGTGGGTGGCCATCCACGGCACCGGCGGTATTGGGCTGTCCGCACTCCTGCTGGCAAAAATGCTGGGCGCGCAGGTTGTCGTTGTGGATGTTGTCGAGGAAAAACTGGCGCATGCGCTGAGCCTCGGGGCCGATGCTGCGGTCAACGCGACAAAGGAAGATGTGGCTCAGGCGATCCGCGATCTGACGGGTGGCGGTGCTCAGGTCTCTGTCGAGGCCCTGGGGATTGCGCAGACAACGAATGCATCTGTCGAATGTCTGGCAACGCTTGGCCGGCACGTTCATGTCGGCATGCCTTCCGGTGACGGCATGATGACCGTGAACATGCGCGCGATCTACAGCAAACAGCTGGCCTTTTATGGCACGCGCGGGATGCCGGGCTGGAAGTATCCACGCCTGTTGGACATGATCGCGCGGGGCGAGGTCGATCTCAGTCCGATGGTGGCGCGGGAAATTTCTTTGTCTGATGCCGGTGCAGAACTGGCGGCGATGAGCGGCCCCACATCCCCGGGGACCGCAGTGATCACCGATTTGGCTTCCTGAAGCTGCGGGTCAGGGTTTCCAGAGCGCTGTGTTCTCATAAAACTGTGACCATGCGAACCAGAAGGCCTGATGGCTTCCGAGATCAGAACCATCGCGGTCCACGGCACGGATGCCACCTGCATCAAGTTCCAGCCTCACGTTTTCAAAACTGACATCAGCCCCTTCGCGCAGCGCAAGCATCGCAGTACTTCGCCGGAATGCAACAGGTGTGCCGGAGGCCGTTACCACACCAATAATGTCTTCCTGCACCGGCAGACGCGGATCAACATCGCCAATGGGGAAAATAGGGCCGTTTGCGTCCCGCCCTTCACGGAAATTGAAGTTTCTGCCCAGCGCATACCTCTCCAGCAGGACAGTTGTTTCCGGGTGCTGCTTTTTCCAGGTGCCCCAGTCGGTGGTGACAACAGTAGCCTGTTTCAGCACGATACCCCGGTCAGCGAGAGGACCTGTCACAGCCTTCCCGAGGAAAGTGTCGAACACCGAATACGTGCGCAGATCAAACATCACTTTGTTTGAGCGGCTCAGCAGACCGGAGGTCCGCAGGACCGGCCGCTTGACCCCAACCGGCATCTCATCCGTGAAATAGGCCTGAGCCGCACCACAGAGCGTACAATAAGGAATACCCAGATCACGTCCGCCAAGGGTGTCATTCACCATCTCACGAACCTCCATGATCTGACGCGGATAGGCACGGTATTCACCATTGATCCCGATACCAAAAACGATGTCGTCGTCCTTCAGCCAGGTCGCATCTTCTGCGGAGCTCGTCAGCGGATTGTCAGCTGCCGGAATACAGTTGCACGGGATCTCGGTCCGGTCATAAGGGCGGTTGTCGATCGGCACGCCGCCCCAAGAGACCAGCCGCCAGTCAATCTCACCTTCGATGAAGATCCGCTCCCACCCCGGCACGAAATTGGTGAAAATCGCACGTTTGGTATCCAGGTATCCCGGATACGCAGGAATGTCCCACGCGATCAGATAATCCGTCAGCTCGCCCCAGCGGTGCGGTGTTTCGAGCGTGACCCCAAGCAGTTCGGACGCCGTTTCGGCCAGAGCATCATCAAAAGACTGGCGCCAGGTGAAACGCATCATATCCGTCACAATCCAGGCGAGGCGCGGATCCCCCGATGCCTTTATCTCCTCCAGCGCGATGTTCTGATCACGCCCCCAGGCTGAGCTTTCCAGGCTGTCGACGAACACCGTTCGCACGGCACGTGTCAGATCATCCGACAATGCCCCGGATGGGATCGAAGCTGGTGGGTGACCGAATTCTTCTGTGACATAGTTTGGCAAGGTTTCCTGCCCCTGAGCCGAGGCTGGCACCGCTGCCAGCAGTGACAGAACAGCGAACCCAGCTGCGATTGCGGTACGGGAGAGAGACTTCATGGCAGGTTTTCCTTTGACCATCAGAAGGGCACCGGGAGGTGAACGACGTTTGCCAAAGGGTAATGCACGCGCGCAAACCGCTCCAATCACGAAACCATAAAGTGTCGTGAAGTCGGCAACCGGGATCATTGCTTTGGGCCGGCAATTCCGTGCGCTGAGCGGCACATCGGCATCGGAACCCGGTGCCAAACAGCATCTGCCGGTACAATTTTCCCAGTTTACCGTCTCAGGTCATTGATTTCTGTCTCAAATGAGACATATATGCCTCATGCCCACGATCCGCCCCGATACCCGCGATGCCATTATTGAAGCCGCCTTCAGCGTTTACGCACAAAACCAGGCAGCGACGCTTGGTGATGTTGCCGCACGCGCGGGCGTGGGGCGGGCCACTCTGCACCGTCATTTTTCCGGACGCCCGGACCTTATGCGGGCCCTCGCCCAAATTGCGCTGAGCGAGCTGGAAGAGGCCGTAGAGGAAGCGGTCAAAGGCGCTGAGACCTATGCGGAAGGGTTTCGGCTGTCGCTCTATGCAATCGTCCCGCTCGCCAACCGTCAGTGGTTCCTTGCCAATGAAGGGCTGGAGGCTGACCCGGAAGTTGCTGCAGCTTATGAAGCCGGACGGGACGAGCTGCGGCAGGATGTGGAAGCCGCAAAGAAGGAAGGTGCGTTCGATGCCGCAGTCCCCACTGAATGGATCGTCGAAGCCTATGAAAACCTGATCTACGCCGCCTGGTCCGTAGTCCGGTCCGGCGATGCCACCCCGAAACAGGCAGCCGAACTTGCCTGGCGTACATTCACAAACGGAATAAAGGGAAGCGCGACATGAGCATTGAAGTGCTGACAACTCAGATCGACGAGATCTTCTTTCTGATCGGCGCGGCCATCCTGCTCATTGAGATCGCCGAGATGCTGTTCAAGGGCACGATGAAAACCAGAACGCTTGGCGAAATGCTCGTCAGCGCCTCGACCCAGATCCCTTATCTGGTGATCGAAACCTTCATCCTGACGGGCGCTTACAGTATTTTCTGGATTATCGCACAGCTCCTGCCGTGGTCCATTCCGACCACCTGGTGGAGCATGGTTCTGATCGTTATCCTCGCGGATATTACCTATTACTGGGAGCACCGTATCGCTCACGAGGTGCGCATCCTGTGGACCCAGCACGCGGTGCATCATTCATCCCGCGACATGAATATCATCACCGGCATCCGCTTCGGGCCTCTTGAAGGCGTCTGGTCGCTGGTCGCGCATCTGCCGCTGGCCCTGATGGGCTTCACGCCTGAACTGATAATCTTCGGGGTCATCAGTGTGCTGGCCTATCAGACCTGGCTGCATACGGAACTGATCGGCAAACTTGGTCCGCTCGAAAAGGTGCTGAACACCCCGTCACACCACAGGGTCCATCATGGCAGCGATGACAAGTATCTGGACAAAAACTACGGCGGCATACTGATTGTCTGGGACCGGCTGTGGGGAACCTTTCAGGTCGAAGAGGAAACCCCGCGCTATGGGCTCAAACGCGACTTTGACACGCGCAACCCGTTGAAAGTCTGGTTCTCTGAATGGCCTGCACTGATCCGCGATCTGCGCACTGCCGGTTCTCTGGAAAACGCGCTGCGGGTGCTGTTCCGGTCACCGGGCTGGGTGCCCAAAGACTGACGAAACAATTGCCATGGTCCGCTCCGTCGCGCGGGAGGCTGCTAAAGCGCGGACCCGGTGCGACCGCTGTCCTCCTGCTCTTCTGGCGTGGGCGTATGACTGAACCGGAACGCTGTAAGGCAGGCTTCTTCACCGCCCAGGGCCTCAATGCGACGGCGCTGATCTTCAAAACACTGCGCATTTACCACCTCCGGATCGCAGAGATTGCGAAGCCGCCGTTCTCCTTCGGCAAGGGCCGCCAATACGTCCGGCCCCCGGCGTGCAAAGGCTGCAAGATCAGTCAGTTCATCCGGGTCATCCTGCAGATTAAAGAGCTGCGGCTCATGCCCGACATAGTGTACATACTTCCAGCGTTGCCAGCGCACCATGAAAGTGCCCGTGGTTGATCCGCCGTCGTGATATTCGCTCAGAATTGTACGGTCTGCATCGTCGGGATCCGACGCAAGCTGCAGAAGCGACACACCGGGAAGGTCCGCAGATTGCACGTCGTGCGGCACACCGGTTGCATCCAACGCGGTCGCTGCCAGATCCAGAAGCGACGCGCCGGTGGTTACCCGGCGCCCCGCTGAGACGCCCGGGCCTGCAATGATCATCGGCACACCGGCAGACTGCTCGTACATCACCTGCTTGGTCCAGAAACCCTGATCCCCCAGCATGTCCCCATGGTCGGAAACATAGACCACCACTGTGTTCTCCTGTTGCCCACTCCCGGACAGCGCTGACAGAATACGGCCAACACAGTTATCCATGAAGCTCGTCAGGCCGTAGTAGGCAGCTCTGGCTTCACGCATTCGCTGCTCGTCAAAATAGCGGTCATAGTCAAAGAATGCCGCAATGTTCTTCAGTTCGCTGTGGTCTGGCCGGGACCGGGCGCCATATCCGACAGGCAGGTCGATCTTCGCCGGGTCGTACAGGTCCAGGTATTCTCCGGGGCAGACCAGCGGGTAATGTGGGCTGACCAGTGAAACAAAGGCGGCCCAGGGGTCCTGAGCACCCGCCCTGCTGTGCAGCCAGGATTCTGCCGCCCCGGTGATTTCCCGGTCATATTCGGTATATGAACTGCGGCCCGCACCAACATCTGCTGCCAGCTCAGATGCCGCGTCATAGGCAGGCGGCGCGTCCCGCAGAAGACCGACGGGCCATCCCACACCACCGACAACATGCATCGGCAGAATTTCCTGTGAAAACCCATTGTCATCATCCGCCGAGCGGAAATGCAGCTTGCCAATGGAAACAGTCTCCACCCCACTGTCCCGCAGGTGGTGCATCCAGCTGCGCCTTTGACCGCCATAGGGAGACGCGCTGTCCCAATGACGGATCCTGTGGACATAGTCGCCGGTGGCGATGGCAGCGCGTGCAGGCACACACATTGGCGACGGGGTGTAAGCGTTTGAAAAACGCGCGCCACGGGCAGCCAATGCATCAAGATGTGGGGTCCGGATGATCGGGTGACCGGCGCATCCCATCGCGTCTTTGCGGTGCTCGTCGGATATGATGATCAGTATGTTCGATGCGTCGCGGCTCATCCTGTCCTCCCGTGGTCACGCCCCCGTCCCCCTCGGAAAGGTTAAGCTCATTTCCGCACGGCCCCCAGTGAAATCTGTCGGGCGTTCCTGGACGAATGGCCCTATACCACGGTCAAGTTTCGCGAACGCATTGCTGCCATCGGGCGGCATAGGCCCTGTGCTTTTCGGTTCCGCGGACCGGCGGTGGCAGCGCGCCCTGATGCCGCTGCCCCGGTGCGGCAAGGAGGGCAGCACCCTGGCTGGTTCCGGTAGCTCCCGTCATCGGAAACACCCCGCTTCCGGAAGCTGTTGCGAGCATTTCAAGATAGCAATGGTTTCGTGCAAACGGTCCCTCGACAAGGACCGGGCCGCGGTGGCCGACAAGACCCAGGCAATGCGCGGTGACGAGTGCCAGATAGAAGCCTGTGGCTGCACTTCTCCGGCCGGAGCCCTGCTCCGGTTCTGCCCCCGACCAGCCGGATCTGCCTCCCTGGAAGGGTCCCGTATCCGCGACAAGCGGCGGCAGAAACATAATGCCTGCATCCAGCACCGCAGCAGTATCAGCCGCATCTGCCTCAACTGCCGCGCCGTTCATAAGCAGATCATGTTCCCGCCCCCCCATGAAACGCGCAGATGGCACAGGGTCGCCAAAGGCGTTCACGTTGATCAGCGTATCACATGCCGGGTCCGGCGTGACCGGCAGGCCGCCAATGGCCATCGCAATCACCCAGGTGCCGGAGGAGACCACACTGAACGGCGCCTCACGGTACATGAGATGTGGCAACAGCGATGCATTGGAGTCGTGAATACCGCAGTAAACAGGCGTATCAGCCGCGAGACCGGTGCGCTTCGCCACATCCGACAGGACCGGACCCAGAACATCACCAGGGCGGCGTACCGGTGCCAGTTTTTCGGCGATCCCCAGCGTCGCGTTCAGTGCCGAGGGCTGCCCGGCATGCGGGTTCCACAGATCCGTATGGCAGCCCAGGGATGTCACGTCGGTGGCCGCAACACCTGTCAGGCGATACCCCCAGTATTGCGGATAGGTCACAACATGGCGCACCTCGCGCAGCAGGCCCGGATTGTTATGAAACTGCCAGAAAAGCTGCGCACCGAGGTTCAGCCCCATCGACAGGCGGGGCGATCCGGTTTCCGAAAAAGGCGGCCGCACTGCATCGTATTCGGTGGCAAGGCTGTCAGACCCGTTATGTTCATAATCAAGAACCGGCGCCGCAAGCCGGCCATCGTGTCCGATCAAAGCAGCACATGCGCCATGCGTCGTCACGGAAATGGCGCTGATGCCGAAATCCCGGTGAAAATCCGAGAGCGCATCCAGCAGAAACGCCCAGTGTCCGTCCACATCAAAATGAGGCCACGGAGGACCCTGCAGCACAGTGTTGGGCCGCGTGACCACCGCCAGTTCGGTCAGTGTGTCAGGATCAACGACTGCGAGCTTTGCATTCGTTTTGCCAATATCAATGACCGCGATGCAGGATCCGGTCATGGCATATGAAAAACCGGTGTGAGCGGAACAGCCACCGGTTCATTGTCAGCCTGCGTCTCCATAATATCTGCCATGTGAGCCCACCAGCGCTGCATGATGTCCTGCTGAGGCAGGGCATCCATCCGGTGATTATCCGTGCGCCAGAGTACGCCGAACAGGATGTTTGTTTCCTCATCCAGATGGATGGAATAGTCCGAAATCCCGGCATCCTTCAGCAGCCGGATCAGCTCTGGCCAGATTTCATCATGACGTTTCCTGTATTCGTCGAGGCACCCGGGATTGAGGCGCATTCTGAACGCGTATTTCTGCATATCACCCTCTCAGCCTGTCCCAGAGCCGCGGCAGTGCGATGACCGAAATCAGCAGCGCACCGATCACAATGGACATGACAATGCCCGGCACGTTGAGCAGACCAAGACCGAACGTCACCATGCCCATAACAAAGGCCGCGATCACAACACCGGGGATGGACCCTGCCCCGCCCAGAATGCTGACGCCACCGAGGACAACCATGGTGACGATCTCCAGCTCCCAGCCGAATGCAATGGATGGCCGCGTTGAGCCCAGCCTCGAGGTCAGACAGACCGCCGCAATACCGGACATCAGACCCGTGAGCAAAAACAGGATGAACTTCACGCGGGCAACTCGGATGCCGGAAAACAGGGCGCCGGTTGCGTTATTGCCCACCGCATAAACTGCCCGCCCGAAATTGGTTTTATGCAGCAGCACTGCATAGATCGCAGCGAGAACGGCAAAGAGCACGAATTCGAAAGATATCACCCAGAAGACGTAGCCCTGACCAAAGAATGCAAAGTCCGGCGGGTATCCACGATAGGCCTGATCACCCAGCACAATATAGCTGATCCCGCGAAAGAAGCTCATCGTGCCGATGGTGACCACGATGGAAGGCAGTCCCATCACCGTGACCAGAAAGCCGTTAAACGCACCACACAGGATACCAACAGCGAGCCCGATCAAAACCAGACCCGGCGTGTCCACACCGAACTGAACGGCGGCCCCTATGGCGGTGGACGCAAGTGCGATAATGGATGCGACAGACAGGTCAATCTCGCCCGCGATGATCAGCAGCGCCATCGCAAAAGCGATCATCGCTTTTTCAGTGAAATTGAAGGTTGCGTCAGACAGGTTCCACGCGTTCAGGAAATAGGGAGATGCGAAGCTGTTGGCGACAAAGATTGCAACAGCAACGCAGATCAGCAGGCTCTCCCAGCTTTTGAGATGCCGCTCAAAGGGAGAGCGGAGCCGGTCGGGGATCTGCCTCGGAGTGGTTGTCATGCTGATGGCTCCGTGGGTTTCAGAATGATCCGGCCCTTTTCGCGGCTGGCCTGTGCGTTCAGCGCCACGGCGATGATGATTGCCCCACCCGAAATTGCGAGTTGCCAGAACGGCGAGATATCCACCACCGGCAGCGCATTCTTGATGACGCCAAGAAAAAGCGCACCCAGCATTGCACCGGCGACCGTACCGACACCGCCCATTATCGCGACACCGCCGATCACACAGGCGGCAACCACATCAAGCTCAAAACCACCGGCAAGATCGACATAGGCAACCGCGTAGCGAGAGACCCAGAGGTACCCCGTCAGGCCAGCAAGCGCGCCGGAAATCGTGAAAGCCCAGAACTGGCTTTGGCCCACATTTATTCCGGCATAGGTGGCCGCGTGCGGATTGCCGCCGGCAGCATAAAACGCACGACCGAGTGTTGTGCGGCTCATGACGACCGAAAAAAGGCCGACGGCAGCAAGGGCGATCCAGCTCATGGTGGGCAGGCCGAGAAATTCTGCCCGTGTGAACGCCTTGAAGGGATCGCTGATCTCGTGGCTGTTGACCCATTTGCCGTCCGAAATCACAAAAATGATCCCACGGAAAATAGTCATGGTGCCCAGCGTCACCACGATGGGCGGAATGGCGAGTTTCCATACCAGAAGACCATTGATCATGCCCAGAAAGGTTCCAAGCCCGATGGCAACAGCAATAATGACCGGTACCGGCAGGCCTGGTGCCGCCACATTGATCATGGCAACGACCATGCCGGTCAGTGCGAGATTGGCAGCGACACTGAGGTCGATGCATTTGGTCAGGATCACAATCATCTGCCCGATCGCCAGAAGGATCAGGGGAGACGTATCGTTGAAAACACGGGCCAGATTGGATGGAGCCGCAAATGCGGGAAACCGTGTGGAGATCAACACGAGCAGCAGGATGATCGCAGCGCACAGTAGGCTTTCGCGGGATGTCATCAGGCGTTTGAGCATCACACCTGCTTTCGGATACCGGCTGCATGCCGGACAAGAGTTTCCGGTGTCAGCTCTTCACCCGCAAGTTCCGCCGCGATGCGCCCCTCGCGCATCACAATAACGCGGTCGGACATGCCGAGAATTTCGGGGATTTCCGAGCTGACCATGATCACGGCAAGCCCCTGTGACGCCAGTTCCGCCATAAATTCGTGCACGGCAGCCTTTGAGCCGATATCGATACCTTTGGTTGGCTCATCGAGAATGATGACTTTGGGCTGCGTCGCCAGCCATTTGGCAATGACCACCTTCTGCTGGTTGCCCCCGGACAGATTACCCACGCTGGTGTCCAGAGATGCCGCGCGCAGATCGAGACGACTGATGTACTCCCGCGCAAGCCTGAACTCTTGCGCCAGGCGCAGAAAACCGTTGCGCGATGTCCTGCTCAGAGACGGCAATGTGACATTCTGAAAAATCGGGAGCGCCGTGATCGCTCCCTGCCGGCCACGATCCTCCGGCACATAAACGATACCGTTATTCACCGCATCAGCTGGCGATCTGACAGAAACAGGCGCGCCGTCAATCATTACATGTCCGCTTGAAGGGCGCGTAATTCCAAAGAGCGACTGCATGAATTCCGACCGGCCCGCACCGACCAGACCGTAGAACCCCAGGATCTCGCCCCGCCGCAGTGAAAAACCGATGTCTGCGAACTCTGTCGGGTGCTTGTAGCCGTCCACCCGCAGGACTTCTGCACCGATGTTGTGTTCCCGTTCCGGGAAAATCTGACTTACGTCCCGGCCGACCATCATGCGGACGAGGTCGGCCTCAGACACATCGCCGATGTCGCCGTCGCCCACGAGTTCACCATCGCGGAAGACGGTGTACTGATCCGCAATGCGGAAAATCTCATCAAACTTATGGCTGATAAACAGGATTGCTTTGCCCTGGGTTCTGAGGGTTTCGATGAGCTCGTAGAGCTCTTCGATTTCTTTCTGGCTCAGCGCGGCGGTCGGCTCATCCATAATGACAACACGCGCATCAATCGACAGCGCCCGCGCGATGGCCACAAGATGTTTGCTTGCGATCCCCAGATCTTTCAGGCGCGCAGCGGGATCAATATCAGCGCCTATGTCTGAGAGAATGCGCACGGCTTCTGCTGACATACGGGCCGTGTCAATCAAACCGAACCGTCCGCGTGGGGCATGGCCCAGGAAAATATTCTCGGCCACAGACAATTCATCAAAAAGCACTGTTTCCTGATGGATGGCCGTGACGCCCGCCGCCCCGGCCGAATGCGCCGATGGAAAAGCTGTCGGGGCTCCATCCACCAGAATCTCACCGCCATCCGGTTGATAGATGCCGGTCAGGATTTTCACGACTGTCGATTTTCCGGCACCGTTTTCGCCAACAAGCGCGGTAACTTTTCCCGCAGAGAGGTTGAGCGACACGTCTGACAGAGCACGGACACCAGGGAATGTCTTGGTAATGCCTTTCAGCGCCAGAACCGGCGCGGCACTGTGAGCAACGGGATCAGCCTGTTTCTGGTGTACCTGCATCAACATCGCCGTCCTGTAGCCTGCGAAGCGGGGGCCGGCACACTGTGCTGCTGTGCGCCGGGCCCGTCGGTCCGATCAGAAGATCGATTTGAACTGGTCGATGTTCGATGCGTCATAAACGAACGGATCAGCCATCGCGGCAGAGTTGGTATCGTCCAGTGTCACCGCACCCATGCGCCCCATGGGTATTTCCGCTCCGGGTTCCGCCGTGGCAGCACCTGTAGCCAGCGCATGGGCGATCATTGCTGCCGAATAACCCAGATCAATCGGGTTCCAGATGGCGAAAGACTGCGACGCGCCGCTTTCGATTGCGCCTGCCATTTCTGAGGGCAGACCAAGACCGGTGACATTGACCTCACCGATCTTGCCAGCGTCGGCAACCGCCTGCGCTGCCGCAACGATACCCACGGACGTCGGGGCGATGATGGCATCAAGATCCGGATATGACTGCATCAGGCCCTGCGCCTCGCGGTAGGATTTATCCGCGAGGTCATCACCATAAACAGTCGCAACAACGTCAATTCCGGAGTAATCGCCCATGACCTTGTTCATTTCATCAATCCAGATGTTCTGGTTTGTCGCTGTGGCCGATGCGGACAGCACGGCCACTTCACCGCCCTCTGGCAGGTGATCGGCGGCCAACTTGATGATCATATTGCCGATCAGCGCATTGGACGAAGGATTGAGATGCATCATCCGACCCTCTTCGGATACGCCAGAATCCCAGCTGATCACCGTGATGCCGCGCTGCATTGCGCGCTTGAGCGCCGGTGCAACCGCATCCGGGTCATTCGCGGAAATCGCAATGGCATCAACGCCCTGCGCAATCAGGGAATTGATCACCTCGATCTGCCCCTCGGCGGTCGTGTCTGTAGGACCGGTGTAAATGATCTCTACTCCGCCAAGCTCTTTGGCAGCTTCTTCAGCGCCTTCTGCAGCAGCTTCAAAAAAGCCGATGCCAAGCGCCTTTACCACAAGGGCAATGCGCATATCGTCCTGCGCCATCGCACTTGTCCCCATCAGGCCAGCAGCGAGGCTCACCCCCGCGACCAGCGCTCCGAAATTCCGACGTTTCATTTGTTTCCTCCTCTTATTCAGTTGTTGTTCCGGGCCGCTTACGACGCCGCCTCTTCCTGTCCGGCGCCGGACTGCGCCACGATCAGATTCACATCTGCCGCGTCCAGCATGGCGGCGGCTTTGTCCGAGATACCCTCGTCGGTGATCACCGTTGTGATCCGGTCCAGCGCGCAGAGAACAAGACTTGAGCGCTGCTCAAACTTGGTGCTGTCCACCAGCACAACGAGTTCATCAGCCTGGCCTATGAGTTTCTGTTCGGCCTGGATAAGCAGGGGATCCGCTTCCATAAGACCCAGCGGGCCGAGGCCCTGCGCGCCCATGAACATACGGCGCGCATAAAAGTTACGCGTAACGTCATTGTCGAAAGGCGACAGGATGATGTTCTGCTCCCGGTAGATCGCCCCGCCGGACAGCATGATCGTATTCTTGGAATGCTTCAGCAGATGCTCGGCGATCGGAAAGCTGTTGGTAAAAATCTGACACCGGCGCGACGCCAGCGGATGCACCATCTGGAAGGTAGTTGTCCCTCCGTTGATGATAATCGGGTCCCCGTCCGCGCACAACTCCACAGCCGCGCGCGCAATCGCCTGCTTTTCGGCAATACGCATGGTTTCGTTGACGGCAAAGGTACGCCCGGCGAGCCCCACGAACTGCGGCGGCGTGATGGCCTCAGCCCCACCCCGCACCCGGCGGAGCTGCTTGTTCATATGCAGCGTCGCGATGTCCCGGCGGATCGTTGCCTCAGAAACGCCCGTCAGATTGCACAGGTCAACGACCGTAACCACAGGCCTGTCCTCAACAGCTGACAGAATAATCCGATGACGTTCCTTTTCGTGCATATGCACCTCCCCTGATGCCTGAGCCTGCTCAGATTCGCGCAACCTGTCAATCAAAAATGATCATTTACAATCATTCTGCATCGCAGCATGACGTTTTATGATTGAAATTGATTGACATTCACCTGTGCGCCAATCAGGCTTGAAGCCATACGCAATCACGATGAAAACCGCTGGGCGGGGAGACACAGATGCTGAAAACCTTGGAAAAACAGCTTCTTGAAAATCGCTGGGATGAAGAAACCGCATCAGGAATGAGCGAGTCAGACCTGCTTTTGTACCGCTCCAACATTCTGGGCGCAGACAAAAGGGTGACAAACTACGGCGGCGGAAACACCTCAGCCAAAGTGCTCGAAACGGACCCGCTGACCGGCGAAGACACCGAAGTGCTCTGGGTCAAAGGGTCCGGCGGGGACATCGGCTCCATGAAACGCGATGGCTTTGCAACGCTCTACATGGATAAGCTGCACGCGCTCAAAAACCTGTATCGTGGCGTGGAATTTGAGGATGAAATGGTGGGCTACCTGCCCCACTGCACTTTTCGTCTCAATCCGCGCGCTGCCTCGATTGACACACCGTTGCATGCATATGTGCCGCGCCGGCATGTCGATCATGTGCATGCGGATGCAATTATTGCTATTGCGGCTTCCGCCAGTTCCAAAGCGCTGACACAGAAGATTTTTGGCAGCCGGATCGGCTGGCTTCCCTGGAAACGGCCTGGGTATGAGCTGGGCCTGTGGCTTGAAGAATTCTGCCGCAACAACCCCGAAGCGGACGGTGTCATCCTGGAAAGCCACGGGCTTTTCACATGGAGCGACACCGCCAAAGACTGTTACGACACCACGATTGAAGTGATCAACATTGCAACAGCCTGGCTGGCAGAACAGGCAGGTGACAAACCAGCATTCGGGGGTCAGCGTCACGAAAGCCTTCCCGCTGCAGAACGGCGCGCCGTTGCCGCACGTCTGATGCCTGCCATCCGCGGGTTCGTGAGTGGCAACCAGCATATGACCGGCCATTTCAACGACAGCGACCCTGTGCTCGAGTTCGTGAACTCAGAACAGCTTGAGCCGCTCGCGGCCCTCGGCACATCCTGTCCGGACCATTTCCTGCGCACCAAGATCCGCCCGCTGGTCATTGGCTTTGACCCTGCTGAGGGCGACACCGGCGCCGTCGTGGACGGCCTCGCTGATCAGGTCGCAGCCTATCGGGACGACTATGCAGCCTATTATGAACGCTGCAGACGGGAAAACAGCCCGGCGATGCGTGATCCCAATGCGGTTGTGTACCTTATCCCAGGCGTTGGAATGATCACCTTTGCAAAGGACAAAGCGACAGCGCGGATTTCCGGCGAGTTCTATGTGAACGCGATCAATGTGATGCGCGGCGCAACAGCTGTCAGCGAATACTGCGGATTGCCGGAACAGGAAGCCTTTGACATTGAATACTGGCTCCTTGAGGAAGCCAAGTTGCAGCGTATGCCGAAACCCAAATCGCTGGCCGGGCGCGTTGCACTGGTCACCGGCGGTGCAGGTGGCATCGGATCGGCGACAGCCCGCAGATACCTTGAGGAAGGCGCCTGCGTTATGCTCGCGGACATCAATGCAGACGCGCTGAACGCTGCACGTGACAGCCTGGCCCAGGCCTTTGGCCCTGATGTTGTACGTTCCGTGGAAATGAACGTTACCGATGAGCACGCGGTCATCGCGGCGATGGCAGAGACAGCCGTTGAATTCGGCGGCCTCGATATCCTTGTGTCAAACGCAGGCATTGCGACTTCGGCACCGGTTGAGGAGACCACGCTCGAACTCTGGAACCGGAATATGGACATCCTGAATACAGGTTATTTCCTGGTCAGCCGGGAAGCATTCCGCATGATGCGCGCGCAGGACATCGGCGGCTCTGTTGTCTTTGTGGCGTCCAAAAATGGCCTCGCGGCCTCACCGAATGCTTCCGCCTACTGCACCGCCAAGGCAGCCGAGATACATCTGGCGCGATGCCTGGCACTGGAGGGAGCAGAGGCCGGTATTCGTGTGAATGTGGTGAACCCTGACGCGGTCCTGCGCGGTTCGCGCATCTGGGAAGGCGAATGGCTTGAACAGCGGGCTGACACCTATGGCACAGACAAAGAGGGGCTGGAGGAGATGTACAGGCAACGGTCAATGCTCAAACGCTCTGTTTTCCCTGAAGACATCGCCGAAGCCTGTTATTTCTTTGCGGCCGATACATCTGCCAAGTCCACAGGCAACATTATCAATGTCGATTCCGGCAATGTTCAGGCCTTCACACGCTGAGCCGGTACAAAGAGAAGGAGCAGGCGACGATGAGCTATGACAGCGCGAAAGCCGCTTTCGCAGAATGGGGTGTCGACACCGAAACCGCCCTGGAGCGGCTGAAGGACATCCCGATTTCGATGCACTGCTGGCAGGGCGATGACGTGGTCGGGTTTGAGACCAGAACAGGCTCATCCGGCGGCGGCATTCAGGCGACAGGCAATCATCCGGGCCGTGCGCGCACCCCTGACGAACTGCGCGCCGATCTGGAGTTCGCCTATTCCATGATCCCGGGACGACACCGTCTGAACCTGCATGCGATGTACCCCGACACGGACGAAGCACCCGACCGGGACGCGCTGGAATACCGGCACTTTGAACCCTGGGTGGACTGGGCACGTAGCCAGGGCATCGGCCTTGATTTCAACCCGACGTTCTTTGCCCACGAAAAGGCCGACGACAATCTGACCCTTGCTCATCCTGACGCGGGCATCCGCGAATTCTGGGTGGAACATGGCAGGCGGACGCGCGACATCGCCGCCCGGATGGGCAAAGAGCTTGGGTCGCCCTGTGTCAACAACATCTGGGTGCCGGACGGTTTTAAGGATGTGCCCGTGGACCGGATGGCAGCGCGCATGAGGCTCGCGCGCTCGCTCGATGAAATGCTGGCCCCCGAACAGGATCCGCGCCAGATGCGGGATGCCGTTGAATCAAAACTCTTTGGTATCGGGGTCGAGGCCTGCACCGTCGGAAGCCATGAATTCTACATGGGATATGCGCTGCGCAACAGCATCCTGCTCTGTCTGGACATGGGCCATTTTCACCCGACCGAGAATATCGCAGACAAACTGAGCGCTGTTGCTGTTTCGCTGGATCAGATCCTGTTGCACGTATCGCGCCCCATGCGGTGGGACAGCGATCATGTTATTCTGCTGGATGACGCGATCCTTGCAATGGCGCACGAACTTGTCAGCGCCGATCTGCTCGACAGAACATTCATTGGGCTTGATTTCTTTGACGCCACGATCAGCCGCACAGCTGCGTGGGTGATCGGCACGCGCAACATGCAAAAGGCTTTGCTGCGCGCGCTGCTGACACCCATGGAACGGTTACGCCAGGCAGAGACCAATCTGGATTTCACAACCCGCCTCATTCTGACCGAAGAATTCCGCGATCTGCCTTTCGGGGCGGTATGGTCCGAATTCTGCGCGCGCACTGATCGTCCGACCGGTCTGGTGCTGCAAAAGGAACTGGACACATATCAGAAGCGCGTGTCCAGCCGCGGGTAACCCGGGTCGGACGCCAGCGCGGCATTCTGAGCGTCAATTGCTGCCGGGGCTTTTTCAATGCGTCAGTTTCCAGCACGTCAGCAACTCAGTGATGCTGATCCGAGAACGGCTTTTGCGGCCTTGGGTAAACCGGCAGATGCGGGATCCAGACGTGCGGGGGCTGTTCGATCGCATAGATAAACGCCCGTGCGATGTATTCAGGCCGCAATCCTGCGGGTTTCGGGCTGTCAAAAAATGGCGTGTCCGTCATGCCAGGATGAAGGCAGGTCACGCGCCCGCCGGCATCCCCCAGTTCGGCCCCCAGATTGTCGGCATATCCGCGCACAAACCACTTGGTCGCCGAATAGACCGATCCCCAGACCGTACCCTGAGCGGCCAGCGACCCTACCAGGACCAGATGCCCGCCGGATGCTTTCAGGTGCGGCATTGCGTATTTGGCAGTGTAGGTGACGCCGAGACAGTTGACCTCAATCATCTTGCGGAAACTGTCCGTATCACCCGCCTCGGTGCCCCGTTGCGAGGCACCGAGGCCAGCATTCGCCATGACAACATCAAGCCGGCCAAACCGTGCGACGGCTTCGTCCACCAGGCGTTCCTGATCCTCGGCACTGGTAACATCGCAGGACACCGCGAGCGCGTTCTGTGGACCAAACTCTTCTACCAGAGCCTCAAGCCTGTCCGTCCGGCGCGCCGCCAGAACCACCTTGTGACCGGCTTTCACCGCGAACCTTGCACATATTTCGCCAATACCGGAGGACGCACCTGTAATCAGTATGATCTTTCCCATCATTATTTCTTTCTTCACGCGGCCTGTCCGACCGTCAGCGCCGCCATGACCAGCTCCGCCGTCTTTGTCGCTGATGCGGGGTTCTGACCGGTCACAAGCCGCACGTCCCGCACGGCATGCGCCTGAAAATCGGGAGCCGTGGACAGTTCGGCCCCCAGTTCCCGCAGTTTCGTTTCCAGAAGGAACGGCACTGCATCCTGCAGACCGACAGCGTGCTCCTCGCTGTCTGTGAAGGCCGCGATCGTCCGGCCCGCCACAAACGGTGTGCCATCAGGCTTCCGGGCACCGGTCAGCCCTGCCGGTCCGTGGCAGACCGCCGCGACCACCTTACCCTGCTGATCAAAGCGTTCGATCAGTTCCGCCAGCTCGCGGTTCTGCGGATAGTCAAACATGGTGCCATGCCCACCGGGCAGGAACACTGCATCAAAGGCTCCGACCTGATCCGACACTGCCGACAGCGGAACACTGTCGCTAATCAGAGCCTGTACTGCAGGATCATCCAAGTATCGTTCAACAGATGCGTCGTTTTCGCCCCGGGGCGCAAGACTGCGGTCATCGACCGGGATCGCACCACCCCTGACAGAGGCAACGGTCACCCGCGCGCCGCTGTCCACAAAAGCGTAGTATGGCGTTGTCAGCTCTTCGAGCCAGATGCCGGTCGCATCGCCATTGGTCATTGAACCGGCAGAAGTCGCGACGATCAGAATATTGTTTTGTGACATGTAAACCTCCTTAAGTTTCATGAGGCACATATAACCAGCCATCGGCATCACAAAACCAAAGCCTTGCTTCCATCAGGGATAAATTTTCTTATACTAAAGTATGTCACTGACCGTTCTGAGATCCTTTGTCGAAGTCTGCCGTTGCCGGTCGATTACTGCGGCTGCGCGAAACCTTGGCCTGACCCAGCCTGCGGTATCCGGGCATATCGCCACGCTCGAAACCCAGGTCGGGCGGGAGTTATTTACGCGCAGGTCACGCGGTGTCTCGCCAACCGCTTTTGCAGAAGATCTTGCTGCGCAGGTCGGCGACAGCCTTGACCGTGCGGAGGAAGCTCTGGCGCAGGCCAAAGCACGGTCAGCAAGCCTGTCAGGTGTCGTTCACGTGGCAGGGCCCGCGGAGTTACTGGCAGAGCGCGTCGCGCCGTCACTGCGGTCACTGCAGGCATCCGGACTGGATATCCGTCTGCACCCAGGGGGAAAGTCGTCGATCTATCAGCGTCTGACGGCCGGGGAGGTTGACCTTGCATTCACTGCATCAGACCCCGGTCATCCCCTGATTGCCTCGCAGGTCATCGGGTCAGAAAAGCTTTTGGCGGTTGCAGCTCCCGGGATCGCAGACAGGATCAATGACGCGAGGGACCTGAGGGCTGCTTTGCTGGCCGAGCCCATGCTGGCCTATGACAATGACCTGCCGCTCATCAGGGACTGGCTGCAGGCCAACGGGATAAGCGCGGACGGCATTGTGTCCGCGATTTCCGCGCCTGACCTGCGGTTGCTGCGTGCCCTGGCAGAAACCGGGAGCGGATGGTCTGTGATCCCGGATTATCTGTGCTCAGACGCCCTTCAATCCGGCAGGATCACTCTGCTGCGTGGTGTCGCCGATGCGCCGGTTAACCACTTCTATCTTGCCTGGACCAGGTCATCCCTCCGACATCCGCGTGTGGCATTCGCCCGGGAATTGCTCCTGTGCAGTCTGGAAGACTGAATGCGCCACAATGCCGGGGCGTGATCTCAACAGGACGCCACCAACCCTGCCAGTAAAGCCGAAACGCGGTTCCGCGTGTCCTCGCAAAGCATCACAGACGCGTGCGTCAGGACGTTAATTCTTCCGCCACCGCCTGTGTTCTTCTAAGACGAAAACAGGCAACGACCCGAGGTCAGATGAATCTGCGAGATCTGGAATACGCAATTGCTGTGGCGCGACGTGGCAGTTTCAGCGCCGCTGCGGAAGACTGCAACGTCTCGCAGCCGGCTCTTTCGAACCAGATCCGGAAGCTGGAAAAGGAACTTGGGACCGATCTTTTTCTGCGCCTGAGTGGCGAGGTCCGCCCCACAGCGTGTGGTCTGAAAGTCACTGAAATCGCGCGGGACGTTCTGCAGGGCGCACAAAGGATCAGGGACACGGCCACGGAATATCGTGATCCGGAGGCCGTACCGTTTAATATTGGACTCACGCCGACGCTGGCGCCTTATCTCACGAAATATTTCTCCGAGCTTTTCAGCACCCTATTTCCGGACATGCGCGTGACGATGATCGAGGATCTGCCGCAGAACATGCTGCAGATGGTTGAGGATCACACGCTGGATGTGGCGCTGGTCGCGCGGCTCAATCACAACCCGACCCTGGAGTTCACGTCCATCTGGGAAGAGCCGTTGTTTCTGGCGCTGCGAAGGGGCCACCCCCTCGAAGGGCTGTCGTCTGTCACGCCAGAGGACGTGCCGGTACACGACTTCATCCGGTTGCCGCATTCCTTCGGTTACGATCTCGAAGCCCGGCTGCCGACACCCGGCCCGGAATCCCGAGCCTCCAAGAAATTTGATCTCACCGCCCTTCGGTTCGAGACGATCTGCCGGCACATCTGCCATTCTGACGATTGTACGATCGTGTCGGCGCTGGCTGCAGAACAGTTTCGTGCGGACAACTGGCCCATGTCCTTCATTCCGTTTGAGGCGCCGGGGCATCTGCGCAATCTGGGGGCCGCCTCCCGGCTGAACTGCCCGCGCAAACCACTTCTTGCAAAGATCGGTGCGTATATTCTGGAAAACCCACCGAAAGGCGTCACGCCCACTTTCGGGACGTGACGCCGTTTCGGATCACTCGATAAAAGTACGGGCAATCCGGTCGCTGAGAGGTTGCGTCAGATAGCTCAGCGCTGTGCGTTCGCCCGTGTTGACAAAAAGGTCGGCCGGCATGCCCGGGACAAGTTCCAGCCCTGCAATGTCATCTGGCTGGGTTTTGTTGAGCTGAACCCGCGCGACATAATAAAAGTCGCCGGTGCGCTCGTCTTCGAGGCTGTCGGCGGAGATATCAACAATGGTCCCCTCTGCCTCAGGCACATCGCCCTGATCAAAAGCCGAAAGACGCACGCGGGAAGACTGACCGATGAAGAGTTTTTCAATGTCTGCCGTATTCACCCGCGCCTCGACGATCAGCGGCTGATCAACGGGAACGATGTCAAGGATTGGTTCTCCCGGCCGGATCACTCCACCTGATGTGAATACCGTCATCTCAACCACCCGGCCGCTGACAGGTGCTGTTATTGCCACACGCTTCAGACGCTCAGTCGCCCCGAGATACTGTGGCTCCAGCGTCGCCAGAGATGCTTCTATCCCAGCCAGTTCGGTCGATGCCTCTTCAGCCCGCAGGGTGCGTGCTCCGATCTCGGAAAGGCGCAGTTCGCTGATCGCGTTCCGGGCCTGCGCCTCCTCAGTCTGCAGCGCTGCATCCACACCATGCAGCCGTTCCACCTCCACCCGGCGGGAATTGACGCGCGCGGCGGCAACCAGGCCTTTGTCGAGCAGGGTCTGCAGATTGGCCAGTTCCTGCCGCGTGATGTCCAGCTGACGGGTATTGGATACGCGCTGTGCGTTCAGCCCACTCAGCTGATCCTCCAGATTGGCGATGCGTTGTTGGGTCAGATCCGCTTCTGCCTCGCGGGAACGCCGTTCAGTATCAAAGAGGAGCTTCTGTGTCGCAAAAGCCGGCAACCATTCAGCAGTCCCGAGGGCAACTTTCATTGTCGCTGCAACGTTCGCCTCGTCAAAAGTATCAGAACTCTGCAACTGGGCGATCAGCCGCGCGCGGCGTACCGAAAGATCGGCGATCTGACCGGCAATCACATCCAGTTCAACGCCGGGATCGGTCCCGTCCAGCTCCAGCAGCGTCTGACCGGCCTCAACCAGATCACCATTCCGCACCAGGATATTGCTGACGATGCCGCCATCAAGATGTTCCACGGTCTTGCGGTTTCCCTCAACAACGAACGACGCGGGAGCAACCACAGCACCGTCAAGTTTCGACACCGTCGCCCAATGGGCCGCACCGCCGATAAAGCCGGAAACCACCAACAGGCCCAGAGCGACAAACCATCCGATGCCGGCACCGGCCGGTTTGCTCTGGATACGGTTATAGTCTTCGAGGCGCAGCACGCCCTGATGCGGTGTTATTGCGAATGCGGGTTTCATTGTGCCATTCCTTTCTCAGAAGGCAGTCCGACAGCGTGCCGGGCCAGTTGTGGGGTTTTGGCGCCGGCCACAGTGGCCTGCTGCACGGGGCGCAGAATGTCCTCTTTGTTACCGAAGCCTGACTGGGTTCCGCGGCTGAGTGTGAGCACCTTGTTGACGGCTTCGAGCGTGCTGGGGCGATGTGTCATCACGAGAGTGATCGCACCACGTTCGCTTGCCCCCCGGATCGCATTGCGCAACGCCAGTTCGCCCTGCGCATCCAGATCAGAGTTCGGCTCATCCAGCACGAGGACAAACGGATCGTCATAAAGCGCCCGGGCCAGGGCTATCCGCTGCCGCTGGCCGCCAGACAGGTGAAAGCCGTTGCCGATCAGCGTTGAATAGCCGTCGGGCAAGCCGCTGATCAGATCGTGCACGTCTGCGGCCCGGGCTGCCGCCAGCACTTTTCCGTCGTCGATCGACGTTGAGAAGCGGGCGATATTCTCGCGGATTGTGCCGTCAAAAAGTTGCACGTCCTGTGGCAGGTATCCGATCAGCTGACCCAGTTCTTCGGTGTCCCAGCGGGCCATCGGGGTGCCGTCAAGCCGGATTGCTCCGCGTTGCGGCATCCAGATCCCCGCCAGCATTCTGGCCAGCGTCGATTTCCCCGATCCGCTGTGACCGATCACGGCCAGCACATCACCGGCGGACAGTGAAAACTCGATGCCCCCGACGGTTGCATTCTGCGCCAGTGGCGGGCCGGCCTGGGTAATTGCAACATTCAGGGTGAGCTGCGGCCGGGGCAGAGCAAGTCGTTTTTCTGCCTGCGGATAGGCTTCGGACAGCGCCTGCAGAGATTTGTACGACCCCCGGGCTGCCAGAAACGTCCGCCACTGACCGATCAGCTGGTCGATGGGCGCCAACGCCCGGGCCAGCACAATTGTCGCCGCGATCATCACACCTGCTGTCGCCTGTCCGGTGACCGCCAGTGCGGCCCCGAGGCCCAGCATGCCGGACTGGAGCGCCATGCGGATTGTGCGCGACATGACCGAAAACCCGGCCAGACGGTCGGACACACGCGCTTTCAGCTGGTGCGACTGAAATTGCAGAGCTGCCCAGCGCCGGGCGAGATCACCAGTCATACCCATGGCGTGGACGAGCTCTGCGTTTTGCTCACCAGCGGTGAACAAACTGTCTGAACGGACACGCGCCTGAGCGGTTTCCTGCATCAGGCCGGCGGACCGTCCATTGTTGATAAGGGCCATAACTGTCAGAAGCGTCGCCCCTGCGAGCCCCAGTGCCCCGAGGTAAGGGTGCAGCACGTAAAGCACCGCGAGATAGAGCGGAATCCACGGGGCATCAAAGAATGCAACAAGTGTGGGCCCGGAGATGAAATCACGCAGACCGTTCACGTCTGCCGCCGGGTTGTCAGCACCTGAACCGCCCTGCACCCGGCGCCGGATGGCAGATTGCAGAATGGGCGCACCGACCGTCAGCTCAAAGCGCGCACCGAGGCGGCTCAGAATACGCATCCGGATCAGATCCAGAAGGCCGGTGACGAGGAAAACACCACCCAGCAGGATGCTGAGGGCAATCAGAGTGTCCATATTCTGGCTGGTGAGGACGCGGTCATAGACCTGCAGCATATAAAGCGGTCCTGCGAGCATCAGGAGGTTGAGGATCATACTGAAGAAGCCGATGGCGACAAAGCCGCTGCGCAGCTTGCCCCATGCTGATTTAACTGTGGATTTTTTCTGAAACATGATGGTGATCTCTTTTCAGGCTGAAGGGGTGGCAACCTGAGCTGCCACCCCGGATTGATCTGATCAGGCGATGAAGTCGTGGTCGGTCAGGTCAGCTGCGCTGACGCCTTCGAGGACAACCCCACCGGCACTGCCGAAGGAGAACATCGCGCCGCTTTCGCTCTGCGTGACGCTCACCTGAGCGGCGAAATCAGGACCAAAGTCACTGAAGTCGAGGCGGTCGACGCCCAGCTCGAAATCCTGGATCACATCGCGGCCAAAGCCCGGTCCGAAGGCAAAGGTGTCAGCGCCTTCACCACCGATCAGGATGTCGTCGCCCGCACCGCCGATGAGGATGTCATCACCACCTTCACCGTTCAGGATGTCATCGCCAGCCTGACCGTTGAGCGTGTTGGAACCGGAGTTCCCCGACAGGTTGTCGTTGCCTCCGTTCGGGCTTACTGCGTTGTTCGAGCCATTGATGTTCTCAAAGTTGAACACCTGGTCGAGCGTTGCACCCTCCGGCGCATTGACCTGCGCAACACCGTTCCCATCCTCGTCAAGGTCGAGAATGACGCCCGGACCCGCAGAGAACAGTGCAGTGTCTGTCCCTGCCCCGCCATCAATGATGTCCGCGCCACCGAAGGAATGAATGGCGTCATTGCCAGCCCCACCAAACAGAACGTTGAACTCATTGTTGCCGAGGATCAGGTCATCGCCCGAGGAACCGATGACGTTTTCGAAGTCATCCACCTCTATTGCAATGTCCCCGTCCACGATGATGGCACCGTCCTGCGGACCCTCTCCGCCTGTCGCAGCCGGGTTCGGCGCCGGGGCGCTGAGGTCCAGGTCGACAGTCACTCCATTGAAGCTGCTCAGGTCGACCGTATCGCTGTCGCCGGAGCCGACCACGCGCTCGATTGAGCTGAGAACGTCCGTTTCGACCACTTCGGCGATGACATCGAGACCTGACACACCGGTTGGTGATGCTGCATCCAGCGTACCGCCCGCATCCACCAGAGTGTCCTGAGCGATCGGGCCGTTGATCCCAAGAGGCGCATTGTGCAGGTGAATTGCAGAAACACCTCCGGGTCCCGGTGTGAGCAGATCCGCCTCATTCAGGCCAGTGACGCTCAGCTCTGAGGAGTAGAGAACTTCGCCTTCCTCATTGAACGAGATCGTCAGGGTCGCTTCACCGGTGGCCTCACTGTCTGACGTGTTCGGTGCAGGCTCCTGGCTTGCATCAAGCGATGCAACGAGCTCGATAACCCGGTCGTGTCCGGAACCGTTATCGCCTACCACTTCGAACTGTCCACGGATTTCGCCACCCGGGAAGTCGGCTGTGTGGATGTTGTAGTAGAGGTTCCCGTTCAGGGCCTCCTGCACAAATCCGTCCGCATCATCGATGTTTTCTGTGGGTTGCAGCGAAGCACCGACAACCACATCCTGAACCGTTACAGAGAACCCTGTTTCGCGGGTGGCTGTTCCGTTGCCGTTCGCGTCAAGACTGACGGTCACCGCAACATCCAGATCCGAGAAATCAGCAGTATCGAAACCCGCGCCGCCTTCGATGAAGTCGTTGCCAAGACCACCGACGATGACATTGTCACCCTCACCGGCGATCAGAACATCGTCACCCGCGCCGCCGTCGACGACACCGTTGATCTGACCAAGGTCGACCACGATGTCGTCTCCGGCACCAAGCAACACATTACCATTTACCAAACCTTCATCATCGTTGACGAATGTCACATCACCTGCTTCGGTCGCGTCGATGGCGTTTACGGAGCCTCTGATTTCGCCGTCGTTCACGATAGCGCCCAGAAGACCCAGCCCGCCGTCAATCCGGATACCTGCAGCGGCGTCGCTGTCTTCAGAACCGGCAATGAGGCCGTCGTTCTGAACGAGACCGGCAAAACCAGCATCTTCCTGGTTGCTGAAGAGACGCAGACCATCACCGACAGTGTTGCCTTCGGTTGCGTCGCCACGACCCTGGAACGTGCCGCTGTTGAAGATAGCAGCAGAAACAACGTCCCCATCCACATTGCCGGTCTGCAGCGAAACTGCCGATCCGTCGTTGCCAGACCCGGCATCCACCAGACCAGAGTTTGTGAAGGTATAGTTGTCAGCAGTGCCATCCGCGTACACGGTGCCATTGCGCTGGTCGCCGGTGCCAAGAATGGAGCCGGAGTTCACAACCTCAAGCCCTTCACCGTCGATGTTCACCGCGCGGCTGTCCGATGACACGACCCCGGAGTTCACAAACGAACCGCCGGAATGATCGCCCGTTCCAAAGTAGACACCGTTCTGAACACCGGCGATTGTGCCGGAGTTGGTCAGTGTGCCCTGGAAATTCACGCCATTGACGACCCGGACACCAGCGACAGTGCCATTCGCCCCTTCGGACAGGATCGAGCCGGAGTTGGTGATCGCGGCGTCCGTTGTGCCGGTGTTGCCGACATTCCCGATGCGCACACCGTCACCAGCAAGCGACGTACCGGCTGCAGCGTTTCCGCGGCCCTGGATTGTGCCGGAGTTTTCAAGGCTGAATGTGTTGGCACCATCCTCAGCGCCACCAATCTCTGCGCCAAAACCGGAACCCTGGTTGCCTTCGCCGGCATCAACTGTACCGCTGGCGATGTTAGACACAGAGAAATCATCGGCTGTTCCGTCGGCGTAGACTGTACCATTGCGCTGGTCGCCTGTGCCAAGGATGTCGCCGCCGTTGAGCAGATCAACGCCTGTACCGTCGATGTTCACCGCACGGCTGCCGGACTGGATCGTGCCAAAGTTCAGCACATCAAGATCGTGATCACCTTCGCCGATGTAAAGACCGTTGCGAACACCCTCGATTACACCGGTTGAGGTGTTGAGAATGCGGCCTTCGGCGGAAGCACCGTCGGCGATACGGATACCACCTGCGGTGCCCTGATTGCTTTCCGACGAGATCAGACCGCTGTTGACGATATCAGTGTCCGAAACAGCCCCTTCCGCGCCGTCGTCGATGCGGATGCCATCGCCCGCGCCGCCTGTGTTCGCGGCTTCCTGGCCACGGCCCTGGATTGTGGCGCCAAAGCCGTTGAAGATGGCATTCGACACCACATCGCCGATTTCGTCACCGACCTGAAGCGAGATACCTGCCCCGCTGTTGTCTGCGCCTGCGTCGATTGTGCCGCCTGAGAAGTTGCTGATGCTGACGTTTTCCGCCGTGGCATTTGTGTAGATTGTACCGTTGCGCTGATCGCCGGTACCGATGATGTCACCAAAGTTGCGGACACTGATGCCGTCGCCTTCGATTTCGACTGCGCGGCTGTCAGAAGAGATGACACCGCCACGGAAGTTGTCGAGCGTGCCCGAACTGCCCGCTCCGCTGAACTCAACACCGTTCAGCTCAGCGGCAATGCTGCCAAAGTTGCGGATGTCCGCGCTGGAGCCATCCGTTACCTCAATACCGGTGGCAACATCGCCATCTGCATCGATACTACCGGTGCGGAAATTGAAGATCTGGAGCTCTTCGGCATCTGCCAGCACTGCGGCAGGTGCGTCATTCGTTTCGATCTGTCCAAAGTTGATCAGACGCGCGAAATCATTGTTCAGGATGAATGCAGGAGTGTTGTCAACAATTGTACTCTGAAAAAAGCCGTTGGTCAGGACCTGTCCGTCACGGACGGTTTCCTGAGAAAGCGTTGATGAAGTCAGTAGTCTGGCGCGCAGACTGGCGAGAATTTCGGAAAGCATGGGTGATCTCCGCTTGAGTTCTGGTTTCAGCAGAGATCAGACCGGAACCGTGGCCTCTCTGCCGCTTTACCAAGTGCGGATCATCCTGCGGGTTTGAAATTCTTCCTCCGAATACCCCGTATAGCGAAAGCAAATAGTCACGGCTCACGTGAAGAGGTGATTAAAATATTTTATTTAAAACAGTGCGTTAATAAATTTCTTTAGACGACTGGTATTTATTCGTTCTCGCCTGTTCACGAAAACGTCGCCGTATTTGAACGCAAAATATGGGATCCGGTGCAGTCTTTTTGGCGTGACATCCGTATTTCAGAGGGCGCCGGGCGACCCACCCCTGAAGAGCATGGCTTTACAAAGCGCACGACGTGCTGGACCAATATGCGCCAGCAGGAACTCATTCCAATCGCCGGATTGATTGCGAACTCCGCTGACAAGAAAGATTTGCCCTGGCAACCCGGGTAATCGCTGCCGAAGGTTCAGTCGTCGCGCCCTGGTTCGTCCGGATTGCTGGAAAACAAGGCGACCTTGTTGCCCTGTGGGTCACGCAGATATCCAACATAGAAATGCGCCCCATATGACGCACGAAAGCCTGGCTGGCCTTCGTCCGACCCGCCAGCGGCAAGCGCTGCCGCGTGCAGGTCGCGAACCATTTGCTGACTGCGCGCCTCGAAAGCGACCATGGAACCATTTCCAGCAGACGCCGCCCCGCTATCAAACGGCGGCTTCACGTAGAAATCGGGAGGAACGACCGACTGGCCAGGAGCTGTCGGCGGCGTATAGCTCAGACCCTCTGGTCCTTCCGAGAACTGAAACCCCAGCGCGGGCAGGAATGCGGAATAGAACTCTTTTGCACCTTCGATATCATCGGCACCGACAGACACATATGCGATCATCAGCCTTGCTCTCTTTTCTGCGAATGCTCTGAACTGCTTGTCGTAACGCCATCCAGCCTTCTCTCGGCGACCCTTAAAACGGCGATTGATAAGTTCAGGCCTTACCGACTTTTTGCGTTTCAAAACAGGTTTTTCGGCAATTGGCGCGCGGACACCAGAACACACACTAGAAACACCACACAAAATGTATTCGTTTACATTTTTATGTAATCGTATACATTTTTAAAGGAATCACGCGTTTCTGGGAGGAAAACATGAAAACATTCGTCAAACACGGATTGCTCGCAGGTGCGCTGTGCGCATTGCCGGCAACATCTTTCGCGCAATCGGAGGTCGTCGTCTGGGTGGCCGGGGAACCGGGTCAGACCAATATCTATGATGAGCTCGCAGCGGCCTACAGCGCTCAGCACGCAGATGTCACGGTCACTGTGGTCAAAAACTCGTCCGACCTTTTCAATCCCGCCCTAATCCCGGCTCTCTCTGCGGGCGAAGGGCCTGACCTTTTCTCCTTCGGCACAGGCCCCGGCCAACCCGCTGCTCTCATTGCCGGTGGGCTCGTTGCAGATCTGACGGGCGCATATTTTGAAAACAACTGGTCCGGCACAATACCTGAAGGCATCGTCGTTCAGACATCCAGTGACGGGAAGCTCTGGGCCTTCGGCAACGAGGTCGAGACCACGGGCATGTTCTACAACAAAGCCATATTTGCTGAAAACGGCATCTCTGTTCCCGGCACATGGGCAGAAATGGAAGCTGCCGTGGCTGCCTTGCAGGCCGCCGGATACGATACGCCCATTGGTCTCGGGGCGGCGGACAAATGGCCGGTTTCTCACTGGCAGTCGATGATGTTCGGCCGCTACGCAGGTCCGGAAGGTATTGAGAACGTGCTGTTTGGCGAAGGTGCGTGGACAGATGCCCCCTTTGTGGCGGCATCCGCAAAGCTGCAGGAAATGGGACAGGCGGGCTGGTTCGGGCCAACCCCCGTGGCAATCGGCTACGGTGAACTGATGGACCGTTTCTGGGCTGGCGAAGTGCCGATGACCTTCACCGGGCCATGGGTCATCGGGGGCGGAACGGAAGCCGCCGGAGACCGGATCGGTGACTTCGGCGTGTTCGCAGTGCCACCCTTTGAAGACGGCCAGAGCATTCACCCGACTAATTCTATCGGCAGCGGCTGGTACATCCGCGAAAGCTCCGAAAACAAGGAAGCGGCCGTTGACTTTATGAACTACATGTTTGCCTCAAATGAAGGCCGCACAGCTCTTCTGAATGCAGGGACCGTTCCGGTGGGTCCACTCGACGAAGCGCTGGCTGACGCACAGATGCCCGCTCTTGCGGTGGAAATCTGGAAGAGCGCGGATGAACATGCAGGGAATGGGTCGGTCCCCGCTTTCCTCGACACCATCACACCGGGAAGTCTGACGACAGTGTCCTATGATGGCCTGCAGGCGCTGTTGCTGGACGTCATGACGCCAGAGGAATTTACCTCCGAAATGCAGTCTGCATGGACTGCGGCCAAAGAGGCCGGAGAGATCATGCTGCCGGGCGGTATCGCAGAGCAGTAGACCTGCAGCCTGAACGGTCTGCCCGCGGGGTTCTCCCGTTCCGGCGCGGGCAAACCGGACTTCAGTTATCGCGTCATTTGGCGACAGGAGATCAGATATGTTTCCGGACCCGGATTCAAAACTTGCACAGCGCCTGAACCCTGTTCTGTTCCTGTTGCCTGCCCTCACGATCTATATCGTCTTTGCGATCTATCCGACGTATTCGGTACTGGAGTACTCCTTTACTGACTGGGACGGGATCAGCCCCGAAAAGAACTTTGTCGGGCTGGAGAATTACCAGCGCCTCTTCTCGGACAAAATCTTCTGGGAGGCCTTTCGGAACACCTTTGTCTGGTCCGGCGTCATCATCGTCATAAACGTGGGACTGGGCCTGGTGATCGCGGCAATGCTCGCACGGGTCTGGAAAGCCCGGCTGCTCATTCAGACCTGTATCGTTCTGCCGGTCGTGATTTCACCGATGGCCGTAGCGACGATCTGGCGCTGGATGTACCAGCCTGCCGGCGTGATAAACCAGGTGCTCGAAAACATTGGCCTCGGTGCTTTTGCCACCCCCTGGCTGGGCAGCCCCGACGCAGTGCTATACGCCCTCGCCTTTGCCCACAGCTGGTCGACCATCGGACTGAGCGTCATCATTTTTCTGGCTGGGCTGCAGGCCGTGGACGAAGACCTTTATGAAGCCGCGCGCGTGGATGGCGCGAACCCGCTGCAATCCTTCCGCTATGTCACGATGCCCGCTCTGCGCCCTGTGACGGCGGTGGTCTTCATACTGACCCTCACGCAATCGTTCAAAGTATTCGACATCGTCTGGGCTACGACACAGGGCGGCCCGATCCGGTTCAGCGAAATTCTTTCAACCTACATGTACAAACGCGGCGCACTTGAGAACCAGTACGGATACGGCTCCGCCATCGGTGTGGCGCTTCTGGTGATCGTCAGCATCGCGACCATTTTCTACATGCAGATACAGAACAGGGAGGACCGGTAATGGGTCGCTGGATCCTGCTGTTCATCCTGGGCGTGATTGCCATTCTGATGGTCTCGCCATTGATCCTGACGGTTTTTACGTCGCTGAAGCCAACAACTGAGCTTGTGAACCCGCCGTGGTATCCCCCGATCAGCATGACCTTTGAGCATTATGTCCGCGTTTGGACGGATGGCGGTTTCAGCCGCTATTTCCTCAACACGCTGATCATCTCAGTCATCGATGCTGTCGTGATGATCGGCATCGCCTCGCTCGCGGCTTATGCGATGGTGTTCATAGAGTTCCGTGGGAAAGTATTTCTGCAGATTCTGTTTCTGATCGGCCTGATGATCCCGGTGACCGCCATTGTGCTGCCGCTCTTTCAGATTGTGCGGTCATTTGGCCTGCTCAACACACATCTCGGGGTCATCTTTGCGGACCTTGCTCTTGCAGTATCAATCTTCATCTTCATGTTCTCTTCTTACTTCGCCGGTGTCCCGAAAGCGCTGCACGAAGCGGCCCGCATCGATGGGGCAACCGAATTTCAGATCTACCGCAGGGTTGTGATGCCGATTGCAACACCGGCTGTCGTAACGACCGCGCTGCTGGAGTTTTTGTGGAGCTGGAATGATCTGCTGCTCAGGCTGCTTCTGATGACCCAGGACGGGATGCGCACGCTTTCTGTCGGCCTGCTGAATTTCCAGGGAACAATGACACGTGATGTCACGGGGCTGTCCAGCGGCACCGTCATTATGGCCATTCCTGTTGTTCTTCTGTTCCTGTTTTTCCAGCGGCACTTTGTACGCGGCATGACCGCAGGAGCAGTAAAATGAGGTCCCATGTTTCCAATCCCCTGCTCATCCTGGATCAGCATTTCCGGCAGGTAGAAGAGCTTTTCCGCCCTGCGGCTTTCGAGGAACTGGGCACACTGTGCGACATTCATGGTGGGGTAAACTGGCCTATGGACCGGGCGGATTTTCTCAGCCGGTTGCCCGATGCTCAGTTTGTGGTTGCCGCAAAACCGGAGCTGAGCCGGGATGACCTGGCCAGGGCTCCGGATCTGAAAGCTGTGATTGAGGTCTCAGGCACATTTCAGACCGGCCTCGATTATGAGGCCTGCTTTGACCGCAGGGTAGAAGTACTGTCATGCGCGCCGGGTTTCCGGCAGTCGGTGGCCGAAATGGCCCTTGGTCTGATGATCGCCGGATGCAGGGGCATTGTGGATGAGCACGAACGGTTCCGGGCGGGCAGCGAGCGCTGGTTCAACGACAACACAGGTAAAGACTTTTCGCTCTATGGACAGCGGATCGGGTTTGTCGGCTTTGGGTCCATTGCGCAGGAATGCGTCCGCCTGCTGGCTCCGTTTGCGCCGCGCGTTGATGCTTACGACCCCTGGCTCAGGGCGTCGGGCGCGACCTTTGACGGGGTCGGGTTCCACGATCTCGAACGTGTCGTCACGCAGAACCGGCTGGTCGTAATCGCGGCGACGCCCACGGAGGAAAACCATCACCTCGTTTCGCGTACACTGATCGAAAGCATGCCACGCGGCACACTGGTTGTTGTGATCAGCAGGTCGCATCTGGTGGATTTCGACGCGCTTGTCGAAGCGGCCGAAGCCGGGCGTATCCGGGTGGCCAGCGACGTGTTCCCGGCTGAACCTGTTCCAAAGCGGGCGGGCTTCCGGCAGGCAGAAAACGTGATCTGGTCGCCGCACCGCGCAGCCGCAGTGGAGGGCGGACGCCACCCGATCGGCGACATGATCCTGCACGATGTCCGTGCAATTCTCGCAGGCTCTGATCAGCGTCAGCTGCAGCCGGCGTCACCCGAGACAGTAAGAAAGATCATCCGCGCACCATTGGCGGCGGGATAAGGGAGAACCAAGATGGCTGGTGTGGAACTCAGAAACCTGTCCAAGGCATACGGCGATGTCGAGGTCCTGCATGACATCAATCTGTCCATCTCAGATGGCGAGTTCGTAGTCTTTGTCGGGCCGTCCGGATGCGGCAAGTCAACGCTGCTGCGCATGATTGCCGGCCTTGAAGACGTGACCGGCGGAGATCTGATGATCGGTGAAACGCGCGCCAATACCCTGTCGCCGCGCCAAAGGGACATTGCGATGGTTTTTCAGTCCTATGCGCTCTATCCGCAGATGACCGTTGCAGAAAACATGGGGTTTTCCCTGAGCCTGGAACGGCGTCCGAAAAATGAGATCGCAGCGAAAGTACAGGAAGCGGCAGATGCGCTCAAGCTGGGCCCCTACCTTGACCGTAAGCCAGGTCAGTTGTCCGGGGGGCAGCGCCAGCGCGTGGCGATCGGCCGGGCCATTGTGCGCAGCCCTCAGGTTTTTCTGCTGGATGAGCCACTGTCCAATCTCGATGCAGCGCTGCGCTCGGAAACCCGTGTCGAAATCAGCGAGCTGCACCAGCGCATGCAGACGACAATGATCTACGTAACGCATGACCAGGTCGAAGCGATGACCATGGCTGACCGTATTGTCGTTCTGAACGGCGGGTACATTGAACAGGTGGGCAGCCCGATGGATTTGTACAATCACCCGGCAACTGAGTTTGTTGCAGGCTTTATCGGCTCACCCAAAATGAATTTCGTAAAAGGCCGCTATGCGGACGCCGTTGGTGCCGCGACACTGGGCGTGCGGCCGGAGCACTTCACCCTTGGCCGGAACGACGATTCCTGGGAAGGCCAGGTGACTCTGGTCGAACGGCTGGGCCACGACACCATTCTCTATGTGCGCGTGCCGGATGCCGGTGTTCTGACGGTCAGCCTTGACGGACAGCACGATCAGGAAGTCGGCGACACTGTTCACTTGCGACCACGCCCTGACTTCATTCATAAATTCAATGATCAGGGCCGGCCTGTTGCCGCCTGAAAGAGCCGGATACGAAAATGACCTCAAAGCGCCCAACAGTTAAGGACGTCGCACGCGAGGCAGGTGTGTCTGTTGCCACTGTCAGTCGCGCTATGTCGCGCCCGGATGACGTAAAGGCCAAGACGCGCGATCATGTGTTCAAGGTCATGAAACGTCTTGGCTACAGAGCCAATCAGGCGGCTGGCGATTTGCGGCGCGGGCGCAGCAGAACACTGCTGGTTCTGGTGTCCGAGATCACCAACGCTTTCTTTGCTGAATTCTTCAAAGGAATTGAGGAGGAAGCCCGCGCCCACGGCTATGTTCTGCTGATCGGTGACACCTCTGAGGATGCCGAAAGCGAACGCGCCTTTTCCGACATGCTGCTGATGAACAAGGCGGGCGGGCTCATTCTGAACACCAATGGCTTTCTGGAAGATCTTCTGCCGAGTGACGAGAACGGCGTCTATGCAGGGCCTCCGGTTGTGTCCTGCGGCGGGCACAAGGAAATCGAGCTGCCCACCGTCCGGACCGACGATGTCATGGGTGGCAGGCTGGCCGCCGGGCATCTGATAAAACTCGGGCACCGCGACATCGTTCAGGTATGTGGCCCTCTGCAGACCAATGGAATGGAACGCCGCTATCACGGGTTTTCTCAGACACTGAAAAACGCAGGCATACCGCTCCAGAATGACCGTGAACTGACCGGTCATCTTTCTGTGGAGTATGGCCTTGAAGCAGCACAGCGCCTGCTGGCATCCGGCGATCTGCCCACCGCAGTCTTCGTGCACAATGACGAAACCGCCACCGGTTTGCTGCATGGTCTGGTTCGCGCTGGCGTGCGCGTGCCCGAAGACATTTCGGTCATTGGCTACGATGACATGCCATATGCCGCCATCTTCAATCCGGGTCTGACGAGTGTCCGCCTGCCCCGTCGCGAATGGGGCCAGCTTGCCTGTCGTAAACTCATAGCCATTCTCAACGATGAGGACGGCGCCGACGCACCTGTTGTGATCCGGCCGGAACTTATTGTCCGCGCCAGCACGGCGCCCCCTCGAGGTTCCGGTGGACAGAGAGGCGCAGGATGATCCGCACAGTAGTCTGGGGCGAGAACGTCCACGAACAAACCAGCGAAACGGTGGCGTCGGTCTATCCGGACGGGATGCACAACTGCATTGCAGCCGCTCTGAATGAAGATCCCGGCATAAGTGCGACCACAGCAACTCTGCAGGAGGCCGAACATGGCCTGCGGCAAGCCCGCCTTGAAGCTACGGATGTGCTCATCTGGTGGGGGCACGCCGCTCACGGAGAGGTTTCCGACGAAGTCGTCGACCGGGTCGCGGAGGCGGTCTGGGGCGGGATGGGGCTTATCCTCCTGCATTCCGCGCATTTCGCCAAGATTTTCAAAAAGCTGATGGGCACGCCCTGTTCGCTGACGTGGAGGGAAGCCGGGGAGCGCGAAAGGCTGTGGGTGACAACGCCCGGGCACCCCATCGCCCACGGATTGCCTGAGTTTTTTGAACTTGAGCACGAAGAAATGTATGGCGAGCCGTTTCGTGTCCCGGAACCGCTTGAGACGGTTTTCATCAGTTGGTTTCAGGGCGGCGAAGTATTCCGGTCAGGACTGACCTATCGGTGCGGTGCGGGGAATGTGTTTTACTTCCGGCCAGGGCATGAGACCTACCCAACCTACTATGACACGAACGTGCGCCTTGTGCTGAGGAACGCCGTGAAATGGGCGTGCCCCGGGTCAGAGCGTATCCGCAGTGTCGGTGAGGCACCAAACCGCGAGACAGAAAACGCGCCTGAACTCATAGAGGAGCGCGGACCGAAACTGCACACCGACGGCCAGGGCGGGTTTCGCTAGTCTGGGAGCCAGGCACCGCAGCCGGTGGAAGCTCAGCCACGGTACCCGGCATTTTGTGTCGTCGGACAGGTGTCGCTACCTGTGAATGCAAATTGCCTGCATATGAAAATTTCATTTTTGGCGAAATATCCCCGGGCGCAATATGCAGAAAATCGCCAGAAAAAATGCAAAATAAATTTATATTTTTATATACTTAGTAAATTTTCCTGAACTCACTACCACCTCAAAAAGCCAGCCCATGGATTTTATGAAACGTTTCATATTGACACGAATCACCTTCCCTGACTTTCTTTGACCACGCCGGACAAGCGCCCGTTTCAGCGCAGAGGAGACCGGCACAACCATCAGGGAGGCTCATATGAAGCTCTTTAAACTCGCTGCCGTGGCAGCGACCGGAATCCTTTTGTCTGCAGGTATTGCGGGCGCCGACGACAAGCCGGTTGTCGGTCTGATTATGAAATCGCTGGCGAATGAATTCTTCCAGAACATGCTGGAAGGCGCAGAAGCTCACGCGGAGCGACGCGGCGATTATGAACTGCGTGCAGTGGGCATGCAGAACGAGACCGATTTTGAATCCCAGATCAACGCGGTGGAAAACTTTATCACCCAGGGCGTCGACGCGATCGTTGTTGCTCCAGCAGATTCCAAAGCCATGGTCCGTCCGCTGAAGAAGGCGATGGAGGCCGGTATCGTAGTGGTCAATTTTGACGTTGCACTGGATGCAGACGCCAAGAAGCAACAGGGTGTCGAGCTGGCCTTTGTCGGGCCGGACAATCGTGGTGGTGCCAAACTGGCGGGCGATGCTCTTGGGGCGGCTCTCGGCGCAGGCGGCAAGGTCGTCATCATCGAAGGAAACCCCGGGGCCGACAATGCGACCCAGCGCCGTCTCGGTTTTGAGGACGCGGTGGCTGAGCACAAGCTCGACCTCCTGGACAGCCGGACGGCCCATTGGGAAACAGAAGAGGCCAATCAGGTCCTTTCAACCATGCTGACGGCCAATCCTGACATTCAGGGCGTTATGGCGGCCAACGACTCGATGGCGATCGGGGTGGTCAAAGCGCTCGAAGCAGCCGGCCGCACTGACATCAAAGTCGTGGGGTTTGACGCGATCCCAGCGGTGATCCCGATGATCGAAGACGGGCGTCTTCTGGCGAGTGTCGATCAGTTCGGCAAGGAAATGGCCGCAAATTCCATCGACCTCGCGCTCGACGTCGTGAAAGGCGGCCCTCAACTCGAAGGCTGGGTGAAAACCCCTATCGAACTGGTCGGTGGCAACTGATCCTCACCGGGGCGGCCTGCGGCCAGTCGCCGGTCGCCCCTTCTTAACCAGAAGACTGCAAAGGACGACGGACATGAGAGAAGCAGTGAAATCCCCCATGCTCACAGTGCGCGACCTGCGCAAGTCTTTTGGGGGTATCCACGCCCTGGATGGTGTCAGCTTTGATCTCGTTGCCGGAGAGATCCACGCTCTTGTCGGGGAAAACGGAGCCGGGAAGTCCACCCTTATCAAAGTGTTGTCGGGCGTACACATGTTCGACGCAGGACAGATCGGGCTTGACGGCAAGGTTTACCAGCCCACTTCTCCGCATGCCGCAAAACTGGCAGGTGTTCAGGTCGTCCACCAGGAGTTCAACCTGCTCAACGATCTGAGCGTGGCTGAAAACATCTCGATCGAAGCCCTGCCCCGTACCCGACTGGGCCTGCTGGACCGCAGCGAGATGAATCGCCGGGCAAGGCGCGCGCTGGATGCCATTGGCCTGAGCGACGTGGACGTCACAGCCCCGGTCCGCAATCTCGGGATCGCGCATCGTCAGCTGATCGAGATTGCCCGCGCCCTGCAGAGTGAAAGCCGTATTCTCATTCTCGATGAACCGACTGCAACCCTGACAGAACGGGAAACAGACCGTCTTTTTGAAATCGTGCGTGGCATCAGGGCCAAAGGCGTCACGGTGGTCTTTGTCTCACATCATCTCGATGAAGTTTTTGGGATCTGCGACCGGGTCACGGTGTTCCGGAACGGGCACACCATCACCACAGAGGCCATCGCAGATGTGACGCCACAGGATGTGGTGCGTTACATGGTCGGGCGCACGCTTGACGACCAGGAAAACGGGGCCGCCGGCCCGGACACCGATGCCCCGCTGGCCCTGTCGATACGCAGGCTGGTTACACCCGCGAACAACACCTCCGAAAGCATCAGCTTTGACCTGCGCAAGGGGGAAATCCTGGGCGTCGCAGGGCTGGTCGGCGCCGGACGCACAGAAGTACTGCGCGCGATATTCGGTGCTGACCGCAAGGTATCAGGAACCGTACTGAAAGACAGCAAGCCAGTCGACATCAGTGGCCCGCGCGACGCAATTGCCGCCGGCATTGGGTTTGTGACCGAAGACCGTAAGGACGAAGGCCTCATCCTGGATATGTCCATTGCTGCAAACACGTCGCTGGTTGATCTGAATTCTGTCTCCCGAAAAGGTCTGCTGGACTTTGCTGCGGAACGAGATCTTGCAACCCACGGCGGAGCCAGGCTTCGGCTGAAGTACGGCAAACTGGCCGATGCGGTTTCGAGCCTGTCCGGTGGCAACCAGCAGAAAGTCGTTCTGGCCAAGTGGCTTGCCGGACGCCCCGACGTTCTGTTGCTGGATGAACCCACCCGCGGCGTGGATGTGGGCGCAAAGGCCGAGATCTACAGCATTCTGCGGGAGCTGGCCGCACAGGGCATGTCGATGATCGTCGTGTCGTCAGAGCTTCCTGAACTCATCACCCTGACCGACCGCATGCTGGTCATGGCAGGGCACCGCATCCAGGGCACGCTCAACAGTGCCGACTATTCCCAGGAACGCATTCTGCAACTTGCCTACGGGCAGGATGCCTCAACAGAAAGGAAATCGGCATGAGCACCGCAGAAACCATCCCCGCCACATCAGGGAGACGTCAGTTGTCTGTCCGCAGTATTATCAACAACGCAGGGATCGGCCTCGCCCTTCTGCTCATGATCGCCTTTTTCTCGATCGCCAGTGAACACTTCCTGTCTGCCAACAACATCACCAACATCCTGACACAGATTACGATAAATCTGATCCTGGCTGTGGGGATGACCTTTGTGATCCTGATCGGTGGGATCGACCTGTCTGTGGGGTCTGTGATGGCTTTTGCTGCCGTGGTTGCCGGAAAAGCAATCACGCTGCCTGGCATGGGACCGACTGAGCTGATTATCCTTGCCGTGCTGGCCGGACTGATGGCTGGCATGATCTGCGGCATTATCAACGGTGCGGTCAGCGCATGGTGGTCACTGCCTTCTTTCATCATCACCCTGGGCATGCTCAATATCGCGCGCGGTGCCGGCCTGCAAATCTCAGGCGCGCAGACCATTTACTCCTTCCCCTTCGCCTTCGAGGAATTCGGCTCAAAGCTTATTTTCGGCGTACCGGTGGTGTTTCTCGTGGCACTGGCGCTGGTTCTTGTGGCCTGGTTCATTCTGAACAGAACCGTCTTTGGCCGGTTGATCTATGGCATCGGGAACAATGAGGAAGCTGTGCGTCTCGCAGGGCACAACGTGTTCTGGTACAAGGTCTCTGCATTCTCGATCTGCGGTCTTTGCGCAGGCATCGCAGCGATCATCTATATGGCCCGCCTCAACATCGCGTCTCCCATTGCCGGGATCGGTTTCGAACTGAACGCTATTGCTGCAGTAATTATTGGCGGCACCAGCCTCAGCGGTGGCCGCGGGTCGGTGATCGGCACGTTGCTGGGTGCGTTTATCATCGGTGTTCTGGCAAACGGTCTGATCCTGATTGGTCTGAGCGACTTTGTCCGCCAGATGATTACAGGCGTCGTCATAGTTGTTGCCGTTATTCTGGATCACTACCGCGCGAAATATTCTGCGTTGTGACCGGGATCAGGGCGGCTTCGGCCAAACCGGGCGTTCCGGTCTTTCTGTCAACTCAGTCAATCCCAGCGGGGTAGCATCATGACCGATATTGTTGTCGTCGGAAGTATCAACGTTGATCTCACCAGTTACCTCACAAGGTGGCCCGGGATCGGAGAAACAGTTTCCGCCAGCACGACGCGCATTGGCCTTGGCGGTAAAGGTGCCAATCAGGCAGTTTCTGCAGCCAGACTGGGCGCATCTGTTACAATGATTGCTGCGACAGGTGCCGACGGGTTTGGCGAGGACGTCACCAGGACCCTGGAGAAAGAGGGTGTGATTCTTGCCAGGGGGAGCCATCCCGCCGCGACAACCGGTATGGCATTCATTGATGTGGGGCCGGACGGCGGCAACATTATCCGTCTCGCCGAAGGCGCAAACCGTACGCTTTCCTCATCAGACATTGCCCGTCACGCCGACGCTATCGCTGCTGCCAAAGTCCTGCTGTTGCAGAACGAAGTTCCGGTTTCCGCCTCGCTTACGGCGGCACAGATCGCGCGCGAGAACGGCGTGCAGGTCATCATGGACCCGGCGCCGGCACCCGTTCCGTTCTGGTCCCGGGACACGCTTGAGGCCTTCGACATCATCACACCGAACGCTCATGAAACCAGGCAAATCCTTGGACACGCCCCCGAAACACTCACTGACGCAGAGAGGGCCGCGCGTCTTCTGCGCAGTTTCGGCCCTCGTGGAGCCATTGTCACGATGGGTGAAGTGGGTGTGGCGTGGAGCATCGACGCCTCAACCGGGCAAATGCCCGCCTCTTCCGTCGAGGCTGTAGATACCGTTGGCGCGGGCGACTGTTTCAACGGCGCACTTGCAGCAGGACTCGCAGCGGGGATGCCTGTGGACGGTGCAATCGAACGCGCGGTCTTTGCTGCGGCTCTTGCCACGACTCATCATGGCGCTGCAGAGGCCATGCCCCGGCGCCCGGATCTCGATGAATTTACAATTGCCGTGACGCCAGGCATTGTGGTGTCAAACGGGGCCTGAACCCCGACGGAGTCTGGGGAAGGACTGCTGGAAATGGCTACGGTCAAGGACGTCGCGCAACTGGCGCAGGTTTCCGTGGGAACGGTCTCGAAAGTTCTGTCCAAGGATACGACCGTCAAGGATGCCCTGCGGGAACGGGTGCTCAAGGCAGTTACTGATCTGAACTACAGACCGAATATGGCCGCGCGCGCCCTGCGCACCAACCGCGCGAGCATCATAGGCCTCGTGGTGCCTGACATCACCAATCCGTTCTTTGCGCAGCTTGCGAAAGACATCGAAACTGAGGCGTCCCGTCGTGGGCACACGGTCATGCTGACCAACTCCCATGACGATTCAATCACCGAAGGTCACCAGATCGCCGCGCTCCTTGACCGCTCCCCAAGGGGCCTCATTGTTGCCGCCTGCAATGACACCAGCGTCACTGTGAAATCCGGCGAGACACAAGTCATCTCCGTTGACCGGCGCCTCGGCACGTTCCCGCTTGTCGGGACTGACAATGCCAGTTCGTCGGCCAAGATGGCGACCTATCTGATCAGTCTCGGCCACACGCGGATTGCCTATCTGGCCGGCCCCCAGTCGACGGATGTCGGGCGGCAGAGACTTGAGGGATTCCGGGAACAGTTTGACATCCACAAATTGCAGAATCCGGCGCTGAGCCTGTCTGTCTACGAAGGGCAGTTTGACTATGACAGCGGAGAGCACCTTGCGCGTTCTCTGCTGCTGGAACCGGCTGGCCAGCGCCCCACGGCAATTGTCGCGGCCAGTGACCAGATGGCCATCGGCGTGCTGCGGGCTGCGCGGGATATGGACATCGCTGTGCCGGAGGCCGTTTCGGTGGCTGGGTTTGACGACATCACGCTTGCTTCGCTGGTTGTGCCCCGGCTGACGACGGTCGCACAGCAGACCGAACTTCTGGCCCGGGATGCCGTACAGCGCGTACTGGAAGACGACAATGGCGACCGCAGTGACGTCCTGATCGATGGTGATCTGGTCGTGCGCGGATCAACGGGACGTCCGCCAGCTTCCTGACCGGCCATGGCACAGGTTTACAGTGCTTGGACGGGCTCGTGAGCAAACGCCTGACCCGGGCCATTTTCCGGCGGACCGGAGGCAGGCCAATTAATTGCCCGCTGACACACCTTCCGCTTGTCGGATGTTCGACAGGGCCGCCCGGAATGCATCCAGGAAATCACCTTCTGCAGGACGATGCGCCATGGTTTCAAAAACAGCGCTCTCAACACCGATTTCGCCCGCTGCTCTCACCGCATCAGCCGAGGGTTCAGCTTCCCAGATCAGCACGCCAGCACCCGTGTCACCGACGCGCTGGCGCAGTTCTTCCAGACCAGCGCCATCCGGGTCTCTGCCGGCTTCCCACTCCAGCGATGAAACCGACAGCCCGTATCGGCGCGCGAAATACTGATACCGGGGATGTGTCGCAATAAAGCCGGTTTCGCCACTCCTGGACAACAGGGATTCTGCTTCAGCATCCAGTGTACTCAGCTCAGCTTGCAGCGCATTCAGCCGGTCCCGCACGTCCTGTTCACCTGCAAGGCCACGGGCAACAATGGCATCTGCAACAGCTTCAGCCTGCGCGGCGGCCAGAACCGGGTCGAGCCAGGTATATGACGCCAGCCCTTCATGAGAATGCTCGCCACCGTCCCCGTGACTGTGCGTGATGCTTTCAGTCACTATGAACTGGTCTGAAAAACCGTCTGAGGTATTCACCAGCCGGGATCGTGGCAGGGAAACCCGGTCGATCCACGTGGCGAAGCCAGCACCATTGAGCAGGATAAGATCAGCCGCCTGAATCATGCTGATATCGGAAACACCCGGACGCCAGAAGGACGGGTCCACGTCTGCAGGCACCGGGAAAACCACCTCCGCGTCATCACCCAGCAGGCGTTCGGCGAAATACTGCAGGGGGTAGTTCACGGTGACCACGCGCGGCGTATCCTGCGCCGAGCCGGGCCCGGCCACAACCAGAAAGAACGCAGTCGCGCAGGCGAGGAACCGATGAATCTGTGTCACGATCAGCTCCCGCACTTCCGGGCAATGTCTTCCGGTGTCACGATCCAGTAGTTGTCGTGACTGCCGGTGTCGACTTCGATCACAAGGCCACCCGAATGATCGACGCTGTTCAGCGGGACCTGAACCTGTCCGTCATCCTTGAGCTTTAGGGTGGTCAAAAGACTGTTGTCTCCGTCAAGCACGCGCACCTCGCCCTGCTGAACGACGCGGCCGTTCGAAAACTTTGCCTCGACGGTGACCGCCTCGCAGTCAACAGACGCGAAAACCACAAGCTGATGGGCGGCCACCGACAACGGGGCGGTGGCCAGCAGGGCAGCGACTGCAGTGACGCGGATCACTTGCCCGTCCATTCTTCAAAGTGAACCCAGATCACAGCGCCCAGTTCCACGTCCTTGTCGGTGCCATCCTGAGGCAGCGTGTAGTCAGCGGTGTTCAGGGCAGCAAAGCCCCACCATCCATCCGACGGGGCGGCATATGTAAAGACGCCGTCGGCATCTGCCTTCACGGTCTGCGTGATCATCAGCTCATCCGGTACGGTTGCACCGGCACCGTCATTGAAGAATTCCACCTCAACCTCGGCATAGGGTACGGGCTCACCGTCCAGCTTGACGACGCCCTGAAACACGTTGTGTTCCCAAAGACCAAAAGGTTTGGTCAGCGGCACGATTTCCGTCTTGAGACCCAGTTCTGTGTCCCATCCCTCGTCATCCCCATACGCGGTCACGTAGGTCTTGGTGTAGTGGATGATGAATGCGTCCTCGGCGGGTTCCCAGTAGGGCTGGGGCTCCATTGCGAAGATGTAAGTCCCCGGGCGTTCGAGCGGATAATTCAGGGTGAACCCTTCGTCGTCCATCACCGTGGCAGCCGTCAGATCACCGGACAGGTCCACTGTGTTCCCTTCGTGGGTTACAGTGAACGCAACCGGCTCTCCGAGGGTCATACCATGCATTTCAAACGGGTGGGAAAACGACATGGTCAGCGCAACACTGCGGCCATCCTCCTGGCTGATCATCGGATCATCCGGAATAATCATGCCGTAGTGGGCAAACGCAGGTGTTGCTGCGATGAGACCGGCAAGTGTCGAATTCAGAATAATGCGCTTCATAATATCTCCCATAGTCAGGTTCCGAGCGCGAGTAACCAGCCAACCCACGCTTCAGCATATTGTGAGAGCACCCCGACCGCCAGGGCCACAATACTCAGTGAAATAAACAGTAGTGCTCCGGTTTCTGCCGCCAAGAGCCTCAGCACCATTCCCCGTCTGGCCCCCAGTTTGACTGCGGTGGAAATCTCCCGCGCGCGCAGACGGAAACTGAGAAATAATGCCAGACCAATGGCAGCAAATGCAGCAACTGCTATGATAACAGTTACGGCGCTCAGCAGCGATCGGATGCGAAAAATCCGGTCCACAAGCCCCTGGACAACGACGCCGGGGCTGACCAGCTGCGTGGGCAGTTCACTGTCCAGATACCGCCCCTTCAGGATCGTCGCCGACCGGGTGTTGTTTGGCACCACAATCACAGCAGATGTGGGGAAATCGTCCTGCGACCCGTGAAAATGGAAGCTTTCGATATTGTCCGGCGTGATGCGCTGGTATTCGACAACGGCTGCACTGGCGAGGGCTGCAGTGCCCGCGGCAACCTCGGCGCTTGTGACAACATCTTCGTGACCGTGTCCGATGCCCTGGATCACCCAGGCTGTTTTGATATCAACGAAAACGGCCTCGTCGTCCGGGGTGCCGGTTGGCGCCAGAACGCCCACAACGGGCATCTCCAGCGGATATACACCATCCAGATCAAAAAGGTTCTCCGGCGCAGAAACCAGCGAGTCTCCGACACCTTTTCCGAGCGCCTCAGCGACTTTGGATCCGATAACCGCGTCACCCAGCAAAGAAAGACCACGACCGTCCAACAGCGAAAGGCCCCGGAAATCAAAATAGTCGAGCGATGTGCCGACGATCCGGAAACCGGATGATGAAAAGGCCGTGTGCAAAGGGATCGGAATGCCCAGGCCTGAGTCCCAGATCGCCTCGACCTCGCGCATCGCGACAGGTTCAGGGCTTTCCTCCGAAAAGTAGAGAGCGGCCATCGTCAGGTCCAATTGGGACCCCCGCGCGCCCATCAGAAGCGGTGTCGCCTCGCCACGCGCAACAAGTGCGCGTTCGCTGGTGGACAACAGGATCTGCGTGGCCGCCGGCACAAACAGAATGAGCGCCGTCACAAAGATCAGCACCAGGCTGCGCGCCCGGTGATACCGAAGATACGAGTACGCCAGAAAAAGGACATTCATGCCGGAACACTTTCCCGGTACTGCGCGAAATCCAGCACACGCGGGAAGCGTGGCAGGAGTTCGTGATCATGTGTCACGGCCAGAACTGCGGCCCCCGCCTGTTCGGACTGCTCAAACAGCAGATCAAGGATGCGCGTTTTGCTTTCGGGATCGAGATTACCCGTGGCCTCATCCGACAGGATCAGCTTCGGCTTTGTGACAAGCGCCCGGCAGATTGCCACGCGCTGCTGTTCGCCCTGGCTCAGCGCATCCGGATGCCGGTCAAGCTTGTTGCCGATGCCGCAGGCATCCGCCAGCGTCTGCACCCTGTCGCGTACCTCTGCATCCATCTTCAGCGCGGGCGTGATCCGGTATGGGTAAAGAATGTTCTGGCGTGCCGACAGGTAATCAAGCAGAGCAAAATCCTGGAAAACAAAACCGATACGGGTCGCGCGGAACTGACGGCGTTCCGCGTCAGACATTTCAACCACATCCTTGTCGCCAATCCGGATCCGACCACTTTCCGGGGACAGAATACCAGCAACAAGATTAAGCAACGTCGTCTTGCCGCTGCCGCTGGGGCCGACAATGGCCAGCCGGTCCCTGTCCGCTACCACCAGTTCCGGGATGCTGAGCCGGAACCCGGTCGCCCCGTAGCTGAACGCAAGATTTTCGATCGTCAGCATCAGTTTGTCTCTGGCGCCAGAAAGGTTTCGCCCGCGGCATCCCGGTTCACGTCCAGAAGCTCGAAACCGGTGATGCGCCAGGCCCCGTCCACGGGTGCTACAAGCAGCTCCGCGCTGTAGGTATTGCCCCTCACATGCAGGTGTTCCGCGTGACCAACTGTGCCGATGACCTGCCAGGATGCATCAATTTCCAGCGTTGCGTCATCGCGTCTGACCTGCGTTTCGAGAAGGCTGATTTCGTGAATTGTCTGATCAGCTTCCTCAAGCCCGCCACCGGCCATTGCGCCCACCCGCTCAAGGTAGAGAAATTCGAGGGCATCGCCGTGAGTCACACTTTCCAGCGTATCGTAGATCGCGGCTTCCTCGGTCTCGGCGAACGCTTCATACACCACAAGCAACAGCGCTGGCGTCAGCTGGTAGAAAAGCTCGTGGGCAACATCGACCGTCATACCGGGCTTCCCGGGCACCGAAAAAGCGGTGGTCGGTGAGACGCCGGGCTCCCTGTCAGATGAAAACAGGACGAACCCCCCGATGGCAGCCAGCCCAAGGGCGAACATTCCCCCAAGCAACAGTCTTTCGCGCATACTTTTTTCCATCGTTCCCACTGAGTGCTGCTCCGGCGTCACGCCTGAGGAGCGATGACTGACGGCCCGCTCCTGACAATTGTCCGAGGATCCGAAAGCATTTTTGCACCCCTTTGATTGCCCGTCTGTCCGGTCAGGTCAAACGGGCTTTCGTCCCACGTCATTTTCTCAATCTGTCAGACTAGCGCGCTGCAGGCCTTTGGCTAGCATCTGGCGTGATTTGTTGCAGTTTTTCCCGCCACGGCGCACATGAAACGCCAGCACGCCAGGGATCACACGCGATCATCGTCCAGTGCATTCAACCACAGGTCGGGTTGGGCGTGCAGCAGGGCATGGCCAACCCGCGGACTGGCCCGCACTTCGCCTCCCACTCTGTCCGCCAGAGCCTGAACAGTGCCCAGGGGTGCGCTGGCATCCGCTTCCCCGTGGACAAACACAACCGGAACAGAGAGATCGCTCAGATTTTCGTGCCATGCCGTGCCCGCCAGGGCCGCATCGTAAAAAAGCCGTCCGGCCCCTGCACTGTATGCCATCCATGCCCGCGCCAGAACTGCTCTGACACGCCCGGGTCCCGGCAGGCAGAAATGTCCACCTCTGCACCCGCAAACACAATGTCACCAAAGGTATCCGGGCCGCGTTCCAGCAACCGCTCGCCCCCCAGCCGCGCCAGCGCTTTTCCGACCTCCGCAGAAATGCGGCTCAGGACGGGGAAAACGCGCTGCTGTCTGGGAATGGCCATAATATCCGTCAGCCGCGGCATCGGCGGCAGGCACGAGACAATGACAACGCGTCCGACACGTTCCGGCGCCATCGCCGCAAGTGTCAGGGCTCCGGCGGCGCCGACATCATAGGCGACCACATCCACCTGTCGGATGTCAGCACTGTCAAGAACGGACAACGCCTGGAGCGCCGCTACCTCGGGGGTTTCCTTCCACGGCCTGCCGGTGTCCGGGGTACGCCCATGGTTTGGACGGCCTGGCGCGATCACCAGCCGCCCGCTCAGGCGTTCCCGTGCGTGTTCAACAAACCGGCACCCACCAAGGCAGCCGTGCATGAACAGAAGGGGCCGGCCTTGCTCCGGGCCGTCACAAAAGACATCTATGGTCCAGTCGGTGCCCCGCCACAGTCGCGATTCACCACTGCGCGACAGAGCAGACCGGGGCACATTGACCGATGCATGCGCGTTCAGACCATAGATCAGGTGCACAAATTCCAGCGCATTCGTCACATTGGTCTTCTGGAAGATCGACTTGATCTGACTGCGCACTGTTTCTGCCGAACGGCTGCGCAGCCCGGCTATTGTCTTTGCCCGCAACCCTTCGAACAGGCCGCGTGCAACTTCGGTCTCGGTTTTGCTGAGCTGGAAATCGCGATGCAGCGATTCCTCGATCTCCGGCCGCCAGAAGGTTGCCAGTGCACGGGCAAAGATCTCATTTTTGGTGCGTTTTATGCCCACAAGCGCCGTGCGCCCGTTTGCCAGTATTTCGGCCGAAACCAGACGTTCCGGGCCACCTTGTGCTGCCACTTCCTCTAAAACACGCTGCCCTGCAGGATTAAGAAGCGGGGCAAGGTTGTCGCCAGGCCTCAGGACAAGACCGGCCGCCGCTGGCGCCGACATACGCGCAATTGTCCCGTTCAGATGAACTGAGAACGGAATGACTTCGGCACCACGCCAGCCATCAGCTGACAACTCCAGCTTGCCGATCAGTTCATTGAAGGGCTGGAGTATTCTGTTCAGTCCTTCCGTGTCGCCCTGTTCGGCCAGATCAGCAACAAGCGGGAGCAGGTCTTCGAAATCAGATGTTTCGATCCTGTGTTCCAGAGTTTCCCTGGTTACCTCACTCAAACCCGCTGACCTTTCACGCCCCACTCTGATCCCGTTCTGGGATACTGATACAGACCCACGGTACCGTGTTCACTGCACCCGGTCCATCGCGGTCAACGGGCTTCGGGGACGTCTTGGTTGTCGCGTGGAACTGGCGGGCAGGAAGACCACCCGCCAGCTCCGGGAGAAACCACAACGTCACCGGCCGGTTCCTCAGACGCGCGGTTTCCCTTTGCGTCCAACGGCTGCGAAACCCGCCAGCCCGGCCAGAAGAAGGACACCGCCAGCGGGCAGCGGAACCGCTGACACATCGGTGGGATCGTCGGGGTCAGGATCCGTTGGTCGTCCCACCGCATCCGCCAGGAAATTCCGGTTGGACGCCAGCAGGTTCAGGCCATCCGAAGTGGTGAAACTGAGGTGGCCCGTACTGTTGAAATCCGCGTTTGACCGCCCTTCGTTGAGACCCGCGCCGGAGCCGACAAAAAACGACACGCTCAGATCGAATGCCTGTCCGTCGACGAGATCAAATGAGATACTGCTCAGCTCGGAAAACAGATTATCGTTCCGGTACTCCAGAATTTCAGTGAACGAGGTAAAAAAACCGCTGCCGCCCGAAAACGTCTGGGAGGCGCCCGTCCGATCCCGCGTGGTGACACGCCGGTTGCCGTCCTGAACAGTGGCGGACAGCTCTGCTTCGACGCGGCTGTTTGCGCTGTAACCCCTTCTGCTGTTGTCATCACCGTCATTAGAAAACGCGCCATCGTAGTCGAACAGGAACTGCGCGGTACCGGTCCCCTGGGCCACAAAGCTTTCGGTCAGCGTCACGCGGATGTTGCCGCCCGCACGCGAACCATCTGAAACGTTCCGGTCGAGAGAGGCAAATGAACCCAGACGGAACAGTCCGGTTCTTGAATCCACCGTGTAATTCGAGGTTCCCTCCGCACGGCCCAGCGACGCCTTGTCCTCGCCACGTACAAGGCCGTCAATTTCCCCGGACTCTTCGGTTTTGAATTCTTCCCTTGTCACACCTGACAGGCCGTTATCGATTGCGGTGACAACCCCCGCGACTTCCAGCGTAGCCGCAAAAGACCACGCCGGCACCAACGCAAAAACCGCTGAAACAGTACAAAACTTCCACATACTAAATCCCTCACTAAGGGCCGCACCGGCCCGAGAATTCTGCAAAAAACTGCCCTGACACTACGACAGAGCCGCGCACCGAAAGAAATCACCCGCTTGGGTGAAAGCCCGGCTTTTTCACAGAAACAGCGGGGATTTAGTCAGGAGGATGCATCCAGTCCGTCACGGAAATCGTTCCAGCCACCATCTACGGACGACGGTGCATCATGCCATTGATGCAGTGGTCCACCTGTGACCGGATCAGTATCGGGGATTGGTAGCGACATGATCAGCTTGCATGCCTGGTAATAAAGCTCCGGCGTCAGGAACGCTTCCTGGATGTTATCCCAGTCGCGGCCGCCGGCGTATCCACCGCACATCATGATGTCATCTGAGTGACCTGTCATTTCGTGGCTGACACCGGCGGGCATCACGATCACATCACCTTGCTCCAGACGGACGGTGGTCCAGCCTTCAACTGAGAGATGGAATTCCATCCAGCCGGAAGCGCACCCGAGGCACTCGTGCGAGGTCGAATGGAAATGCGCATATTCGTAGATACCCGGGTACTCCCAGTTGTTTCCCCATCCGTTCTTCCGGAACGTCGATTTGACCGCATCAACGCCCCCACCCGGTATGCCCCCCCGGTGGATGAGAAGAGGGAAACGGCTGTTGGGGATCCTGCCCTGCGGCTTTGAAAAATAGCTTTCTGTTTTCACCATGAACTCCCTTGTCTGAGCTACCGGCTTACGGTCTCGAAGCACCTTTGGTGTTGAGATAAACCGCCAGCAGTTTTGTTGTGGCGCAGATAAACAGCCGGTTTCGTTTAATACCGCCGAACTCCACATTGGCGACGACCTCGCCGGTCAGGATCTTGCCAATGAGATCACCCTGAGGCGTATAGCAATGCACCCCGTCCCCGGCAGAGGTCCAGATGTTGCCATGCACATCCACACGAAACCCGTCGAAAAGCCCGGTGTCACAGGTGGCAAACACCTCTCCGCCCGACAGCGATCCGTCGTCATTGACGGCAAAAGTTCTGATGTGCTGTGGCCCGTTTTCAACATGCGTGGCACCCGTGTCAGCAACATAAAGCAGGCTTTCGTCCGGCGAGAAGGCGAGGCCGTTGGGCTTGACCATATCGGTAATGACTGCTGTCAGAGCACCTGTGCCGGGATCAATTCGGTAGACATATGACCCCTCGATTTCAGCCTCGGATTTGTCTCCCTCATAGTCACTGTCGATGCCGTAGGTGGGATCCGAAAACCACACTGCACCATCAGAGCTGACAACCACATCATTGGGGGAGTTCAGACGTTTTCCCTCAAACCGGTCCGCGAGGATGGTGGTCGAGCCGTCAACCTCCACGCGGCTCACACAACGGCCGCGGTGCTCGCAGGACACCAGACGCCCCTCGCGGTCTACCGTATGGCCGTTGTGATTGCGGCAAGGGCTCAGGAATTCCGATACTGCGCCGTTGGTTTCGTCATACCGCAGAAGCCGGTCGTTCGGGATGTCTGACCAGATCAGATACCTGCCCGCCGGAAAATATGCCGGCCCCTCGGCCCAGCGCGTCCCACTGTAAAGAGTTTCAAGGTGCACATTCGCCATCGCATATTGTGTGAACCTCCTGTCGATCACTTCAAAAGCGTCAGTGAGCATCGTGAATTCCTCCTAACTGGTGACCTTTGATCCGCGTCCGTAAACCAGCAGCATGACAATGATCACACATCCGTAGATGATCTGCCGTCCGGATTCCGGCATCTGCATGATCGACAGAACCGAGTTCAGCAAAACGATCAGGATCACACCGACGAGCGTCCCGAGGTAACGGCCACGCCCCCCAGAATATGTGTCCCGCCGATCACCACCGCGGCAATTGCGGGCAGAAGGTAGGCGTCGCCCATCCCCTGATAGGCTTTGGTTGAATACCCTGCGAGCAATGTTCCGGAGAGCCCCGCCAGCATCCCGCAAAGACAGAAGGCGCAGACGATCACCCACCTCGTCGGCACCCCGGCCAGATAGGCTGCCGCCTCTTTGTTCCCGATGGCATAGATGCTTTTTCCGACCGCCGTGCGCTGCAACAGCAGCATGACGCCGATGGACACGACGGCCCAGACCATGAGCGCGACCGGAATACCGAGGATTTTGCCCACGGCAAGATATTGCATCAGGTCCGTCGCGGCGGTCTGCGGCGCAAAACCGCCCGTGTGCGCGACCATCAGCCCACGCATAACAGCATTCACACCCAGCGTGAAAATCATGGAAGGGATCCGAAGGTATGCGACCCCAAGACCGTTCACCAGCCCCACGAGCAGACCAACACCAAGGCCCACCGGAATGGCCATCGGCCCGCCCACTGTTGTCGCCATCATGGCACCGGCGGCAATCGTCCAGGGGATCGAAAGATCAATATGACCCAGCAGGATCACCAGCATCATGCCCGCCGCCGCGATGCCGAGAAACGCCCCCACCTGCAGCTGTTGCAGCAGGTATTCGGGCGACAGCAGCGTCGCGGTCCCCTGCGTGTAGAGTGTATAAACCGTGCCGACGGCGAGGATCACGACGATAAAGCCTGCGGCCATGATGATCGGCTTGTCTTCCTCACCCATGCGGAATCGTGGCCGTGGCGTATTTTCCGGCAGCGACGTCATCGGAACAGCTCCAGTGTATTCCGGACCCTCAGCACCCTGAAGGCCCCAAGGCTCACCGCCGCCAGCAGCACGACACCTTCGAAGAGGGGCTGCATCAGCGGATCGATCTCAAAGATCCGAAAATTGAACGAAATGGTGCGCAGGATCAGAGCGCCGAAAATGGACCCGATCGCGGTGCCAACACCGCCTAGCAATGAGGTGCCGCCAATAACCACCGCCGCAATGGAATTCAGCGTATAGGCCCCGGCCTGCGGGATGTCGGCATTGCCCGAAGATGTCTGCAGTGTCAGGTAAAGCCCGCCAATTCCTGCAAAGAAGCCTCCCAGCGTAAAAGCCGCAATTTTCGCCCGGTCAATCGAGAGACCGGACATATACGCAGCCCCCTCTCCGGACCCCACCGCATAAACGGTACGCCCCGTAACAGACCGTGCAAACGGCATCCAGACACACAGGGCCACCAGAACCAGCAGAACCAGCGGCACCGGAATCCACGATATCGGCTGGAACCAGGCGGCCTCACCGTTCTGCGCATACCCATAGGTCGCCGCAATTTCATAAAGGTCGTTGGTGGCAGCCCAGGACAGATCATCGTCTACATTGCCGCCCGGGGAGGGGCGCAAAAACAGCGCGAGACCGAGGAAAATCGCACCTGTGGCCAGTGTCGCGATAATTGGCTGGATACGCCCGTAAACAACGATGCAGCCGTTAATGAACCCGCAGGCGGCACCGGCGCCAAGGCTCAGCACCATGCCAAACGCGATCTGCGCCGGACTGCCGTTCAGCAAATGGCTCGCGATTGTGTTCACCAGCGTCATGATCGCTCCGACAGACAGATCAAGCCCGCCCATCAGAACCGGCACCGTCTGGGCCATCGCCACCATTGCCAGCGTGAAGACTTCGTTGGAGTTCTGGATCAGAACTGCCACCGAAAAGCCCCGCGGGTGGTTCATGTTGTAAAACACATAGAACAGGATGAAGATCGCTATTGCCGTCAGCAACGCAGCATTCTGCGCAAGCCGCACTCTAAGATCGTTCATTCAGCGGCCTCATCCATTTTCAGCGCAGACGCGATGATGTTTCGTTCATTGATTTCGTCGCCCTGCAGTTCCCGCACGATCTCGCCGTCGTACATAACCGCCACGCGGTCACAGCACCCGATCAGCTCCTCGTAGTCGGTCGAATAGTAGACAATCGACGCGCCGGTCTCGGCAAGGCTGCGCAGCAGACGATAGATTTCCTGCTTTGTACCCACGTCGATCCCACGGGTCGGATCATTCAGCAAAACAATTTTCGGGTCCGTCATGAGCCATTTGGCAATCACGACTTTTTGCTGGTTGCCACCCGATAGGGTCGAGACCGGATCAGCGCTGGACCCCACTTTGATCTGCATCCGCTGGATACCGTCTTCCACCGCGGCTGTCAGCGCATCCGCATCAACGAACAGCCCGCGCGACAGTCTTTTGAGCGACGCGATTGTAAGGTTATCCGCAATCGACATCGGCAGCATGAGGCCTTCGGTTTTGCGGTCTTCCGGGATCAGCGCCAGATCCACGCCTGCTCTTTTGGCGTCCTGCGGCGAATTGATTTCAACGTCCTGCCCCTGAACGGTAACCTGACCGCTTGTTCCTTTGAGCACACCGAAAAGTCCGAGCAACAGCTCTTTCTGACCCTGCCCGTCCAAACCGCCAAGGCCCACAATTTCGCCCGCGCCAACGGTCAGGTCGATTGATCTGAGACGGTCTTCCCAGGAATAGTTCCGCAACTGTAGCATCGGCTTGGCGGCATCCGGGGTGGTGGTTTGGGTGGGAAGTGCGCGGTGATTTCGCGACCAATCATCATCTGGACGATTTCACCCTCGGTGCGCGCGCCCTGCTCAAATGTCTCGATATGCTGTCCGTTGCGGAACACCGAACATTTGTCGGCAATTGCCTCGATTTCGTGCATCCGGTGAGAGATCGTCAGGATCGAAATGCCATCATCACGCAGACGGCGCAGTATTTCAAAAACAGTATCCACATCCGCTGCGGTCAGCGCGGACGTCGCCTCGTCGAGAATGAGAACGCTGGGGTCTTTGGCCAGCGCTTTCGCGATTTCGACCATCTGCCGGCGCGACAGCGGCAGATCCCGCACGCGCGACATCGGGTTGACGTCCTCGCAGCCGATCCGCGCCAGTAATTCCTCTGCGCGCCTGCGTTGTGCTTTGCCGTCGATCAGACTAAAGCGGCGCGGTGGATCCGCAATCGAAATATTGTCCGCCACTGATAGATCAGACAGCAGCGACAGCTCCTGGAAAATACAGACAATGCCCTGCGCGTTGGCGGCGGCGGGATGAGAGAAATTGACCGGCGCCCCATCAAGACGGATCTCGCCCTCATCCGGCTGCACAACACCGGACATAATCTTGATCAGTGTGGATTTGCCCGCGCCGTTCTCACCAAGAACAGCGTGAACGGAGCCAAGCTCACAGGAGAAGTCGACGTTGTCGAGCGCCGTGACACCGCCGTAGCGCTTGGTGACACCGTTCAGATGGACATGTGCCTGCGCCGGATCGCGAGAGGATGTTGACATGAAATTCCCGAAACAACCTGTTGTGTAAAACACAGGTGCCGGGCCACGCGGCCCAGCACCGTTCTGTTGTGGTCTTATTCGAGGTTTTCCGCGTCGTTGGTCATGATCTCCCGCGCCGTGATGTTGACATCACAGGCCGGGAATTCGTTCACGGTAAAGAAATTGTCCGTCAGGTCCGGCCAGTAGTTCTTGCCAGCTTCAAGCTCATCATACCGTGTCGACGGGATCGGAATAGAGATCAGCTGTGGCATCACCTGACCATCGAGTGCGGCCAGTGCCGCTTTCATCGCCACGGACACCATGCCTGGTGACTGACCGATGGAGATAGCCTTCAGCCCGTTGTCAGCCTGCTCGGCCAGGATCTTGCGGAAACCGTTCTCGGCCTCGCCGGCCAGCGGAACCATCGGATGGCCCGCGTCCAGCATTGCGCGAACGGCACCGGTCGTGCCGCCCTGGACAACCACACCGTCAAACTGGCTGTGAACCGCGATAGCATCTGCGGTTACCTTCTGCGCCGTCCCGTCGTCCCAGTTGCCCACAACTTCGACAATGTCCCAGTTGCCACCGGACGCGTCCATGACTTCATGGAAGCCGATATTGCGGTCACGGTCGACCGAGTTGCCGGGCAGGCCACGCACCTCAAGGATCTTGCCTTCGGACTTATCGCCGAACTGCTCCAGCAGCCAGCGTCCGTACATGCGGCCCATCTCAAGCTGGTCTTTGTTAACCTGCATGACTTTGTCCGTGTCCAGAACGTTGTCAAACGGAACAAGCACCACGTCATTCCGGTCCGCCAGGCGGATCACCCGGTCAAAACCCTCGGGCGAGACAGCAATCGTGACAATCGCGTCGTAGCCCTGGTTGATGAAGTCCTCGATCGCACCCAGCTGCGCCGCAACGTCTGTGCCGGTCGAGACAACTTTGAATTCCTCGATCTGCGCTGCGATGTCGGGCTGTGCCGCATAGGCTTTGGCCGTCTGGATCATCTGGATCCGCCACGTGTTTCCGACAAATCCGTTCACAATCGCAATCTTGTGCGGGCCTTCGCGCTTCTCCCACTGAAAATACCCGATCTCGTCGTTCCATGGCGCGAAACAGCCCGCGTCAAACCCTGGACCGGACACTTTGTCGGGCGCGGCCATCGCACCACCGGACATCATCACAAACGCCATTAAAGACGGGGCAAGCGCCCGCTTGAAACTGATCATTATTCTTCCTCCACTCTGTGTTGTCGGGCTGAATCCGCCCTAAAATTTCTTGGCAAAATCGCGCCGTAATCCGGCGTCTGGGAAAATCTCTTTCAACCGACGATAGTCGATTCTGGTTTCTTTGCAAGGAATTGGGGTTCTGCTGTGCAGCGTGGGGCCGGTGATCGGCGTCCGGCAGACAAGGTCAGAACCCGACCCTGAAGGGCAAAAAAACACCTGCCAGGGTCAATTTATTTTTATAAGCAAAAACGGTGCATCAGGATCTTTCCCGCACCGCAAAGCGCCGCTGCAAAATATGCAGCGCGACCGCAGCAAACTGCCCCGGTCATATAAGCCTTGTGGCGAACGGCGGCTCACCCGCCCGGTTTGGACCGCACTCTGATTTCCCCGGTCATATGGGGGTGATACGCACAAAAATAGCGGTGCAGACCAGGCTCTTTGAAGATGATCCGTGCTTCTTCGCCCTTTTCCAGCGTCCCGGTGTCCCAATCTCCTTCGACCGCTGTTGCAGTATGCGGCGCGATGTCATGATTGACCCAGACCACCGTGTCACCTGCTATGATCTCGACAGCGGCAGGGGCAAATTCAAACCCTGAGACTTTGACATCCACAACATGAGTGCCTTCGTGCGTACTGACTGCACGTCGGGTGGTGACAAGGGCCAGGCTTGCGCCCAGCCCCTGCCAGAAAAGACGCCTTGAGAAAGGGTTCACCCGTCGCATTGCAGCGCCGCAACCATGTGTTCGGCATGTTTTTCATGCGCCTGAAAAGTCACAAGTGCGTCTTCGAGCAGTGCTTTGAGCGGCGCGACCGTGACCGCCGGGATGAAGCTCTCTGCGACTGTCTTGTTGACCACCTGGTGATACCCCAGTTCGTTCGTCGCATAGGCACAGTCGAACTCAGCACCGGACAGTGCCATAAGCTCCGCGCGTTTGGCGGCAGCGCCGGCCACCAGCGCGCGACTGAGGTCGTTGTCCTGAGGTGTCACGTTCAGTTCCGAAATCAGAGCGCCCGCCGCGTCATTTACCGCAGAGTGGTCCCGGATCATGGTTTCGGCGAACGCACGGATTTCGGCGTTTTCCGACACAGCCAGGGCAAGATGGGCATAACGGATATCCAGCCCACCTGCCGTGTAGGCAGTATGCGCGATTTCCAGATCGTTCATCTGCTGCTCCGCCTGTACCGCAAAGCCCACCGACGCGATGGCCACAGCGGCAATCAGGGTTATCTTTTTCATGTTCAGCTCCTGTGAAAGTTTTCAACGGTTCTGTCATTGCATGCTGTTTCTGGCGTCTGAATGCCGGGCAGTCCGGAATTCATGACGGATCGTCCACCGCTCTGGACTGAGCGGGCCATCTGGCGCACTCTCAGACCTATGCTGGACCTTCTGAGTGATATCCTGACCCGCCTCTCGTTCGAAGGAACGCTGTATTTCCGCACAAGCTTCACCGAGCCCTGGGGCGTCAGGGTGCCGGCGTTCAGCAATGTCGCGCGCTTTCACTATGCGCATCGCGGCGACGCGCTGATCCGGGTCGAAGGCCTGTCTGAACCGGTTGCGGTGGCTCAGGGCGACCTTGTGATAATTCCACACGGCGCGGGTCACACACTGTCCTGCCGGCATTCCGGACCCGATGCTGTGCTACCTCTTGATGATGTGCTCGAACGCTCCGGATTTTCCGGACACGGGACTCTCGTCTGGGGCGGCAACGGATCAACTCAGGACACACAGCTGATCTGCGGACACTTTGCGCTGGCCGAAGGGTCCCGTCACATTATCCTCGACCGCCTGCCTCCGGTGATCCACCTGCGCGGCTATGGTGATGATCTTGGCCCCTGGCTGGATGCAACCCTGCGCGTCATTGGCGCCGAGGCCGGACAGGCTCGCCTTGGCAGCGACCTGATCGCGCTCAAGATGTCCGAGGCAATCTTTGCTCAGGCGATCCGGGCGCATATCGAACAGTCTCCGCAGAACGAACAGGGTATTGCCGGTTTCGCCGACCCGAACATAGGCAGGGCGCTGACCGCTTTTCACCGTCAGCCGGCCTCCGACTGGACGGTCGGAACTCTGGCGCGCGAAGCCGGACTGTCACGAACCGGTTTTGCGGAACGTTTCTCGTCACGTATCGGCGTCACGCCCATGTCCTACGTCACCTCATGGCGGATGCAGATTGCACGCGACGCACTGGCGAAAGACGGGCTGTCCGTGGCAGAAACGGCCGTTCTGACAGGCTACGCCTCGGAATCTTCATTCAGCAGAGTCTTCAAGAAAGAAATCGGCCAGTCGCCGGCGGCATTCCGGTCCAGCGGTGGTGAAGGGACCGCAACCTAACATTTAATCCGGACTTCCGGACGAGCTGTCATGTTTTCCGAACTTACTGAACTACAACGTCCGAATTCACCGACCTACCTTTTGCATCAGCGCCCGAGCGCACAACTCTGAAACCCGCAAAAGGACACCAACATGCGTTTCGTCACAAAAACTATTCATGCCTGGCTTGATTATCCGGTTGCCCTGGCTCTGATCGCCCTGCCATTTCTGCTCGGCCTCGGCCAGTCCCATCCGCTGGCCCTGTTCATCGCGCCCACCGTCGGTGTGGCAGCGTTTCTGCTCACACTTCTGACTGATCACCATCTGGGCGTGATCCGCGTACTCCCCTACAGACTGCATCTGGCCGTTGACCTTGCTGTTGGCCTTCTTTTTGTTGCACTGCCGATGTTGCTGGGTTTCTCCGGCCTGGATGCTGCATTCTATCTGGTGAACGGTGCCGCCGTGATAGCAGTGATTGCGCTGTCAAAACCCGGCGAAAGTCTCGCGGCCGCCTGACGCCATAACGCCGGGTGCGGGTGGCATGGCACCAGCTCCCGGCGCGCAAAGATCTGACTTCGCCGGCATACGCCGGCTGCCCTGCCCGCCGAAAAGAGGGCGGGGTTCTTATTCGGCGGCGACCGTTGTTTTTTCTGCAGCCGCTTCGCCAAATCCGCGCGGGACCGGCAGATCCGGCAGTCCGGCCGCCCGTTTCTTCAGGGCGCGCCCGATCACGACCCTGCTGATCTCTGTGGTGCCATCCACAATGCGCAGCATCTGCGCAAGACGTGACAGCCTGTCCAGTCCATATGGCTGCAACAGCCCCATCCCGCCCAGAACCTGGGTACAGGTATTTGCCGCCCTGACGGCCGCATCGGGCACGAACCGTTTGGCATGAGCCGCCATCAGCGGCCCCTCGGGTGAGCCCAGCGCCTCTGCCGCCCGACGATAGAGCAGGCGGGATACTTCCAGATCGGTTGCGACCTCACCCAGCATCCACTGAATACCATCCAGGTCGAGATTGCTGCCGCCGAACATCTTGCGGTTTTTCGAATAGGACAACGCGGTATCAAGAGCTGACCGCATCAAACCACAGCATCCGGAAGCGATGGACACCCGTGCGATGTCGATCGCCATCAGGGATCCCTGAAGGCCCTGGCCAACCGGCAGAATGATATTGTCTTCGCTCACCACAACGCGGTCGAGATACATCTCGGACATCGGCAGGAAATTATACGACGGCGTCTCATAGCGCGGGCCGAAACTGATCCCGGCAGCATCCGCCGGAATGGCAATCATCGCCATGTCACCGTGGCCGGGCACATCGCTGGTCTTCACAACCGTGAAGTAGATGTCGGCTTCCCCGGCGAGGCTGACCCAGGCTTTGGATCCGCTGATCGTCCAGGTGCCGTCACCGTTGATGGTCGCGCGGGTATACATCTTCATCGGGTCGGACCCGGATTGCGGTTCCGTCAGCGCGAAATTCGCCAGTTTCCGCCCTGAGGTCAGATCGCGGGCCCAGGCCTCGCGGAATGCGTCCGTGCCATACCCGCAGCCTGCAAAGGTACAGATATTGTGCATCGACAGGGCAAATGCATAAGCTCCGTCACCCAGACCAAGTTGTTCATAGACCTGGATCCCTTCAGCCAGTGAAAGCCCCTGCCCGCCCCATTCTGCCGGAGCATAGAGGCCGGTCAACCCGGCAGCGCCAGCCTTGTCGGAAGCATCGCGCGGCCACGTCCCGGCGACATTCCAGTCCGTTATAGTTGGCATGATGACGTTCTCCGCGTGGTCGCGGGCCGCGGCGAGAATGGTATCAAGTCTTTCCGACATCACAGATAATCCTTCAGAATGAAATGTCTGGTTTCGCCAAAGCTCCTCTGTGGCACGGCATGCAGGCGCGGCCAGAAAGTGAACCTGTTTCTATATTTTAAGCACTCTGGCATGAACTCCACCGGTCCGGCCATCTCGCGCAATGACAGTGAATTGTCCTAAAGTGACAAAATCACGCCCGTGCTGACGTGTGCCGCCGATAGGCTCCGGGCGTGCTGCCGGTCCATCGCCGGAAGGCCCGGTGGAAGTTTGCTGCCGACGAAAAACCGACCTCATGCGCCACAGCCTCGGTTGTGAGACGACCCACCTGCAGATGGCGGATTGCGATGTCACGACGCAACCCGTCCTTGATCGCCTGAAAGGACGTTCCATCCGCTTCAAGACGCCGGATCAGCGTGCGCGGCGTCACGTTCAGTGCCTGTGCGGTTCCGTTCAGATCCGCCTTCTCCCAGCCAATCTGGCTGAGATGACCACGAACCCGCAGCGACTGTGTATGGTCCTGTGACTTCGTAAAGATCCAGTCCCGCGGTGCGTTCGTCAGAAACAGGTCGAGGTCGGTTGCGCCACGGGGGTGCACCGGTCGGAGGCTGTTCAGATCGAACGAGATCGCGCTCGCATCACGTTCAAAACGCACCGGCGCAGGAAAGATGACCGCATAATCCTCTGCAAACGCGGGGGATGAGAATGCAAAGGCAACCTCCCGGACCGGCACTTCATGCCGCGCCAGCCAGGAGGTCAGACCATGCGCCAGTTTCAGGATCAGCATATGCCCGAAACGCTGCGGTGACTGTTTTGTCTTTGGGTTCAGCTGCAGAGTCAGAGTTGCGCCGGATTCCGCCAGAGAGAACTGATAGTCATCAAGAAGCAGATTCCAGAATGTCGAAAACCGGTAGAGCGCCGACGGCAGTGTCGTCGCCTCGCGCGCGGATGTCAGCAGGTGCTGAAGCGCGCGCGGCCGGATGGGGCGGCTCCACAGGCCCATCATTTCGTCGCCTGTTTCTACAGCTGCAAGCCGGTAGAGCTCCACGATCTGGTCCAGCGTCACACGGCTGTGCTGGTCCTGGTCAGCAGACAGATCAGAGCGTTCCAGCAACGATCGGAATTGCGCCGCGGAACACAGAGGCTCCAGCGCAGACAACCAGTCCGCGATAAATCCACCGGATACAGTTGAATAGGATGGGGGTGCGGCAGGCGGCATAATACTTTGTCGCTACCACCGATTGCGATCTTCCAGAAGAGCAGATTTCACGTTGACGCCAGCAGAGCTCGGACCCGCGAAAACTGTCCGCAGTTATCCTTGACGCATGCTCCGGCTCTGAGCCCCCTCATGGGGCGTCACATCGCGCCCTGCTGCCGAACGCGGCTGATCATAGTAAACTCTGTTGCCCATGGCATATCTCCTTTCCAGTGCTTTGCGTTGTTTACGTGGTGTGACGTCTGCGGGCTGTGAAGCACTTCACACGGACCTGTTTATTGCCGTGAGTTTTTGCAATTTCCCTGTTCAAAAGGGCGCACGACGGTCCCCGCCGGGTTTGAGTTCGGACTGAGCCACGCCCGCGATCCGCGTTCAGAGCTGGTCTGCGTGCGCAACAGTATTGCCAGCTTCGAACCTGACGCGGCCCTCTCCTGCACCCAAGCCTACCAGAGTGCGACCTCCATTTGCGTGCGGATCTCAAACCCCAAGTGTTCATAGAGTTCAATGGCGGTCCGGTTGTTCGCATAGGTGTGCAGAAAAGGCACATCGCCCTCCGCTATGATGCGCTGGCACATATGCCGGATCAGGTCTGCAGCCATGCCGCAACCACGGTGCCCGCTGTCTACGCAAACAGCGCTGATCTCGGTATAGCCGGGGAGCTTCAGGCGCTGCCCGGCCATTGCCACGAGGTGCCCGGCCCGCCGGATACCGATAAAATCACCCATTGTATGCGTGTTCCGTTCAAACGGGCCCGGCTTTGTCCGCGCAGCCAGGTCAAACATTTCAGCGGCATCGTCCGGCCCCAGCTCATGAATCCTGTAACGGTCTTTGGGTGTCGCGGGGCGTACCGCGATCATCTGCACGCCACCAACCCGTTCTTTCGGACCCTGCAACAGGGGGCAAACCGGCGTTTCGCGCTCCAGGGTAAGGACTGGCGCTCCTTTGTGCGCAACCATTGCGGCAAATTCCTGCATATCGATTTGCGATCCGCTGGCTGCCGCTGCCAGCGGGCTGGTATCTTCATGCATCATCCGGGCCGACCCGGCCGGAATGCTGATGTCCGACAACCTGGACATCAGAGCATTCCAGACCGGCCGGTCGAGGAGGGCTTCACAGGGGTCGATTGTAAAGTGTCTGGTCATCGTTGGCTCCTTTTCCTCAGATTGTTTCCCGGGCAGCCAGGCGGCGCATCCGTGCTGCTGCAAGGCCCGCCAGTCCTGCAATCAAAAAGCGGAAACCCTGCGGGCAGCGGCACAGGGGCCGGCAGGTCCGGAACCGGCACAAGGTCGAACCCTTCTGCACGAAGCGACGCGCCGCCAAAGAGACGGGAGGTCGCTGAAAAGAAAGACGCGTTGGCATCCCGTTCTGAACCGGACTGCGGGTACTCACCGGTGTCCGCCACACCGAACAGGCGCAGGATGATCGGGTCACCGTCTTCAACCGATACAGAACCGGAGATTACGCCCGTGTCAGCGCCTGAAAACAGGCCAGCCAACGGGCTGGACGGATCGGTGTTAGACACGCGGCGCGTAAACACAACATCTGGGGCTGTGATTTCAAATCCTGCAAACACATGCGCCAGCGGCACCCCATCAGCGCGATCTGTCGTCACGAAAGAGGCTGCAGAAACTGCGAGATCCACATGAAAGACCCCACTGCCAACGGCCCTGTATTCCGAAGTAATCCCGGAGCGGGCACGTGCATAAACCATAGCATCGGTCTCAGCAACCGGTGCGCGCGCGGCAGAAGAAAGCCTGAAGGTGAACTCCGAAGGATCAGAGGAAACATGGGCGAATGCATCGCCTGCCAGTTCAGAAACATCCGCCGTTATGCCCTGAGCCGTTGCACCGTCTGCGGTATCAACGACCTCTGTCAGATATTCCCCTGCACTGATGTCCGCTGTGCTGACACGCGCCTTTGCGACCGCGCTGAGCGTTGCGGCGCCTGCGACACCGGGTGCCAGCAGAATGCAAGCACCAAAAACCAACTTTCCTGTCATAGACTTTTCCCTGAAATGTTTTCGACGTCCTGAGCAAAACGAAGACGCATTGCCCTCTCTGAACCGGGATAGGCCCGCATGCGCAGCGAAGCTTGATCGTCGCGTGAGGATTTGATGAGGATTGCAGGGCGAGGACCGCACGATTGAATTGCTCACGGACGCCCTGGCAGGAACCGAAGGAGCGACTGCACAACATTCGGACACGCAAGGCGCGCCACTGAATATTCGCCCGGCGCACTCATTGATCCGTCCGCCGCCGCGCCCAACTCAGACGCGGGCGTTTTCAGTGCTGCTCTGTTTCAGAAGCAAGAAAAGCTTTGGGACAGGGCTGTGGCGACAGCGAAAACCGAAAAGCGTTTGCTGATAATCGGCGGATGGACTTCAGCCAGCACCGACTGCCACGTCGCAATACCTGGCGTTCCCTGCACCAGAAACACACCCCGCGTGTCGCGGCATGCGACATGGTTCAATCAAACGTCCACCAGCGCAGCCAGCGCCGTCCATTCACGCCGGGATATGGCATTCGGGCCGGCAAGCAGCCAGTAGCTTTCGTGATGCGGCAGAGAGCGCTCATCAAGCCGGATCAGATCACCCGAGGCCAGAGCCGCCCCACAAAGCGGGAGCGATGCAAGCATCACGCCGAGCCCGGCCTTTGCCGCATTGATCGCGGAGAGCTGCGTGTCAAACCGCAGCTGCGGCACCGGGGTCGTGGGTATGCCGAAGGCGGACGCCCAGTGCGGGCCACCCCGGACGCGGGCCGGCGCAGGCAATGCGGGGCCATGTTGTCCAGGCACCTGATCGGTGGGTCAGTGCAGGGGCGGCGACAGGTGCGAGCGCTTCAGCATAAAGGCGCGCCCGGAAGGGATGCGGCCAGTCACCTGTGCCGTAGCGGATCCCGATCACATCGTCCCCGGGCGCGTCATGCGCCCCAAGCACCAGCGTCCTGACAGAGAGCTCTGCCGCAACCATCGACTGCAGCCGCGCAAGCCTGGGCATCAGCCACAGATCAATAACGGACTGACTGGCAGACACGGTAAGGCGCTTCTGACCCGCGCCGAAGACCGCTTCGGTACTGTCCCGCAGGCCATCCAGCGCGTGCCGGACGTGCGGGAGCCAGGCCTCCCCCTCGACTGTCAGGGAGATGTTACGGGGCCTGCGATGAAACAACCCGACACCCAGCCGTTTTTCCAGCTGGCCAATGCGCTGGCTGACCGCAGCCTGCGTCAGACCAATTTCGTCGGCAGCAGCCGTGAAGCTGCCCAGCCGCGCGGCAGCCTCAAACGCGCGGACCCATTCCAGTGGTGGCAGGCGGGTATCATGCATAAACCAATCAGCGCCTCAGCTTCATTATTCCTGATTTGAACTTATGCACCAGCTGCAGGAAACTCCACCTGGAACAACATCACCGAAGGAAAACAGTATGCCGTCAGTCACGGTTGATCCGTCCGGCACCTTTCTCACAATGCGCAGTACTTCCGGATCCCGACGGTTTCATGCCGTGTGGCTTCGCGACAACGCACAGGATGAGAAAACACGCGCACCGGAAAACGGACAGCGCCTGATCACTTTGCGCGACATTCCCGCTGACACAAAGATCGGTGCCGCGCAGGTCGGTGCCGGCGGAAATCTCGAAGTCCGCTTTGACCCGGATGGCCATGTCACATCATTTGATCAAGCCTGGCTTGCGGCGCATGCCTATGACCGGGCTCCGCCCGAAGGTCGCGGCTGGCTCCTGCCTGACGTGGAACCCTGGGATGCCGCGCTGGCTCACAATCTGCCCGACGGGGACTTTCGGGCGTTGCAGGGCGGAAGCGATGCACTGCACGGCTGGCTCGACAACATTGTGCGATATGGATTCGCGCGGGTCGGAAATGTCCCGGCTGAGCCGGAGGCCCTGTTCGGGATCGTTGATCTCTTTGGCCATGTACGGGAGACCAACTATGGCCGCCTCTTCGAGGTACGGACCGAGGTCAATCCGACAAATCTCGCCTATACCGGGCTTGGTCTGCAGGCACACACCGACAATCCCTACCGTGATCCGGTGCCCACGGTGCAGGTTCTGCATTGCCTCGAAAACTCCGCAACAGGGGGCGAAAACATGGTGGTGGACGGGTTCGCCGCCGCGTTGCGGTTGCGCTACGAAGACCCCGCAGGCTTTGACCTGCTGGCGGATTGTTGTGCGCGGTTTGAATACGCAGGCGAAGCCGGTGTCCGCCTCACCGCGCGCCGGCCAATGATCGAACTCGCCCCTGATGGCGCTTTGACGGGGATCCGGTTCAACAACCGCTCCTGCGCAGCGATCACGGATGTGCCGTTTGAGAAGATGCAGGATTACTATGCTGCCTATCGCCGGTTGGGCGAGATCATTGATGATCCGGCAATGGAGGTGACGTTCCGGCTGAACCCGGGTGACGCTTTTGTGGTCGACAACACCCGCGTGCTGCACGCCCGCAAGGGATATTCCGGTGCGGGCAACCGGTGGCTCCAGGGGTGCTACGCGGATATGGACGGGGTGCGCTCCACCCGCGACAGCCTGGCGCGCGATAACCGGAGGGAGGCCGCGGAATGACCGGGCATGCAGGTGCTCTGACACCGGACACAATCGTGGACTTCATCGGCTCGATCTTTGACCGCCGTGGCGGCGAGGAATACCTCGGCGAACCCGTCACGATGGGCGAGCACATGCTGCAGGCCGCGACCATCGCCGAGCAGAATGGCCAGTCCGAGGAGATCATTGTTGCGGCCCTGCTGCACGACATCGGACATTTCACCAGTGAGTTCGGCACCTTCACGATGGAGGACACCGAAGACCGCCACCATGAGGACGCAGGCGCCCAGGTGCTGGAGCAGTTTTTTCCGCCGGTGGTAACGGACTGCTGCCGGTATCACGTTGCGGCCAAACGCTACCTCTGTGCGACACGGACAGACTATTTCAGCCGCCTATCCGAGGCATCCGTTCATTCCCTCAAACTGCAGGGCGGACCGATGACGCAGACCGAAGTCAAAGCCTTTGAGAAAAACCCGAACCTGAAGGCAATTATTGCCGTGCGTTATCTCGATGAGGCCGGGAAAAGAGCGGGGATGAAAACGCCGGACTTTGGGCATTTTGCCGGGATGGTACAGCGACAGGTGGACAGGCACATCAGCGGCAGCGCGCGGGAATAGCAACGGCCTTCGCCTTTTGCGCACCTGCGGCGTCACGCGTTAAGTGCTGGCCGGGGCTGCCTCGCCGATTTCCCAGAAGAGGGCCGTCATCGCAATCAGGGCGTCACGCGCCACCGACTTCAGCATGTGCTCGTTGGGCGCGTGCTGCGAGCATCCGCGATAAGAATGCGGGACCCAGACTGTGGGAACCCCCAGGATGTCGGCGAAAACTTCGTTGGGCAACGAGCCTGCGAGGTTCGGCAGAATGTGCGGCGGCCTGCCTGTGGCTTCTTCGAGTACGCGCGCCACGAAATCCACCCAGGGGTGATCCGGCGGCAGGCGTGTAGCATCAAAAAAGCCACGGTCATGCGGCACAATCTGCACAGACTGAAAGCCTTGCGCATCGAGGTGCCGGCGCAGGGCGGGCAGCACATCATCCTGATCCGTACCGACGACAAAACGAAGCTGACATGCCGCGCGCGCATGCGCTGAAATCGCGTTGACGGGGGCTTCGGGCACACCGCTGTGCATGGCCAGAACCGTAAAACTGTTCCATCCGAATACCCGTTCGGCGGGCGTCAGGTTTTCTTCACCCCAGTTCTCATCAATATCCGGGCCTTCATCGTTTTCAAGGGGCAGAGTGCTCAGAGCACGGCGTATGTCATCCGTCAGGCTGGTGGGACGCCATTCGGGGACACGGATCTGCCCGCGCGCGTCCGTGATCGTCGACAGCGCCTGAGCGAGGATCATCGCCGGGTCCGCCAGAAGCCCACCCCAGTTGCCGGAATGATGCGCGCCTTCACGCAGATCGACAATCAGATCGAAGGAAATGCCCCCACGCGCGCCCATAAACATCGTTGGGGTGTCCGGTTGCAGACGCGGTCCATCCGAGGCGATCAGCACGTCAGCGGCCAGCGCGTCCCGGTTGGCCTCGAAGAATTCAGCAAGGCCCGGAGAGCCCGTTTCCTCGCCGGTCTCCAGAACAATTCTGCAGTTAAAGCCCAGTGATCCGCGCGCATCCAGAACCGCGCGCAGCGCCGCGAGGTTGATCAGATGCTGCCCCTTGTTATCGGCGGTGCCGCGCCCGTAGAGGCGGTCACCCTCCTCCACGAGGCGGAAGGGATGCAGACCCTCGCGCCAGTCGGCTGTCTGTGCGCGGATGACGTCGCCGTGCCCGTAGCTCAGGATGGTCGGGCGGCCTGCGTCCTCAATACGTTCGGCCAAAAGGAACGGACCGGAGCCTGTCGCGGGGTTAGGGTGGATCGTGCAGGTGAACCCCATACTCTCCAGCCGGGGGATTATCGCCTCTCTAAGATAACGGGTAAGTTCCACCGCCTGAGCGGGGTCCTGGCTTTCGGTTTCAAAAGCTACCAGGTCGCGCAGGTCGTCGACAAAGCGGCCCTCGTCAAAATAGGCCGAGATACCGTTGATGGCAGTGTCACGCGTCACAAAAGCTCCCTCACACCGGTGGGTTCACATCATCCGGGATCGGACAGGTATAGGGCATGGCTTCCAGGTGGTCCCGATGCGTCTGCTGTGCCGTATCGATCAGAGACGGAGTTTCGATGAGCCGGCACGCTGTCGCGGCCATCGCTTTGGCTGCATAGATCATGCCCTTGTGCGCTGCGGGGGCCTTGCCCTGGGCCACTGTCTGCCATGTGTGAAAGGGCGTGCCGATGGCACAGGTGGCCACGCGCGCCTGCACGGTCGGCACCGCCCAGCTGACGTCGCCCACATCGGTTGACCCCTCTCCACCATCGCTGTGACGGTCAAGCGGCGCGATAAAATCGCACAGCGCCAGGTCTTTCTGCGGCTTTGCTCCGATCCGTTTGAACGTCGTATCAATGTCGGCGGCCGTCAACGTTTTCTGAATGTCACGGGCAAACGCCTCATCGACCGCATCGAACGCAACCGGCCCCAGCTTTTCAAGTTCGGCCTGCAGCGTTTCTTCCAGCGGACGGTTCCCCAGCAGATTGGACACGCCGGAAAACACCTGGCTGGTGACGCGGGTTTCCGTCATCAGCGCCGCACCATCAGCAATTTTGCGCACACGGGCGATCAGATCGTTCAGTTCGGGCAGAGAACTGGCGCGCACCAGCTGGCGTACGACCGCCCGCGACTGCACCACGTTGGGGGCCACACCACCGGCATCAAGATAGGCGTAATGCACACGAGCTGCGTCAGGGATGTGCTCGCGCAGATAGTTCACACCGATGTTCATCAGTTCGACGGCATCCAGCGCCGAGCGACCCAGCTCGGGAGCACCTGCAGCATGCGCGGCCTTACCGTGGAACGTAAAGTCGATCCGCGTATTGGCCAGTGAGTTTGCTTCGTTCACCCCGGTGAACGTGGCCGGATGCCATGAAATTGCAGCATCCACATCGTCAAAGAGTCCCTCGCGCACCATGTAGGTTTTCGCGGCACCCCCCTCCTCAGCGGGGCATCCATAGTACCGGACGCGGCCTTTGATACCGTTGAGTTCCAGCCATTCCTTAACCGCAGTTGCCGCCAACAGGGCCGCAGAGCCCAGCAGGTTATGCCCGCATCCGTGCCCGTTGCCGCCATCCTCGATGGGCTGGTGTTCGGCAACCCCGGCCTCCTGGCTGAGGTAAGGCAGCGCGTCGAACTCTCCGAGGATCGCAATCACCGGCCCTTGGTCACCGGCCTCGCCCACAACGGCCGTCGGAATACCCGCCGCGTTTTCGGTCAGCCGGAACCCATAGTGTTCCAGCATCTTTTTGTGCTCAGCCACCGATGCGTGTTCGGCATAAAGGGTTTCGGGCGTGTCAAAGACCCGGTCCGACAGGCCGATGAATGCCTCCCGGTGGCGGTCAACGTGGTCCCAGATCGGATCTGAATTCTGCATTGCTTTGTCCACTTCGTTTCAGGCGCTCTGCGGCGCTGTGGTCTCATGTTCCAGATGGCAGGCGGTGTCACGACCGTCGCGGCCGGGCTGCAGCACCGGTACTTCACGGCGGCAGATGTCCTGCGCCAGCGGGCAGCGCGGGTGAAAGGCGCAACCGGATGGCGGATCAAGCGGCGACGGGATCTCCCCCTCAATCGGCGTAAACGCCCGTTTGCGCTGATCCAGTCGCGGCGCCTCGGCGAGCAGTGCCCGGGTGTAAGGGTGTCGTGGGTCCGCGAAAATTTCTTCAGTCGGCGCGATCTCGACAATCCGGCCCAGATACATGATCGCCACCCGGTCCGCGATTTGTTCCACAACGCTGAGATCATGGCTGATAAAGAGATAGGTCAGCCCCAGTTCCTCGCGCAGGTCCATGAAAAGATTGATGACCTGCGCCTGGATGGAGACATCAAGTGCGGCGATGGCTTCGTCGCAGACCAGAAATTCCGGCTGGACCGCAAGCGCGCGGGCAATCCCGATCCGCTGGCGCTGCCCGCCCGAGAACTGATGCGCATAACGCCGTTTGAGCGATGGATCGAGCCCCACCTTGCGCATGATGTCGTCGACATATCCCGACCAGTCAGCCTTAATGACAAGCCCGTGCATCAACGGCGCTTCGCCGATGATATCCTCGACCCTCATTCTGGGGTTCAGACTGGCAAAAGGGTCCTGAAAGATCATCTGAATGGCAAGGGTCGCGGCGCGCTTTTCCGCCCCGCTCAGCCCGGCAACGTCCCTGCCCTGAAACAGCATGTGGCCTTCGCTGGCGGCGTGAATACCTGCAACCACCCGACCCAGCGTGGATTTGCCACAGCCGGACTCGCCTACGAGACCAAGGACTTCACCCGGCGCAATCGACAGGCTGACACCCTCCACCGCATGTACCGTTTCCTCATGGATATCGGCGCCCAGACGTTGTGCGATCCTGCCGGCCAGATCCAGCCGGCGCACAAACCGTTTGGAGACATCGCGGATTTCAACGAGCGGCGCGGTCATGGATCAGCCTCCACAAGGCCCTGCGGGTTGAAGCACCTCAGCCGCCTTTCCGAGATGTCTGCGACACCAGGCTGCTGACTGCAGGCCTCCGTACGCGCCGTGCAGCGTGGGCCAAAGGCACACCCTTTCGGAAGCGCGAGCATGTTCGGTGTCATCCCCTCAATCTGATAAAGACGGCCTCCGCGCCGGTTGGCACCGGGCACGGACCCCAGAAGCCCCCGTGTGTAAGGGTGCAGCGGCCGGTCGATGACATCATCGGTTCCCCCCTGCTCAACAATACGCCCCGCGTACATCACCGATATCCGGTCCGCGAGCCCGGCCACAACGGCAAGGTCATGGGTGATCCAGATCATCGCCGTGCCCGTCTGTTTTGTGAGTTTCTGCGCTTCGTGAATGATCTGCGCCTGAATGGTAACGTCCAGCGCCGTCGTCGGCTCATCTGCAATGATCAGGTCCGGCTTGTTGAGGAAGGCCGTTGCGATGGCCACCCGCTGTCTCATCCCTCCGGACAACTGATGCGGATAGGCGCGCAGGCGTTCCTCCGGCGACGGAATCCCGACCAGGCCCAGCGCATCGCGGCTGCGCGCCCAGGCTTCTTTTTTGTCGACTTTCTCATGGGCTCTGATCGCTTCCATCATCTGCGTGTCCACGCGCAGAACCGGATTCAGCGTCATCATCGGGTCCTGAAAAATCATCGAGATGCGGTTGCCCCGCAAACGCTGCAACATGTCCTCGGGCGCATTCGCGATTTCATCTCCGTTGAACCGGATCGACCCGTCAACGATGCGCCCTGGCTGGTCAATCAGTCCCAGGATCGAGAAGCCGGTTATGGATTTGCCTGACCCGGATTCGCCCACAAGCCCCATGATCTCTCCACGGGCGACGGAAAAATCGACGCCGTCCACGGCTTTGACCACGCCGGCATGGGTGAAGAAATGGGTTCTGAGCCCACTGACATCCAGAACAGCGCTCATTTCTTCAGCCTCGGGTTCAGCACATCGCGCAGATGATCACCCACCAGATTAATCGACACCACGGTCAGCAACAGGGCCAGCCCCGGGAACATCGAAATCCAGTAGCGGCCCGAAAGCATATATTCGAAACCATTCGCAATCAGCACGCCGAGCGATGGTTCCGTCTGTGGCAGGCCCACGCCCAGAAAGGACAGGGTCGCCTCGAGCGAGATGGCGCTCGCGGTCTGTACCGTCCCTACAACGATCAGCGGAGCCACACAGTTCGGCAGGATATGGCGGAAAACGATCCTCGCCCGTGACAGGCCCAGACATTGGGCGGCCTCGACATATTCCTTGTTCCGCTCCACCAGCGCTGTTGCCCGGACCGTGCGGGCGTAATAGGCCCATTGCGCGACCACGAGCGCCAGAATGATCTTGTCGACCCCCTTGCCGAGTGCGGCCACCAGCATCAGTGCCACCAGCGATGCCGGAAAGGACAGTTGCAGATCCACGATCCGCATGATGAAAGCCTCGGTCCGGCCGCCGGCATAGGCCGCGATCAGGCCAATCACCATGCCGATCAGCAGTGCGATAACGCCTGAAGCCAGCCCGACCGTCAGGGAAATCCGGAGGCCATAGAGAATGGCGGAATAAAGATCGCGGCCCGCCCCATCGGAGCCCAGCCACATAGTGTATCCCGCAAAAGCCTCAGAGCCGGGCGGCAAACGGCCATCCAGAACATCAACCTGGGCCAGGTCATAGGGGTTCTGCGGCGTGATCCAGGGTGCCAGGATGGCAAGGATCACGATCAGACCAAGCACCACCAGAGCAACCGTGGCGATCCGGCCTTCAAAGAATTCAGCGCGGAACCGCTGAAACGGTGTTTCTACGGCAGTCGCCGCTGCGGGGCTGTCTGAAGCTGCAGTATCTGTCATGCGCCCTGGTCCTGAAGCCGGACCCGCGGGTCCAGAAGCGAATAAACGATGTCCACGATCAGGTTGATCAGGACAAAGAAGAGCACGATGATCATCAGATAGGCGACCACCACAGGGCGGTCGAGCTGCAGGATTGCGTCAATCAGCAGTTTACCCATCCCCGGCCAGGCGAAAATCGTTTCGGTCACAACCGAAAAACCGATCAGGGACCCGAACTCCAGGCCCATTACAGTCACCACCGGGATCATGATGTTCTTCATGACGTGCACAAAGATGATGCGGCGCGTCGAAAGCCCTTTGGCACGGGCGTATTTGACGTAGTCCTGTCCCATCGCTTCGCGCACACCTGCCCGGGTCAGACGGATGGCCAGCGAAATCTTGAGCAGCGCGAGATTGAGGGCAGGCAGGAAAATGTGGCTCAGGCCGTCGGCCGTGAACAGGCTGCTCCGGATCCCCAGGAATGTTCCGATATCACCCCGTCCGGTGGCCGGGACCCAACCCAGTTCGACGGCAAAGAGGATGATCAGCATGAGCCCGACCCAGAACGTCGGCAGCGAAAAGCCCAGGATCGAAGTCGCCATGATCCCCTTTGAAACCTTGCTGTCCGGGTAGAGGCCAGCGTAAAGGCCCAGCGGAATACCGATAGCCACCGCCAGAAAGAGCGCCGTGAACGCCAGCTCCATCGTGGCCGGCATATGGTGCAGGATCAGCTTCAGGGCCGGTTCTCCGAAGATGAAACTCTTGCCCAGATCGCCCTGTGCGGCCCCCTTGAGGAACAGCATGTACTGTTCCCAGATGGGGCGGTCGAGGCCGAGGCGCTCAATCGTGGCCTGGATGTCTGCCTGATCAGCGTCCGGGCTGACCAGCATGTAGACCGGATCCCCGACGATATTGACGCCGAAGAAGACGATCAAAGACATCAGGAACACCACCAGAAGCGCCTGAAGCATACGGCGGATCACAAAAACCGTCATGAAGATGAACCCCGAAGAGGTGGTCGCCGGGCCGCTTCAGCGCGGCCCGGCAGAGCGGCATCACTCTTTCACGACACCGATTGCGAGCGTGTACTCGTCTGTACGCGCGACATAACGCAGCCCCTTTTTCGCAGCCCAGGTGTTGACCTGGAAGTGCGTGGGGATGATCGCGACATTGTCGATGGCCTTTTCTGTGGCCTCCGCAAGCAGGTCCTGACGTTTAGCGTCATCGACTGTGCGCAGCGCTTCCTCGATGATCCCGTCGATTTCCGCATCGGAGTGACGGCCACGGTTTGAGGCACCAAATCCACGGTCAGGGTCATGTGTGTGGATCAGCGACTTGAGCGGACTGGATGCTTCGCCCGAACCCGCACCCCAGCCGACCAGGATGAAGCTGAATTCCGGCTGGCCATCCTCGCCACCGCGTGAGGCACGACCGAAGTAGACCGAACGCGGCATGGTCTCAACAGCCGTCTGAATCCCGACACGGGTGAGCATCTGAGCAATTGCCTCAGCAATGCGCGCGTCGTTGATATAGCGGTCATTCGGGCCATGGATTGTCATGGCAAACCCGTCCGCATAACCGGCTTCGGCCAGCAACGCCTTGGCACCTGCCGGGTCATATTCGACCACACCAAGCTTGTCTGACACACCAAAGAACCCCTCGGGCAGAAGCTGTCCGGCCGGAATGGCAACACCTTCCATCACCCGCTCCACGATGGCATCGCGGTTGATCGCCATGCTGATCGCCTTGCGCACCCGCACATCCATCAGCGGGTTTTTGATGTCCCCCCCGTCTTTGGCCGTCACAAAGGGCGAGTTCTCACGGAACTGGTCCATGTGCAGATAAATGACGCGGTTGGAAACACCCTGGCTCAGCTGGATCTCATCATTGCCTTCCAGTGTAGTGATGTCCGTAGTCGGCACCCCAGAAATCATATCGACGTCACCAGCCAGCAGAGCTGCCACGCGGGACGGGCCGGATGTGATCGGGCGGAACTCCACCTCCGTCCACTCCGGTTTGTCACCCCAGTATGCCTCGTTCCGGGTCATTTTGATCGACTCGCCCGGTGTGTAGCTCGCAAAGACAAACGGCCCTGTACCTACAGAGGCGGTGCCTTCATTGAAGTCTTCGGTCGATGCGCTGCAGCCGCCTTCGTTCGAGATGATCGGCACTGTTGAGATGTCGTTCCCCATCAGCGGATAGGGTTCCTCCGTCACAAAGTGCACGGTGTAATCATCAATCTTCACCGCCGTTTTGCCCTTGAGATAGGTGCCGAAACTCGCGGGCGAATTGGGGACATCCGGTGCGCGTTCGACGGTACAGACCACGTCATCGGCGTTAAAATCACTGCCGTCGTGAAATTTGACACCTTCGCGCAGTTTGAACTCCCAGGTCAGGTCGTCAATCGGCTCCCAGGAGACGGCAAGGCCCGGCATAAGACGCTGCTTTTCGTCCTGATTGATCAGTCGGTCATAGATGTGACGCGACATTGCATTGTTCGGACCAAGATTGTGAAAATGCGGGTCCAGAGACGTCGGCTCGGACGAAAGTCCGATGACCAGCTTCTCTGCAGAGACAGCGCCGGCGCCCAGCGCCATGATGCCCGCAGCGACCGCTGTCACGGCTGTAATCTTCTTCATCAAAAAGCTCCCTGTTCAGTTGGCGCTTTGTTCGACCGAATCCGGAACCCGGCCTTGCGCCCTGAGCAAATGCTAGCTACCACAAAAATCATTGCCAATACTCAATTCTATGCATTTTTGCATAGATCAATCCGGTGCCCCGGATGGCGTCCGGGCGCAAAGCTGGAAAGAATGCAAAGGTCATGACGGAACACAAACACCGGCTTCGCGAGTTTGAATCGCTTCGTGCCCTGGTCACGACGGGCACGACGATCGGTGCGGCCCGCCGGCTGGGTGTATCCCAGTCGGCCGTCAGCCGTTCGCTCTCGCAGCTCGAGGCGCGCGTCGGCCGCTCGCTCTTTGTGCGCAGGTCGGGACGGATCGAACCCACGGATGAAGCGCTGAGGCTGAACGGAAAACTGGATCCGATTTTCGAGACCCTGGCGCAGATCGAAGGCGCAGACTGGGCCGCCCCCGAAGATGAACCGCTGCGGCTGGTCGTCCCGCCGACACTGGCGCATCACTTCATTATCCGGCGTGTTGCGAACTTTCTGAAGGCCAACCCGGGACGGCGGGTGCAGCTGGACATCCAGGCAACCGACGTTCTGGTCTCGGGCATTCTTGATCTGCGCTACGACCTCGGCCTGACCAGTGGGATGATCCAGCGGTCGGGTGTACAGCTGATGCCGTGGCGGCGCAGCCACGCGGTCTGTGCGATGCCGACCGGACATCCGCTGGCTGCAAAGAAATCCATCACACCTCAGGATCTGGATGGTGTGGATCTGATCCAGTTCCTGCGCAGGCTGGGCACCCGTGCCACAACAGAACAGATATTTGCCCGCGCCGGGGTCCAGCCGCGCCAGATTGCGGAGACGGCGACGAATATGGCGGCGCTGGAGCTGGTCCGGGAAGGTCTCGGTGTCACGCTGATCAATCCCTTCCCGCTCCTGTCACAGGACATGGAAGGTGTCGAAGTCCGGCCCTTTGACGCATCGTGTTCTTATGAAACCAGTTTTGTGCTGCCGTCCGGCGTGCCCCCGACACAGCTGACCAGACAGTTTATCAGCTTTGTGAAACTGACCACGCCGCCGCATAAGTATTCGGAGCCCATCTAGTGATCTCCGCCGCTGCTCCATTCTGCACCCGGATCCATCGGAAAAGCAGGGCGCGGCAGGTGCTCAAAGGGCCAGCGGCTGTGCATCGGGCTGGTCAGGCCGGGCGTATCCACCTCAAAAACCTGTTCCGCCGGGAACCAGTCTGCGAAACCTGCTCGGAAATGCCCTCGGGATTTCACCACGACCGTGCGGGCCGCGGAAATATCCAGCCCGAACATATGAAAAAACACCGGATCGGCAGTCTGGGTACGGTCCGAAATGACCACAACCGTTATGCCGCCCATGCGCAGCGCAGCAGATGGTCCGAGCGCCAGACGCCGGCCCGCTGTCATCCCCTGTTCTCCCACAACATCTCCATCGTGGAGCGCAATGACCTCCGCTTCGACATCAAAAGGCAGATCCCATTGGGCCCAGGGCGCTTCAGCATCCCGCGACCGGTTGAACCGCGCCTGAAACCGTCCGCCCACCCCCACCTGATGCGCCTCTGCGGCGAGTTCAGGGTCGCAGAAAGAACCGATAAGGCAGTCAAGGACACCGGCCGCATGCAGTGCCGCCAGCAGGGCGGTCGTCCGGCCACTGCCACCCCCGCCCGGATTGTCGCCGGCGTCCGAAAAGATGACCGGCGCGCAACCTTCCTGCAGTGCAAGGGCCACCGCATCATCCAGCGTGGTCAGTTTGCGAGTAAAATCCCCGCGCAGAGACCACGCCATGCCAGCCAGTTCGTCCGCAAGTACCTTCGCCACGCCGATGTCTTCACGCGCGGTGACAACGATACTCAGCCCGTTGTCAGGCGTGTCCGAAAAGAGGAAATTGCCGAACACGGAAACGTTGAGGATCTGACCCCGGCATTCCGCCTGACGCCGTTGTCCGGTGTCAATCAGAGTGCCGTAGGGATGTTCGGCGCTCAGCAGTGTCACCGACGCCGGCACGAGCGGCAGTTTAACATGGGCCATCTGTGGCCGCGTCCCCGAGGCCAGAATGCGCCGCACCGCAAAAGCGGCCTCTTCCCCGCGCTCGATCTGATCCACATGCGGATTGGTCCGGTAACCCACGATCAGATCACAGGCATCCACCATCCGCTGCGATACATTTGCATGCAAATCCAGCGTGGAAACGACGAGGACATCCGGCCCGACAACCTCGCGAACACGGGCCGTCAGCAGCCCGTCCGGGTCGTGGTCATGTTCGGCCACCATGGCGCCGTGGTTGCAGATATAGACTGCGTCCAGCGCACCCGCCGCGCGCAGCAAGTTTTCTGCCGTCGCAATGATTTCTTCGATCACCGCCGCGCGCACCGGCCCTGCGGGATGGCTTGCCGCCAGAATACAGGGGACCGGCTCCCAGTCGCCTGTCGCATCCATCGCGCGCACGAACGCGGCGAATTCTGTGGCCAGTTTCGGGGTGTCCGAACGGGCTTCCTGCATCAGCGCATCGCCTGTGAGCCAGGTCAGCGAGCGGAAGTCATCTTCCGCGGCAGGTGGTGCAAACCGGTTGGATTCGAGGATGGCGCCAAGCAGGGCGATCTTTGGTGCGGTCATGACGACGTTCCTCTTAATTTGGGCATTGCATAAGGAAATCCGAAGAAATGACGCAAATCAACATTCCAAATGAGTATTCGGTAGAACTCGAAACGCCCGACATTGAACCCTATGCCGCTGGCAATACCGGGATCCCGTATGTCTGGCGGTTCGGGAGTGGCCTCCCCGGACCCAACGTTATGGTAAGCGCGGTTGTGCACGGTAACGAGCCCTGCGGCGTCATCGCGCTCGACTGGCTGTTCCGCGAAGACATCAGGCCGCTGTGCGGATCGCTGACACTGGCGTTCATGAATGTTGATGCTTACCACGCGTTTGATTCGGCTGATCCGAACCGCACCCGGTGGCTCGACGAAGACATGAACCGCGTCTGGGACAAAGAGGTTCTCGAAAGTGACCGGACCTCCATTGAACTCGAACGTGCACGCCGTGTCCGTCCAGCCCTTGAAGGCATCGACTGTCTTCTCGACATCCACAGCATGCAGCATCTCGCCCCGCCTCTGATGATGTCCGGACGCCACCGGAAAAGCAAAGACCTTGCCGCCCGGGTGGGCGTGCCAGAGCGGATCGTGGGGGATGCGGGCCATGCCGCAGGCCGGCGCATGCGCGACTACGGGGCCTTTGATGACCCGAATTCAACGAAGACAGCGCTGCTGATCGAATGCGGACAACACTGGGAAGCATCTTCGGGCGCACTGGCTGTTGAGGCCACGGTGCGGTTTCTGGCGGCAACCGGCACGATTGCGCAGGACCGGGTCGACGCCCTCGATCCCGTTCCGCAACAGTCGTTCTACACCGTGGCCCGGGCCGTCACGATTGAGAGCGATACATTCACGTTCGCGCAGCCGTTCACCGGCGGTGAAGTCCTGCCGGACGCAGGCACACTGATCGGTCATGACGGGGACACGCCGGTCACGACGCCCGCGGACAACACCATGCTGGTGATGCCGTCAAAACGCCTTTGGAAAGGCCAGACAGCGGTCCGTTTCGCCGTTCCGGACCGTCCTGGCTGAGCCCCACGCCCCGCCGGGCGCGTGATTCCGGTCATTTTCCGCCGAAATTCTGCGATCGGGCCCATGCCAGCACGAATAATTGTCGCATACGACGGTATACCGTCGACGTTCCCGGCTGCTTCTACTATCAGGGGGCCAACTCTAGTCATCAGGAGCACCTCATGTCCGATATTATTTACACCAAAGTAGACGAGGCCCCGGAACTGGCCTCTGCTTCATTTCTGCCGATCATCCAGAAATTCGCCGGTGCGGCCGGCGTCAGCGTTGGCACAAAGGACATCAGCCTCGCCGGGCGCATTCTGGCGGCGTTCCCGGAACACCTGAGCCCCGATCAGCAGCAGTCTGACGATCTGGCCGAGCTTGGACGCCTGGTTAAAACGGCTGAAGCCAATGTGATCAAACTGCCGAACATTTCCGCCTCGGTGCCGCAGCTTGTGGGCGCGATCAAGGAGTTGCAGTCGCAGGGGTTCGCCCTGCCGGATTACCCGGAAGCACCCCAAACCGATGATGAGAAAGCCGCCCGTGCCAAATATGACGCGATCAAGGGTTCCGCGGTGAACCCGGTTCTGCGCGAGGGTAATTCTGACCGGCGCGCGGCAAAGGCCGTTAAAAGCTTTGCACAGGCCAATCCGCACCGCATGGGCGACTGGACGGCCGACAGCAAAACGCATGTATCCTCCATGCCCGGCAATGACTTCTTCTCCAATGAGACCTCCGCGACCCTCGCGGAAGCCACCGGTGCAAAGATTGTGCTCGAAACGGCCACCGGCGAGCGGGTGCTCAAAGAAGGCCTCGAATATCCGGCCGGTACTGTTGTGGATGCCACCTTTATGAGTGCTGCAGCTCTGCAGGACTTCCTCGCGGCCGAGATCGAAAAGACCCGCGAACAGGGCATTTTGTTTTCGCTGCACCTCAAAGCCACGATGATGAAAGTCTCCGACCCGATCCTTTTTGGTCACGCGGTCCGGGCATACCTCGCACCCGTGTTTGACAAGCACGGCGACGAAATGGCCGCGCTTGGCGTGAACCCGAACTCGGGCCTTGGTGATCTGCTGGCGCGCGTAAAGGACAACGCAGCCATCATAGCCGATATCGACGCCTGCATGGCCGCACGCCCGCCAATGTACATGGTGGATTCCGACAAGGGCATCACCAACCTGCATGTCTCATCTGATGTGATCATCGACGCGTCGATGCCTGCGCTGATCCGCGCGGGCGGCAAAGGCTGGGGACCGGATGGCAAAGAAGCAGACGCCAACTGTGTCATCCCGGACAATTGCTATGCGCCGGTCTATGATGAAACAATCAGCTTCTTCAAAGAAAACGGCAAACTGAACCCGGCGACCGCTGGCACCGTCCAGAACATCGGCCTGATGGCGCAGAAAGCCGAGGAATACGGTTCGCACCCGACAACCTTCGAGATCCCCGAAGCCGGCACCGTGAAAATGATCCTCGACGATGGCACGGTTCTGCATCAGCACGAGGTGCAGGCGGGTGATATCTGGCGCTCTTCCTCCGCCCGCAAGGCGCCGATCGAGGACTGGATCAATCTGGCCATTTCCCGTCAGAAGGTAGAAGGCTGCCGGGCGATCTTCTGGCTTGATGAAAACCGGGCGCATGACGCACAGCTGATTGCCTATGTGAAACCGGTGCTCGAAGCGAAAGGCCTGGCAGGGACGTTTGAAATCATGTCGCCCCGCGCGGCCACGCGGGCGTCGCTGGAAACGATCACCAGCGGTGCGGATACGATCGCAATCACAGGCAACGTGTTGCGCGATTACCTGACCGATCTCTTCCCGATCCTTGAGCTGGCGACATCCGCCAAGATGCTCTCGATCGTAAAACTGATGAACGGCGGCGGGCTTTTCGAAACCGGTGCCGGCGGATCCGCCCCCAAACACGTCCAGCAGCTGGTCGGGGAAAACCACCTGCGGTGGGACAGCCTTGGCGAGTTCTGCGCCCTTGGCGAAAGCCTGATCTTCCTCGCGGACGCACGTGGCAACGAAAAGGCGCGGGTCCTGGGCAAAGCAGTGGAAACAGCCACACAGGGCATTCTGGACAATGACCGGTCGCCTTCGCGCAAAGTGGGTGAGCCGGACAACCGCGACAGCCACTACTGGTTTGCACGGTACTGGGCAGAGGCACTTGCAGCCCAGTCCGAGGACGCGGACCTTGCTGCGCATTTCGCGCCGGTAGCAGAAGCGCTGGCGTCAAACGAAGCCCAGATCCTTTCTGAGCTCGCGGCGGTCCAGGGACCTGGTGCTGAACTGGGCGGCTACTACCGTACGGACAACGCAAAGACAGCTGCGGTCATGCGCCCGTCAGCCACGCTGAACGGCATCATCGGCCAGACCGGCTGATCGGATCCGGAAAATCTGCCGCGCGCTGAAACACGGCGCGCGGCACGCGCAGGCAGGTATCCGTTTTCCTGCTGCCGTGCCCGGGACCCTTCAATTCTCCCGGCATCGCGGGCCCGACACACAATGCCTTTCCTCAAAGCGACGCTGCATTAACTAATGCACCAGCAACCGGAATCTCCGGCAAAGGTCAGAAATGAAGCGTTTCCTGAGTAAAGTATCCCGGCATCTGGGGTGGAACCTTGTGAAAAACAGGGAAAGCGCCGTGCTGCGGCATCACTATGCTTACCAGCTCAACAAGCTGTTCCGGATGACCAGACCGACCATGATCATCGATGTGGGCGGGAACAGGGGGCAGTACTTTGATTTCATCCAAAGGTTCACGGACTATCGTGGCCCTGTTGTGACGTTTGAACCCATCCCCGAGTTGTATGAATTTCTGAGTAAAAAGGCATCCGGTATTCCCAACTGGACGATCATGCCTGTGGCGCTTGGTGCCGCCGATACAGAGATGCAGCTGAAGGTGATGCGCTCAGATGATTTTTCGTCCTTTCTGCCACCGGCAGAGTCAGCAGGCTGGATCGAACAGGCCAATCAGGTGCAGAGGGAAGTCACTGTCCCTCTGAAGCGGCTGGACGGACTTTTGGCCGACATCACGCCCGATGCCAGTGCAGAACGCATCTTCCTGAAACTGGACACACAGGGCTTTGACCTTGAAGTCTTCGCGGGCGCAAAAGGAATTCTGCCTCAGGTCGTCGCGCTGCAGTCCGAAGTCGCGATGCAGCCGATATACGAAGGCATGCCCGATATTGCCCGGTCACTGGAGGTTTTTCGCGCTGCCGGTTTTGGCGTGACGGCTTTTTCAAAGGTGGCAGATCTGGACAATGTGGCCGTGGAGTTTGATTGCCTGATGATCAACAGGAAGACATCCGGATGAGCCCGGCCTTGCCGTTTCTGTAGCGCTGGCGCCCAGGCGGATTTTTCGCTGATGGCCCTTGAGAGAGCAACCGTTTCGGCCGGTTCACCGGCGGTAGGAATGACGGACGGCACCACAGAGCCCGAAAACACGAGCGCGCGTGCAGTCTTCCCCCGCAGCGCTGTCCGCCGCGCGGGGGGCCACATACCCGCAGACCAAAGCCGCGTCTTTAGGCGTCTTCAGCATCGCTGCGTGTCATGATGACTTCGCGGATGATCTGCCAGCTGCCTTCTTCCAGCACAAAATCAATGCTGAGCGATATCAGCTGATACCGCCCGGTGGCGTCGTTCCTGCGGCTGACAATGATGTGCCCACGCGTGTCGTCCGCTTCGACCAGATGGTATTTCACCCAGGGATTCTCATCTTTCAGAACGCCCATGTTATCTTTGATAAAGGCCATGAAGCCTTTTTTGTCATTGCGCATCAGCGTGCCGTTGTTCAGCAGCAGATAGGTCTGCATGTCGCTGTGATACAGTTTGTCCAGCACGTCAAAAGAATGCCCCGAGACGCCATGTATCAGACCGTCCAGAGTTTCCCGGACGGCGGCAGCATTCGGGTGGGTTTCAGACATAGTCATATTGGTTCTCCCTGCTGATCCGGTGTTCCGGGCACATGCCGGTCATTCCGTCGCGTAGTTGCTGAACATATCCAGTACGATCCGCCACGGCGCCTCTTCGTCATCCCGTTCAAGGACGTAGATGTATGACCCTTCCAGCGCGAAACCCTGGCTTTCAACGGACGCCCGGGTGACACCTTTCATAACGGCCTGGGTGCCGTCGTCTGAGATAAACAGGTCTTCGATCGTGTGAGAGAGCGCACCTTTGTGCTCAGCCATGAAAGTGATGGTCTGACGCGGAACCCCGTCACGCCCACGGGCCGGACGCGCAGCGGGAGCAATCCAGTAGACGTCCTCGTCATAAAGAGCGATCAAACCCGCCGCGTCATGGGTCGCGGCCAGTTCATTGAAGCGGTCATTGAACGCTTTCAGGCTTTCACGGGCTGTGGTCTGAGCAGCTGTTTCGGCGACAGCTGGTGACGCCAGACAGACAATCACGGCAACGGCAGAGAGGGCGGATGTCAAGCGCATGAGCTTGTCCTTTCAGGTGGTTACAGGAATATCAGGTGGTGGTGGGGCGGCGCCTTATGCAGCGCGGGTTCCCCTGATCGGATAGTTGTTTTCCGGGTTGCGGATAAAGCGAAGCCCGGCCAGCAGAGTTCTGAGATCAGGCCGTGCAAACGGAGCATTCGAGATATCTGTGACCTGGACCTGCCCGTTCGCATTCACCACAAAAATACCCGGTTCGGCAAAAGGCCGGTCTGTTTCCTCAGGGGATCGCGGGTCCGACAAATAAAGGCCAATCCGGTGCATCTGATCGACGCTCAGATCAAAGCCAACCGCATAGCCGGGCTCAATCAGTGCGAGCTGATCACGGGCTTTGTCTTCAGGATCAGCGGAGACCGCGATGACATCCACACCAAGCGCGTGGAACTCCGGCAAAAGCGTTTCCAGCTCTTTCAGATAGGTCGTGCACATCGGGCAATGCGCACCGCGATACACGACGACCATCTGCCAGTCGTGGCCGCCCTGTGGCTTACCGAGTGTCAGTTCTGCGCCGTCCGGTCCGGAAACCCTGATGTCCGGGAACTGTGCCCCCGCTGGTGTCTTCAGAGATGTCATTTTCGCATCCTTGTGTTTTGTGTTGATCGTTATAAAATACACGGAAAGCGAAACGTCAAGGTATTTTGTAGTGAGCGATACAAAAAAAGCAGGCCGCCCGAAAACATTCAGCCGCGACGATACCCTGGCCAGGGCTGTCGGTGTGTTCTGGAAACAGGGATATGAAGGCGCATCAATGAAACTGCTGACAGATGCGATGGGTATCAACAGCCCCAGTCTTTACGCAGAGTTCGGCGACAAGCATGGTCTCTATCTGGAAGCGATCAAAAGTTACGCGACCAACGATGCCTGCACGCCCCTCGTTGCGCTGGAAACGGAGCCCGACATCCGAAAAGCTGTGCGCGCGTTCTTTGACGCCGTCGTCGACTACTCGACGCATCACGAAAGCGGTGCCAAAGGGTGCTTTCTCGTTTCCTGCGTGGCAACCAGTGCGGGCCATGTGGAGGGCACAGCCGGGATGCTGCGCGACGCCATCACATCAACGGACGCCCGTATCAGAGCCCGTTTTGACCATGAAATCGCAAAGGGCACCCTGCCCGCTGATTTCCCGAGCGAAGACCGCGCAAGGCTTCTCTTTGATCTGCGCCAGGGCATGGTGTTCCGGGCGCGCGCCGGTTTTGCCGATACCGATCTTTCAGGCGACATCGAAAAATATGTCCAGGCCGTGCTGGCGGATCCCGAAAGCTGAGCTTGGCTTTGGTATCCCGGGGTCCGCGTTACGGGCCCCGGGATCAGAGAGAATACCGTTATCAGCTGCACGACAACGAGCGGCCCGGTCCTGAAGTCTGTTCCTGGCCGACGAGTGCACAGCTGGTGGGCCCGCTATGAGTACAGACCCGCCAGTTTGCCCCTCAGACTAACCAGTGCCAGCACAGTATCGATTGTGGGTGTCGGGGTGTCTGTAATACGGCCAAGCTCACGCACTGAACCGACCAGCGCGTCGATCTCCATAGGGCGCTGCTGATCGAGATCCTGCAGCATCGATGTCCGGTGCGCCCCCACCTCTGCGCCGCCCCGGATCCGGCGATCCACATCAATGGGGAACCGGACGCCGAGTTTTTCCGCAATGGTCTGCGCCTCAAGCATCATATTGCGCGCCACCTCACGCGTGCCAGGCTCCGTGCACAGCACATCAAGCGTTGCATGGGTCAGTGCAGAGATGGGATTGAACGACAGATTGCCCCAGAGTTTGACCCAGATTTCATCGCGGATTTTGGGGCGTACCGGCGCTTTCAGCCCGGCAGCGGCCAACGCCTTTGACAACGCCAGTGCGCGCTCCGATTTTGATCCGTCCGGCTCTCCAAGCGAAAACCGATTGCCCTCAATGTGTTTGACAACACCGGGTTCGACGACCTCAGCCGCCGGATAAACCACGCAGCCCAGAACGCGGTCCGGGCCAAAACCATCCCACTGCGCGTTCCCCGGATCGACAGAAGCCAGACGCGTGCCCTCAAGATCGGTACCGATTTTGTGGAAATACCACCAGGGCACGCCATTGACCCCGGAGACAATCGTCGTGTTTTCCCCGATCAGCGGCTGCATGTGCGGCACAACCGCTGGCACGGAATGAGCTTTCAGCGTGACGACTACATAATCCTGTGGTCCGAGGTCCGCAGCCTTGTCAGAGGCCGTCACCTTTACCGTCGTCTCGCCGGTCTCCTCGATCAGTCGGAGCCCGTTTTCGCGCATAGCAGCCAGATGAGGGCCGCGCGCCACGAGGCTGACATCCGCCCCCGCTTCGGCCAGTTTCGCGCCCATATAACCGCCGATAGCTCCGGCGCCAAAAATACAGATTTTCATAATGCGCCCTTACCCCAAACCCAGTTTTTCAGCGAGGCCGATGCGCTGCAGCTTGCCGGTGGCCCCCTTCGGGATCTCGTCCAGGATCAGGACTTTGCGCGGCACCTTGAAAGCTGCGAGGCGTTCGGCGGCAAAATCGCGGATTTCCCGGTCTGTCGCGTTCTGACCGTCCTTGAGCACCACTGCGGCACCGATCTCCTCGCCCAGCTTGTCGTGCGGGATGGCAAACGTAACGCATTGCCCGACAGCCGGGTGATCAGACAGGATACCATCCACCTCCAGCGGACTTACCTTTTCTCCGCCGCGGTTGATGATCTCCTTCAGACGGCCTGTGAGCGACAGATATCCCTCGCTGTCAAAGGTTCCCTGATCACCTGTCCTGAACCATCGCTTTCCCGCGGCCTCAAAGAAGTTCTTCTCGTTGGCCTCCGGGTTACCCTCATAGCCTGGTGTGACATTCGGCCCGGAAATCGCAATTTCGCCAATCCCGTCGATCAGGCGGTTTTCGCTCTCATGTGCAATGCGTACTTCCGGCCCTGCGGGCAAACCCACTGCCCCGGGTTTCTGACGCCCCGGTTCAATCGGGTTGCAGCACATCTGGTGTGCAGCTTCGGTCATGCCGTAGGCTTCGACCACCGGTGCGCCAAACGTATCGGCCAGTTGTGTCATGACCGGACCCGGGAGCGACGAGGAAGAGGAACGCAGAAAGCGCAGCCTTGCGTTCGCAATAACTTCCGCATTGCGGGGTGCCCGTGCGAGGATCGCCTGATGCATCGTCGGCACTGCCGTGTACCAGGTCGGATTGACCTCTTCGAGCCAGCCAAAGAACTTCAGTGCGTCAAACCCGGGGGCACAACTGATCGACGCACCAGCAGCCAGCGACGCCGAAACAGCGGCGACGAGCCCATGGATGTGAAACAGCGGCATCACGTTCAGGCAGCAGTCTCCGGCAGTGAGTGCGAGAGAAGCGCGGATGTTTTCGGCAGAGGCGGCAACATTTGACTGCAGCAGCGGGACAATCTTGGGCCGTGATGTCGTACCGGAAGTGTGCAGGATCAGCGCGATGTCATCTGCCGTGGGCTCAGTATCAGGAGCAGCTTCTGCGTGGGGCCCCGAAAGCGTGAACATGCCGGCGGGCTCAACAGCGGTCAGTTCGATAACCGCCAGACCGAACCGGTTCGCGGCGGCACGCGCGGGGCCGTCATAGCCTGCCTCAACAATGATCGCCCGCGCTTTGAGGTCTTCGAGGTAGAAGGCGAACTCCTCTTCTTTGTACGCGGGGTTCAGCGGCGCGGTAGTTGCGGATTGCGCAACTGTAACAAAGGCTGCGGCCATTTCGGGACCGTTTGGCAAAACGATCGCAACCCGGTCCTGCGCGCCAACGCCCGCATTTCTGAGCGAGGCGCGAACGCTTCCGGCAAGTTTCCTGAGTTCTCCGTAGTTCATCCAGTCCCGGCCCGGCGCGCCGATCGCCGGTGCGGCGTCAGGATGCGGTTGAATCAGGTGTGCAAGTGTCGTCATTGGTATTCCCCGTGAATTTTCGTGCTGGCGCGCGCGCCGTTTTTCTTTGACCTCAGGCCGCGGACGCAGTGCGCTTTTTGCGCAGCAGCTTCATCGCAGGCAACAGTATCAGAATGATTGCGACAACGGTAATCGGTCCCGCAATGGGCCGGGTCAGAAAAATCATCGGATCTCCGGATGACAGGAGCAGTGATTGCCGCAGAGTAGGTTCCGCAATGGGGCCAAGGACAATGGCGAGAACGGCCGGCGCGAGAGGATAGTCGAATTTGCGCATGAAGAACGCTGCAATTCCGAAAATCACGATGAGCCAGATGTCATGCATGCTTCGGGCTGCCGCAAAACCGCCAATGATCGAGAGCACAAAAATAAGCGGCGCGAGGATCGTGAACGGCATCCGCAGCATCCAGATAAAGAGCGGTATGAACGCCAGGTTGATCAGGAGCGCCGCAAGGTTCGAGATGTAAAATGAGCCGATCAGCGCCCAGACAAACTCGCTTTCATCAATAAAGAGGCGCGGGCCCGGGGTCAGACCCCAGATGACCATCCCCCCAAGCAGGATCGCCGTTGTGGGCGAGCCCGGAATGCCCAGTGTCAGCATCGGCAGCATGGATCCCGTGGAGGCCGAATTGTTCGCCGCCTCAGGTGCGGCCACACCGTCAGGCGTACCCTGACCGTATTCCTCCGGCACTGGGGGACACCATTTTGGCCACACCGTAAGACATCAGCGAACCGGGCGTCGCGCCTGCCGCCGGCAGAATACCGACGAAAAACCCGATGAACGAACCGATCCACGTGCCTTTCCAGCCCCGTCGGATAGCCTCTTTGGTGTCAGAGGTCATGCCGCGCACGGTCATTTTTGGATTGGTTGTGGTGATCTCGCCGCGCGTCTGTTCGATCGTCCACAGCATCTCGCCGATCCCGTAGACACCGATCGCCAGGACGATAAAGCCAATGCCGCGCAGAAAGCCCGGGATATCGAACAGAACAAGACGCGGCTCGCCCGAAATGGTGTCGAAACCTACCGTGGCCAGCACCAGGCCGAAGCAGATAGAGAAGATCGTTTTAGGGATATCGTCGCCGCCGAGACCCACAAAGGTCGCAAAAGCCAGCAGCATGAGCGCAAAGATCTCCGGCGGACCAAACGAAAGCGCGAGGCCGGCAAGGATGGGGGCAAAAAGAGTGAAGAAGACGTTGGCCACTGTCCCGCCGATAAACGAGGCAATGGCCGCCGTCACCAACGCAAGGCTCGCGCGGCCTTTCAGCGCCAGCGGCCTGCCGTCAAAAGTGGTCGCGACGGCAGTAGATGCGCCCGGAATGCCCAGCGTGACCGATGAGATCGCCCCGCCGTACATTGCGCCATAGTAGATCGCCGCAAGAAAGATGATCGCCGATGCGGGAGGCACCAGAAAGGTGATTGGCAGCAGGATCGCAACACCATTGACGGACCCCAGCCCCGGCATAGCGCCGATGAAAAGCCCCACGGTGACACCGATCAGGATCAGGAAAAGATTTGCCGGTGCCAGTGCAAGCAGCACGCCGTCCGTGAGAAAACTCAAAACTTCCATGTGAAAATCTGCCCGCCCGCTGTCAGTAAATGATGTCGTACATCACGTCGAAGAATGGCTGCGTGAATGGCATCCCCTGCGGCATCGAAATCAGCATCGCCGCCTCAAAGAAGAAGAACAGCCCGACCGGCAGGCCGATCGATATGGCCAGCGTCAGCCACCACGAATGCCGCCCGAGAAACCGCAGATAATAAACCAGAAACAGCGCTATGGCACCGTACATGGAAACCACGTTGATGAGCGCGACAAATCCGACAATGCCGCCCCCGACATGAAGCACGGTACGCCAGCCGAAATCGTCCATCAATGGTTCATCCGACTGTGCGGCGGGGCTCGTGCCCCGCCACCAGTTCCAGCCGATCGCAATGCAGCTCAGGAGCATCCCGAACGAGAGCCAGAAAGGCCAGAAACCGCCTCCCGGGCCCTGCCCGCTGATGTAACCGATGGGAAGCTCAGTGCTCTTCCACATCAGATAGAGTGAGAAGAGGGCAAGCAGACCCGCGAGTGATATTTCGCCCTGACGCATGATGCCCTCCTCCCCGTTCAGGCTCAGCTTTCGCCTGCGATTGCGTTGAGCAGTTTACGGTGGTTTTCGACCTGCACGGACCAGTAGTCACGGGTCTTCGCTTCATCCATCGGCAGCGGTGACAGGCTCTCGGAGACGAGATAGTTCTGCCATGCATCGCCATCATAGACCTGGCCAAAGACGTCGCGGTAGTAGGCAGCGGCCTCAGCAGACATACCCGGAGCACCAACGATCGCGCGCTGGTTATAATACGAGAAGTCGTGACCCTTTTCCTTCATGGTCGGCACATCAGGATACGCAGGCATGCGCTCATCAGAGAAGGCCAGAAGCGGTACGAATTCCCCGGCTTCATAGAAGCCCTTGGCCTCGGCAGGGTTGTTCACGGTCGCCATGATCTGCTTGCCTGCGAGATCTTTCGCAACAGCGCCACCGCCGTCATAGGGGATGTATTTGATTTTCAGATCATATGCATCAGACATCGCCGCAATAACGATGCTGTCCTCCTGCCCGGAGCCGGTGCCGCCCATGACGAACTCACCATCCATCTCCTGAACTTTGGCAACGTATTCCTCAAAGGTGGTAATCCCGCTGTCGGCATGTACCCAGAGCACAAACGGATCCACTCCCATCATGGTGATCGGCGTGAACGTTTCCACATCAATCCCGAGTCCTTCCTGACGGATCGGCGTGGTGTAGAATGAGTTGAGCGTGACCATGATTGTATGGTCTGCGTCGCGGGCATCCTTCAGGTGCAGCAGCGCTTCAGCGCCCGAGCCACCGCCACGGTTGGTCGGGATCAGCGGACGGTTGGTCATGTCGTTGGCTTCCACCACCGACTGGACAAACCGCGCGATCTGATCTGCGCCGCCACCGGCACCGGCCATAATGGTAAAGTCAATTGGCCGCTTGGGTTTCCAGCCATCGGCGAGCGCCGAAAGGGGCATGGCAGCCATTGCAGTGCTGGCGGCAAGGCCAAGGAACAGTCTTTTCGAGAATTTCATTTGTAGTTCTCCTCCGATATGAGCCGGCGACCGGCCGTTAAAGTTGAAAAGTGGGTGGTAATCCGGGTGACAGTTCAGGTGTTGCTGCAGGTCAGTGGGCCATCAGAACGGGCATCTCCATGTGGTCGACAATCCGTTCCGTGTTGCCCCCAAAGAGCATCTCGGTTTCGTGGCTGTGGCTGTACGCGCCCGTCACCAGCAGGCTGGCTTCAATGGATTGCGCGAGATCAAGCAGGGCGCGTGCCGGGTCCGTTTTGTCAAACGTCACAACCGACGCTGAAATTCCCCGAAAGGCATAATATTCCTGCAGTTCTTCGGCAGTGGGTCCGTGCACCTGCACCTTGCCACCGGTCAGTATCGTGACTTTGTCCGCGGCCTGGACAACACTTAGGGAGGACGCCACAGCCCGTGCCGCCGGGAGCGAACCGTTCCACCCAACGGCCACATGGCGTGCGAAAGTCTCATCGGGGCGCAGTTCGCCGGGGCAGATCAGAACAGGACGCCCGGCTCCATAGAGCGCCGACTTCAGGGAGCTTTGCCCAAGGTTCCGCTCTTTTTGTGGCTTTGGCAGAACGATCAGGTCAGAAAGACGCCCCGCGTGTTTTACGACGTCGGCCATGCGGCCCGGCTCTTCGACAAAGGTACAGCGCGCCCCGCCTTCTGTGCCGTCTTCGGTCAGTCCATATTCGGCCGCAAGCCTGTGCAGAATGCCCCGCAGATGATTTTCCTGGCGCGTGGCCAGGTCGTTGGCCTGGTCCAGCATGGTTTTGCGCATGAACTCCGGCAATGGAACGCCTGTCGGGATCAGATCCTTCGGGCGCGGCCTGCAGTGGACGACCTTGACGTGGGCATCGTGTCGTTTTGCGATCTCGGCGGCGTGCGCCAGCACGGTCGCAACCATGCCATCTCCACGCACTGGAACGAGAATGGATCTGATCATTGATCAACACGCCCTTCTGTTTGCCATCAAACGTCAGGCACGTTCGCCGTGCCACAACACCAGGTTCTGTTATGCAGCGCCTTCAGCCTGCCCAACGCCCATTGATTTGGCTCAGCAATAATGTTGCGTCAAATTATTTTTTTCGGAAATATAGTTACCTATCAAATTTTCCTGTATTTTTAATCCCTTGTATTTAAATTATTTTTTTGCATGCAGATGTATACTGCGCTTTTGCACCAAAACCGACCGGATTGGTGATTCCTGCGCAAAAGCGTAGCATTCGCACACAAACAGAACGTGAGATGACTGCCGGCTCACACTTTTTGCTTGCAGAAGCGGTATCTTCTTATGGTGCGAACGAGCCGAAACCCTGTCCTGCAGGGACCGCACCATATGCGGGGCACGCCAGGTAACAATTCGCCTGTTCTGATGATCGGCCCGGGGCGCGTGCACGGTGATCCCGCACCGTTGGATACGTCGGATCAAATCAACCCAGAGCTCGCATTCCACTCAGACCGATGGCCATCGACGTGACGACATCCGCTCAGGCCTGAAAGCGGGCACCCGGGATACCGGGCCGGAAGCGCATGCTCTTTCTGAAACTCCCAAAAGCAACTTTGCCTCTGTCGGGGAATGATCAGTAGATTATCTCCTGAGTTGGTCAAAACGACCGATCAGCGTTTCCAGAACCGTTTACGCTTCGGTTTCAGGGCCTTCAGATGTTTCTTCAGATCGGTGAAGCCACCAATTCTGACACCATCGATAAAGATCAGTGGTGTCGTCGTGATGTGGTGCTTGTCTTTGAAGGCATCTGTTTCCCGGCGTGTCCGAAGAATGTGCTCTTCGATCTCAAAATTTTCCCGCCGGAGCAGGTCGCGGGCTGCTGTGCCAAAGCCACAGGTATAACCGGGCAGATCCATCCGATACAGAACCGCTTTGGGCATTCCGAAACCTCCTTTTGCCGTTCGCCGATGTCAGACTTTCCGGACTGATACGCAAGTTGAAACCGGTAAACTTATCGTTGGGACATCCCGCCTGGTGATGTTCCCAAGCTGGCTCAATCAGCGACTGTGTCGGGTCGCCAGATTTTCGCCGACAGCACAACTGCAGTGCTTCGGCCGTCAATGACGCAAACACAGTCGCTCATCCCGGATTTCAGAACGCCGGGTGGCACGCACCTTCGACGTGCAGGTCGCCGCAGGACCATTGGCAAAAGTACCTATTTTCAACCCCAGGTAGACGCGCTTAAGATACTGGAACAACAATAGTCTTTTTCACTTTCTATTTTCAGGAGACCCTGTGTTTTCAGCAGCTCATAAACTACCCAACAACAAACTGTATTTTTTCGAAGACGAAATGTACTGGCGCTTCGATCTTGGCGCGGGCAAGGCCGACCGTGGTTACCCCAAAAGAATTGCAGATCACTGGAAAGGTGTACCGCGCAACCCAGATGCGATCATCGAAGGTCAGGGCGACCGCGCCGACAAAGTCTATTTCTTCAAGGGCAGACGGTACTGGCGGTACGATCTGACGAAGCGCCGCACAGATCCCGGATATCCCCAGAACATCGCGACGCATTGGCCGGGTCTTTGGCCGCAGGGCGTGGATGCCTGTTTTCTGAATCCGATCAACAACAAAATGTATTTCTTCCGGGGCCGGCAGTACATCCGTTTTGATTTCGCAAAGGGTAAGAAAGACGACGGCTACCCATTGTCGGTATCGGCAAACTGGCGTGGTTTGCAGGGGCCCTTCGACGCTGTGCTGATGGGCACCGGCGACCGGAAGGACAAGGTGTATTTCTTTCGGGACCACCGGTACTGGCGTTACGATCTGAAAACGCACCGCACGGACCGGGGCTACCCCAAAGATACCAGACCGCTCTGGCCCGGTTTGGGTTTTTCAATTGCTGAACAGGCAATCCGCGCGTTCGAGCAAAAGTCAACGCCAGGCAAATGGCCTCAGCTGAGCCGCGCGATCCTGGCGCAGGAAATGCGCGATACTCTTGAAGACCCCTGGCGCATCAACCAGGCCAGCACCCCGATGTGCGGGCCTGCGTGCATTCTATACGGGCTGGCCAGCCAGCGTCCGCGCGACTACGTCCGGCTGGTTGCCGACCTCTACGACAAAGGCAGCCACCGGATGAAGACGAAAACCATGCGCCCGTCCGCGGATGTCATGGGATCGGCTGCAAGCCACGGCACACGTCAGGTGGACTGGCTGACGATGGCTGGCATGCGTGACGCCGCGAATGTCATTTTCACGATCGATGGCAACGAAGGCTGGTCACAGAATATCGAGCAGGGCATTGCCTTTCCCTGGGAAATAGAGGGGTGGGCAAAAGAGCTGTTGCGGCTGCGCAATGTGAAGGTCGACACCACCTTCGTCTGGGGCGACGAAGAGATTCTGCAAAAGGGAGATCTGGCGCACAGACGCGGCGGGATCAGCATCCTTCTGGTCGATGCTGCTATGGCGCGCAATGAGAGTGCCTTTCCGGCGGTTCCGAACCACTATGTCGTCTACGAAGGCAATCTTGATATTGAACGCCGGCCCTTCTGGCAGGGCGACATGTACCGTTTCAGGGTATGGACCTGGGGGACAAGGCCGCGCGGCATTGCCCAGAAAGACAGCCACTTCGACGGCAACATGTTCGGTGCAATCTATGGCGATCCGTAAGAGCCTGCGCTGAAGGAACGCCACAGTTTTTTCAGCAACCGCTGCCAGTGGCGCCGGCAGGCGGCACATCACAGGGTCCCCGCGCCCGCTGAAGGCGCGGGGACTGCACTGCGGTCTGCCCGCAACCCGCCGTACACACGGACAAAAATGACGATCGCGGCAAGCTGTCCCAGAACGACCGCAGGCCAGATGAGAGCAAACTGCGCGTCAAAAAACTTGTGCGGCCCAAAGGAAACGAGCGCCATGACGGCCGCCAGCAAAGCGAGGCAACGGCCAGTCGCTGTTGCAACTGGTTGCGCAATCACAGCGGACACAGCAACCGACATTGCCGCCCCCAGAAACGGCGCAATGCCAAAAAGCGGTGTCGCAACGGGCGGGTGCGGCCTGATGCCGGCGTACAGTGCGGACAGCATAGTGGCCTGCAGCATGATCAGCGTCACAAGTGCGGCGGTTACCTGGCGGTCAGTATGAGTCATTTCACTTCTCCAAAAGCGTATTTATGATTACGGTTGCCTATATCCGTAATTTTAGTTACGGATTGTGTCAAGCAGCGGGAGAAAGTTTGTTTTGCGTCAGGAAAAGAAAGCGCAGCGCCAGCTGCAGATCGAAAATGCCGCCTACGCAGTTCTGGAGGCCAGAGGGTACGAAGGCACGTCGATGCTTGGCATTGCCAGGCAGGCAAAGGCATCGAACGAGACGCTCTATAACTGGTATGGCGACAAGCAGGGACTGTTCCAGGCCCTCGTCACCCGCAATGCGGAGGAGGTGAAATCGCATCTGGAATCCGAACTGGAATCAGACAACGACGCTCTTTCCATTCTTGCCTCGCTGGGTCCGAAACTGCTGAAACTCCTGACCGGTGACAGATCCGTCGCCCTGAACAGAGCGGCTGCGGCAGACAGCACGGGCGAACTGGGTGCGACCCTGTCAAAGGCCGGGCGTGAGGCCGTTTTTCCTTTGCTTGAACAGGTCCTGAAACGCGCAAAGAACGAAGGGCAGCTGCACTTTGACCACGCCGGTGAGGCCGTTGGGCTTTACCTGGACCTTTTGATTGGCGATCAGCAGATCCGGCGGGTGATCGGCCGTCTGCCCGCACCCACAGGCGCCGCACTGGACGATCGGGCGGCCCGCGCCGTTGCACATCTGCGCACCCTGTTGAGCGACACGCCCACACCGGGTGAAAACCAGACCCCGCGCCATCAGACAGGAGAGACCCGGCATGAGCCCTGACCCCTCCCCGCTTTTCACCCCGCTGGAACTGCCGTGTGGCGCCGTGTTGTCCAATCGCCTTGCCAAAGCTGCGATGTCGGATTCACTGGGGGATGGCATGGGCAACCCGACAGAAACCCAAAAACGGCTTTACGAACGCTGGGCGGCAGGCGGCGTCGCCCTCTCCATCATCGGGGAGGTACAGGGGAACCCGAACTTTGCAGAAAAGCCGGGCAATCTAGTCCTGACCGATGACGCAAATCCGGATCCCTTTCGCGCGCTTGCGCAAAAAGGTGCCGGGCCTTCAACGCAACTTTGGCTGCAGCTGGGGCATGCCGGGGCGATGACCCACGCGCCAACCGGCACGCCGAAAGGGCCAACCGCTCTCGACCTGGAGGGATTGCAATGTGACGCAATGACCTTTGCGGAAGTCAGCGCGCTCCCGGACATGTTCGCGGGCACTGCGCGTCTGTCGCGCGACCTTGGGTTCGGCGGCGTGGAGATTCACGCGGCTCATGGCTTCCTGCTCAGTCAGTTCCTGTCACCCCTTTTCAACAGGCGCGGCGACGCTTACGGCGGCGCTGTCACCAACCGAATGCGTCTCCTGCTGGAGGTCGTCGAAGCCGTTCGCAGCGCCGTTGGGCCGACTTTCCCCGTCGGCGTCAAACTGAACGCGACTGACCAACTTGAAGGCGGGCTCATTCCGACTGACGCTCTGGAAGTTGTCGCTGCACTGGAGGTATCAGGCGTCGACCTCATCGACATCAGCGGCGGCACTTATTTCCCTGGTGCAGCCTCGGCATCTGACGCGACCGCGTCCGGCGTCTACTTCCTTGATTTTGCTGAAGCCGCCAGGACCAGAACCAGAATACCCCTCATGGTGACCGGTGGTTTCAAAACCCGGGACCAGGCCATTGACGCCGTCGTCAGTGGCAAAACTGATATTGTCGGTCTTGCGCGCAGTCTTGTTCTCGATCCCCACCTGCCGCGCCGCTGGCAGGCTTCGGATTTCCCGCGCTCCGGCGACATCACCTTTCCACGCTTTAATGCACCCCCTGAAGGCGGCATCACAGCCTGGTACACAATGCGCATGACCGAGCTTGGCCAGGACAGCGAAGGTCAGGACATTGACCTGCCCGCTGCGGTCAAAGCCTACAACGAACGCGACGCAGAACGCACATTGTTGTGGCGCAGGCGCTTTGGCTCCGGCGCAGGGTCCTGACCCTAGTTTTGTGCAGGGTGCCGCATCCGGGCGGCCGAAATTTTCAAACGGGCCCGGACACAGCACCGGCAGATGTAGGCACTTTGTGCAAGACCCCTGCTGACGCTGTCTTTTATGGCAGGCTGCCCACCAGATCGGTTGGCGGCGGTCAAACGCATTAGCCTGACGCGCTCGCAAAAGGAAATACACCGAAGACCGGGGGCCCCGATGCCACGCTTCACTCAGGCATGCTGAAGCCATTTGCAAAGACAATGTTGTTCAGACTGGTATTTGCAAAACGCAGCGGACGCGCCTCTGCATATGTGGCCGAATTATACCAGGCGTTCGCAGTTTCCATGTCTGCGAATTCGATGACAACTGTATGGTTGCCGGTCCAGTCGCCCTCGATGACTGTCGCCCCGGGACCGCCGACCAGCACCTTGCCCTGGAATTCCATCAGCGACGGTGCAGCCGCACTGCCGTAGTCGTTCATGAAGGCGTCCCAGTCATCTACCTGGATCTGGCCGATAAGATAGGCAGGTTCAGCCATTGCGATAAACGGTGTAACGGCAGCGCAGAAAGCGGCGAGGAAGAGTTTTCTCATGTGGTTGTTCCTTTCAGTTCGGAATGTGTTGCGTCGGTGGGAGAGCGTATATACCGTGCAAAATCGCCACTGAATGAGGAATAGCGCAGATCAATGGGCAATAATGCACATCCCGGAATTCCCTGGGCCGAACTGCCGATCTTTCTGGCACTGGCCCATGAAAAAACCCTCAGTGGTGCCGCGAGGCGACTGAACATTGATCGCACGACTGTCGCGCGCCGGATTGATACGCTCGAAGCCACGGTCGAGCGGGCCCTGTTCGACCGGGTGGATGGCCGGTTTGAGCTGACACCGCTCGGCCGCAAAGCCTTCGCGGCCGCTGAACGGGCCCATCAGGAACTGTCGTTCTTTGGCAAGCCGATGAGCACAGAACGCCACGCTATGGGCAAAGTGCGGTTGTCTCTGCCGCTGCAGTTCAGTCTGACCCTGGTTGAACCTCTTGCGCGGTTTGAAACCGAAAACCCGGACATCCTGCTGGAACTGACGGCCACCGACCGGATGGCGTCGCTGCGCAGGTACGAGACAGACGTCGCATTGCGCCTGAGCCGGAACGCGCCGCGCGACGTGGCGTCCTACGATCTCGGGGCGGTGTCATACCGCTACTATCACAGTGCGGACCGGGCACCCGATCTGAGCCGCTATATCACCTATCCAGGGGGATCGAAGGTCATGGCAGAGGTGCTGGACCTGTTTCCGGAGGCTCGGATTGTCATGTCCGTTGATGGCTTCATTCCGATGCGGGAATATATCGCGCAGGGCGTGGGTTTCGGCATCCTGCCCAGCAAACTTGGCGATGCCGATCCACGTCTTGTTGCGGTGTCTGCCCCCATTGCCGAGCACCAGCTCAGGCTCTGGCTGATCTGCCTGCCGGAACAACGACGCCTGCACCGCATTCACAAACTGGTACAGTTCCTGCGATCCGAACTGAAAAATGAAGCCCGGTAAGCTCTAGCTTTCCCTGAACACCGCCAGGATCAGGGAAAACAGACTGAACAGATCACGTTCCCTGCCAGGCACCTTTACGTCGATCCGGCAATGATCCTGCACAAAGACCTCTTCTGAAATCTCGCCCTCCGACAGCGCCATCAGTGCGGCATAGCTGGTTTGCAAAACGACGTCGGGTTCGGATGCCGGCCGGTAAGCGACAGACGCGGTGCCGTCCCCGGCCATCAGTTCCATCTCTTCGCCATCCACGATCAGGCTGGCCGAAACGCTGAGCCCCTCTGCAGAGACGCGTCGTGCCGCAGCACCCAATGTGACAGCGACGGTTCTCAGATTGCCGGGATCGACGATATCGTTCTCGGGCGGGAACTGCGCTCCGAACATCGCAATTTCGAAAATCAGGTTCTGCGTTTTGTGCCCCAGATCGGTCAGTTCGTAGAGGGTCGTTGCGTGCGGTCCGGAAGTTTTCCGGATGATGCCATCCTCAACCAGCTTCGCCAACCGCTCTGTCAACAGATTGGCGGCAATTCCGGTCAGCCCGCGCTGAAGGTCTGTAAACCGTGCCGGACCGGCATGCAGATCGCGCAGGATCAGCAATGTCCACCGGTCGCCGATACGGTCCAGACCCCGCGCAATCGGGCAGAGCAGTTTGTAGGATCGTGGTTTCGCCATCCTTGCCTCACAAAAACGTTACTTTATTTTTTAAAGTGTTCACTTTAGTTATCTTACTGCAATATGAAGCCGAGGCACCACATGTCAACACAGCCAAAAATCCTCGTCACCAGCGCCGCCGGAAAAACCGGGCTGCCCGTGACCCTCCAGCTTTTGCACAAGGGCGCGGACGTCCGTGCGTTTGTGCGCCGTTATGACCAGCGCGCCAGACGGCTGGAGCGCGCGGGCGCTGAAGTTTTTGTTGGTAATCAATACGATCTGACAGATTTGCGGGCCGCAATGCAGGGCATGCACCGCGCGTATCAATGCGCACCGACAGCCCCCAACGGATTGCACTTCAACGCGGCATTTACTGTGGCCGCCGCAGAGGCAAAACTGGAACACATCGTGACACTGGGCCAGTGGCTGTCCAGTGCGGACCATCCGTCGCTGTTTACGCGGGAGGTTTATATCTCCGATCAGCTGGCCCGCCTGTCTCCCGATACTACCGTTACATCCGTTGATCCGGGCTGGTTTGCGGACAATTATCTGATGGTACTCGATACAGCAGCACATCTGGGTCTGTTTACGATGCCGCTTGGGCCAGGCGACGAGAAAAAGAACGCGCCGCCATCCAACGAAGATATCGCGAGCGTCGCCGTCGCGGCACTCCTTGATCCGGAAGCCCATGCGCATTGTCATTACCGTCCGACCGGCCCCACACTTTTGTCGCCCAACGACATCGCCGCGGCGATCGGCCAGGCCCTGGGGCGCAGCGTCAGTTACGTGGATATTTCTGAAAAGATGATGACCAAGGCTTTGCGGGCACATCCTCCGGCTAACTATTCGGCCGCGGCGGTATCGCAGCTGGCAATTTACGCAGAGGAATATCGCCGCGGCAGCTTTGCAGTAAATGCGCCAACGCGGGATGTAGAGATGGTCGGCGGGCGCACGCCTGAGGCCTTTGAGGACATCGTACGGCGCTATGTTGCCGGGCAACCCCGGTACAAAACCAGTCTCAGCCGCAGGCTGGCAGCGATGGCCGGTTTCGTGAAGATACTGGCGACCCCGGCACTGGATCTGGCCCGCGTACAAAGCGACCGTGACTACGTCGCGCCCAGACAGCCCCGGTTCAGCCAGGACACCGAAGAGTGGGCACGTACACATGTCCCCCGTCCGGGCGCTGTCAAACGGCTCAAATCCGCCTGAACGCGCTGTCGCAAAGCTTAACCCGCAACACCCGGAGAACTTCCCATGTCTAACGTTGATGTCCTGAAAACCCGCAACCAAGACTTCGCACAACAATTCAGACAGGGCGACCTGGTCGCATTGCCAAAACTAGGCATAATCATCATCGCCTGCATTGATGCCCGGGTAGATCCGTCCGCGGTGTTTGGTCTGGAACTTGGCGACGCGGTCGTCATGCGCAACAATGGCGGCCGCGTCACGCCTGCCATCGTTGAGGAAATCACCGCACTCAGCTTTCTGGTGGGGCGGGTCACCGGCCAGGAAACCCCCGGTTTTCATATCGTCCTGATGCAGCATACGAAATGCGGGGCACAGCACTTCGCCAACCCGGAGTTTCAGGATCAGATCAGAGACCGGACAGGCATCGACGTTTCCGCCTCGGCAATCACGGACCCCGAGCGCGACTTACTGGTGGATATTGACCGTCTCAAAGATGCGCCGGGCCTTCACGGCGATCTGACAGTGTCGGCAATGCTGTACGACATCGAAACCGGTATCGCGCGCGAAATTGCCGGAACCACGTCCCTTGCCGATCTGCGAGCCGCCGGAGCTGCATAGTCGGGGCGTTTTTTTGCCCGCACCAGGCGGTTTTCACGCTGGCGGCGCAGGCATCAGGTCTGGCAGACTAATCGGCAGCACGGCGCATTGCCGCCATTTGCTGCACTTACTCAACCTGGATGGCATCAAAGGGCAGATAGAACCAGGCAGCGGTTGTATTGCAGGAAAACAGGGCTAGCATACCCGGGCAGATACAAGGAGTGATCCATGCTTCTCAGGTCGATGTGCCTTGCCCTTATTTTTTCCGTCGCACACCTTTTGCCCGCCCAGGCTCAACAGGGCCCGCCTGTGGTCACGGTTGCAAAACCCGTTGTGAAACAGATCGTTGAGGATGACGAATTCGTTGGCCGCTTTGGCGCCTCGGGCGAAGTCAACGTCCGCGCCCGTGTTTCAGGTTTCCTGGATAAGGTACATTTTGTGGATGGCAGCCTTGTTGAGCAGGGCCAGCTGCTTTTCACGATTGACCAGCGACAGTTCCAGACCGCTGTCCGTCAGGCCCGGGCACAGATCGCCATCGCTGAGGCAACGAACGACTTCACCACAGAACAGCTGGAACGCGCCGAAGCGCTTGTTGGCAATGGCACCATCCCGCAAAGTGTCGTGGATGAGCGCCGCGAAGCATTTCTTGCAGCGCAGGGGGCGCTCGAACAGGCCCGGGCGGCACTCGAACTTGCAGAACTTGACCTCGAATATTCAGAGATCCGCGCCCCGATTTCCGGCCGGATTGATCAGGCGCTCCTCGACCCGGGTAACCTGGTCGTGGCGCAGGACACGATGCTGACGTCAATCGTCGCAACGGACCCGATTTACTTCTTCTTTGATATCGACGAGCGCTATTTCCTCGCATATGCGCGTGATGCCCGTGAACGCGGCTCTGTTCTGCAGGAGGGTGCCGCCAATCTTGAGGTCCGGGTATCCGTGGCGGACCGGAGCATACCGTCCCAGACCGGCACGCTCGACTTTTCGGAAAACCGGATTGACCAGCAGACCGGGACAATGCGGGTCCGGGCTGTTCTGAGCAACCCGAACGAACTGCTGACGCCTGGGCTGTTCGGGCGCGTGAATGTGCCGGGCTCACTCCCCTATGAAGGCGTTCTGATCCCCGACGCGGCGATTGCGTCCGACCAGAACCGCCGCCTGGTGATGACCGTTGATGCGGAGGGCAATGTGACGCCCCGCGAAATTCGCCCGGGTCCGCGTATTGATGGCTACCGCGTTGTACGCGAAGGCCTCGACGGGTCTGAAACCATCGTGATCGAGGGGCTTGTGCGCGCGCGCCCCGGTGCTGTGGTAACGCCGGAGATGACCGAACTGCCATTGACCGCAGGCAACTGAAATGGGCCGCTTTTTCGTCACGCGCCCGATCTTTGCCATCGTCATTGCCGTCGTCACCACCATCGTGGGGATCCTGGCGTATTTCCAGTTGCCGGTGGAGCAGTATCCTGAAATCGCCCCTCCCTCCATCGTTGTCCGCGCGCAATACCCCGGCGCCGACGCTGCGACCATCGCAGCCACCGTGGCAACACCGCTGGAGCAGGAGATCAACGGCGTCGAAGACATGCTCTACATGTCTTCCTATTCTACCGCTGACGGCGCGATGTCGCTCACCGTAACTTTTAACCTCGGCACAGACCTCGACGCAGCACAGGTCCTCGTACAGAACCGCGTTTCGATCGCAGAACCACGACTGCCCCAGGAAGTCCGTGCACTCGGGGTGACCACGACCAAATCCTCTCCGGATCTGATGATGGTTATTCATATGCTGTCGCCAGACGAAACCTTCGATCAGCTTTATGTGTCGAACTACGCGCGCTCCCGCGTGCGCGACCAGCTTGTACGGCTGGACGGCGTGGGCGACCTGCAGATCTTCGGTGAGCGTGAGTTTTCAGCACGGGTCTGGCTGGACCCGGACAGGCTCGGGTCGCTGGGTCTGACGTCAGCGGATGTTGTCGCCGCGTTGCGGGAGCAGAACGTGCAGGTGTCGGGCGGGTCCCTTGGTGCGCCGCCCAACGAGACGGACAGCGCCTTTCAGGTCACGCTGACAACCCAGGGCCGCCTTGAGGACCCGCGCGAGTTCGGGCGCGTCATCGTCAAATCCACCGATGACGGACGTGTCGTGCGTGTACGTGATGTGGCCCGCGTTGAAATCGGCGCGCGGTCGTATGTGACAAATTCGTATCTCAACAACAGCCCGGCCGTCGCCCTCGGTATCTTTCAGCGCCCGGGCTCCAATGCCCTCGCTTCAGCCGAGGAAATTCTCGATGTTGTTGAAGATCTTTCGCAGGACTTCCCGCCCGGGCTCGAATACCGGGTGGTCTATAACCCCACGGAATTCATCGCGTCCTCCGTGAACGCAGTCTACCAGACCCTGTTCGAAGCGGTATTGCTCGTCGTCGCGGTTATCCTGGTGTTTCTGCAAAGCTGGCGGACGGCGATCATACCGCTTGTCGCCATCCCTGTTTCGCTCATCGGGACGTTCGCGGTGATGCTCGCGCTTGGCTATTCCCTGAACCTTCTGACGCTGTTCGGCCTCATTCTGGCAATCGGGATCGTGGTCGACGATGCGATTGTCGTCGTCGAAAACGTAGAGCGGAACATCGAAAACGGGATGTCCCCGCGCGAGGCCTCGGCCCGTACGATGGACGAGGTACAGAATGCCATCATAGGCACCACGCTGGTGTTGATTGCGGTCTTCATCCCGGCTGCACTCGTGCCTGGCATCACAGGTCAGTTTTACCGGCAGTTCGCGGTAACGATCTCGGTCGCGACAGTCATCTCAACGATAAACTCACTGAGCCTGTCCCCCGCTCTCGCTGCCAGCGTTCTGAAACCCGCCGGCGCGGGCCCTTCCCGCAATCCGGTCTTCGCCCTGATGACGCCGCTGGCAAATGGCTTTAACCGCGGTTTTGATAAACTCTCTGCGGGCTATGGAAGCCTCGTACGGGTTCTGGCCGGAACGGGCGGTATGCGCGCCATCGCGTGTCTTGTGTTCGCCGGATGCCTCGGAGCGACCTGGTGGATCAACACCAGGGTCCCGACCGGTTTTATCCCGGAGGCGGACCAGGGATACGCCATCGTGGTGGTGCAGCTGCCGGACGGTGCAGCGCTCGACCGGACAGACGCCGTAACCCGACGGGCGACCGAAATTGCGATGGAGACCCCCGGCGTTACGAATGCGGTGGCCTTCGCCGGATTTTCAGGTGCCACGTTCACGAATGCCTCAAACCAGGCAGTGATTTTCACGACCTTCGAAAGTTTTGAAGAAAGACTGGAGTCCGGCCTGACGGCCACTGCGATCGTCGGCAACCTCTTTGGCCGGATGCAGGCTCTGCGCGAAGCTTTCATCATCGCGATCAACCCGCCTGCGGTGCGTGGTGTGGGCAATGGCGGCGGCTTCAAACTGCAGTTGCAGGACATCGAATCTGCGGAAATGAACAGAGTTTTGCAGGCTGCCTATGGTGTTATGGGCGCGGCCGGGCAGTCTGACAAAGTGCAGGGTGTCTTCACGACCTTTTCGGCAGGCTCGCCGCAGTTGTTTCTTGAGATTGACCGGGTGCGCGCACAGATGCTCAACGTGCCCATCGGCGAAATATTTGACGCGCTCTCCATTAATCTGGGGTCAGCCTACGTCAACGACTTCAACGCCTTCGGCAGGCTGTTTCAGGTGCGTGCACAGGCGGACGAGCCATTCAGGCTGGATACGGACGATATCCGAAGCCTGCGGGTGCGCTCGGCAACAAACGATCTGGTCCCTCTGGGCACGCTGATCAGCATCCGCGAAACGGCCGGGCCCACACTGGTACAGCGTTACAATCAACAGGTTTCCGTGCCCGTTCAGGGCTCGGCGGCCCCGGGTGTTTCGACAGGCGCTGCCCTTCTGGAAATGGAACGGCTTGCAGAACAGGTCATGCCGCCCGGACTGGATTATGAATGGACAGAGCTTGCGTTGCAGGAGCGCAACCAGGGCGACACGGCGGTCTACATCTTTGCGTTCTCAGTCCTCTTTGCCTTTCTGTTTCTCGCCGCACTTTACGAAAGCTGGGTGCTGCCTGTTGTTATCATCCTGATTGTACCACTGGCGATGCTGGGGGCGCTGGCGGGCGTGATGCTGCGGGGTATGGACAATAATATCCTGACCCAGGTCGGACTGATTGTGCTTGTGGGGCTTGCGGCAAAGAATGCGATCCTGATCGTTGAATTTGCCAAACAAGCTCAGGAAGAACGCGGTATGTCGGCGCTGGATGCAGCGGTGGAGGCAAGTCGCCTGAGGCTGCGGCCCATTCTGATGACTGCCTTTGCTTTCATCCTGGGTGTTCTCCCTCTCATGATTGCCACCGGCCCCGGCTCAGAAATGCGCCAGGCGCTCGGCACGGCAGTCTTTTTCGGGATGAGCGGTGTGACGTTCCTCGGCCTTTTCTTCACGCCCGTGTTCTATGTCGCATTGCGCAGCATTTTCCCGGGCCGCGATGTGAAAGCGGAAGTTTCTGAGTAGTCTGAACAGCAAAGTACGGTGCCGAGGAGAGCACATCCTGGCGGAAGGATGCAGCTTCCGCTCTATGCTTTGCTAGAAAGCGTCAATCAGCAGACACCGGAGTGAAAGTGCTCAGGCGCGCCTTTGGCCGGCGGCAGGGTGGCAGGATACGCTGCGCGGTTCCTCACATTGGAAGAGGTCACGCTGGCCGCCCGTCAGACGCATCAGTTTCCGCTGCCACCTGCCCCTTTTACAGCTGCCGCCCATCGTCTTTCAGTGCACTCAGGGCACCCTTCAAAAACCCGATGTTCTTGGCCCGCCTGCGCTTTGAGAAAAGCATATCAGGCCCGAGCAGCCGAAGAACTGCGGACCCCAGCGTGTTCAGTTTGGGCCGGGGGTGTCCGTATTTGCCCAGCGCGTAAACACGTGAACGGGCCAGGTGATAAGCCTTGAAGGCAGCCACCTGCGGCAGGCGCGGAGACCCATGCCCGCTGAGATGGACCACCTTTGCATCATGGCAATACATCAGCGGCCCATGTTCACGCAGCCTCAGCGACAGGTCATCATCCTCGTGATACATAAAGATCGCGGGGTCAAAGCCGCCGATTTTCTCAAAAAGAGCCCTGCGGCAGAAGATAGCGGACCCTGCAAGAACCGACACTTCGGCATCGGCAGTGGGCACTGGGCCCCGGAGCCGCTCTGTTGGCCTGAGTTTGGAGCCACGCCGGAAACTCTGTCGCCCTGAGCTGTCAAGAATGCGCGGATTGAAGCCACTGGCGTTCTCATATTCCCGCGCAGCTTTGAGGAAGCCCTCAAGAGCACCGGGCTGGAGTTCTGCATCCGGATTGAGGAACAGCAGAAACTCCGTTTCCGCCCTGGCCGCACCCTGGTTGCAGGCGGGACCAAAGCCTGTGTTGTCCGCATTCAGCAGCAGCGTGGCGTTATGGTCATCCGCCAGTTCCTGCAGCGCAGCCGTATCCTTCGAGGCATTGTCAACGAGGACAACGGGGGTGCCGTCGGGCACGCTTTTCAGCATGGCCGGAAGGACGCCAAGGCTGTTGTAACAAACGGTGACAATGGTGACGTTATCGGTCAAACGCTGATCCTTCCCGCAGACTGCAGCAACAGGTTCCGGTCACAGCCGCACTTTCCACCGCATGCGTTGCTGCTTCCCGGATACCCGCAGCTGGTTTTATCCTTCGGCGATGAGACGCCGGTACACCGCCGTGATGGCCTCGGCTTCATGTTCAATCTGGTGCTGATCGATAACCTTCTGTCGCGCCGCCTTCGCCATGGACTGACGCAGCGCAGTGTCGCTCATCAGCTTGTCAGTGGCAGAGATCAGTTCCGGAAGATCCTCGGGCGGCACGAGCATCCCGGTCTCGTTCGGGGCCACCAGATCTTCGAAAGCCCCGACGCGGGTCGCGACCACAGCGACACCGCAGGACATCGCCTCCAGTGGTGTCAGCCCGAACCCTTCCCACCGCTGGGGGGCCACGTAAATGTCGCTGGCCTGGAACCATGGCGCAATTGTAAAACCCTTGTCTTCCGGCAGAATGCGCAACCGGTCCCCCAGGTTAGCCGCCTCAATCCTCGCTTTCAGATCGTCTACAAAGGACTGCTGTTCGCGTGTCACGCCGCCCATGATGATCCCCTGAGCCGTCGGGTGCCGCGGCAATAGCTCAATCATGGCATCCACGAACAGGTCGGTCCCCTTCTGCGATCTGATACGGCCAAAACACCCCACGATCAGCGCATCAGGATCAAGCCCAAGACTGGACCGCAATGCGGCGCGGTCAGTGGGTGGCGAAAACTCCTCCGCATCAATGCCGTGCAAAACAACGGTGGCGGGCACCTGCAGATAAGATTTTGCCTTGCCGGAGGCTGCAATAACCGCGTCCATCCGGCGAATGAGCCAGCGCGAATATTCTCCTCTGCGCCGCTGGGCGGCTGAGGTGAAAACCAGCTTGAGCCGTTTGCGCAGGACGAATTTCAGCAGCACACCGGCGAGCATTTCGATGTTCCGCCGCGCATGCCAGACGCGATACCCGGACGGACCCGAGCGTGACATTAAAAGAAGCCGGGAGAGCGGGAACTGCGGGATATCATCCGGCAGCACGGGGCCGGTGGTCGCAATCGCGATCTGTTTGCTCTGCACCGGCACAAGCCGGAACACGGTCGAGGAAACGCCCGAATACCGCCGTTTGAGGTTTGGGGCGATGACGTCGATCGCGTCAGTGTCCACCTGCATGTCTGAAACCTGTTTGCCTGATCAACTGAAAGATTTTTTGCTGTATACCGAAGGGTCCTTGGGAATGCTATCGTGTACCCTCACCCATCGCTGCACCCCCGGGCCGTTATGCGCCTGGTGCAGCGCCGGCCGCTTCCGGAAGCCCGGAACTAGCCGGATGGGCTGGTGTTGCCCCCATACCCAGCCAGCAGACCGGCCCATTCCTCTTCTCGCCAGTGCATGGTCCCCGCACCTTTCGCCGTTTTTCTCAGCGAACGCAGCAGCCGCTCCAGGGTGGCTTGCTGCCATGGGCCCGGCTGGCGCTTTTCACATTTGTCAAAGTCGATGAACCAGACCCTGCTGCGCGTATCCAGCAGGATGTTGCGGCAGTTCATATCCGAATGAAAAACACCGTGGTCGTGCAGTTTCCGGATGGCGGATCCGATGACGCCCCACAACTCCGCAGAAACCGGCCCTTCGCTCAGGACATCCTGCAGTGGGCTGGCGTGCGGAATACGCTGTGTGATGATGTCCGCGCGGTAAAAAAGACCGGACGGAACAAACTGTGCAGCCACCGGCAATGGAACGGGCAAACCTTCGGCATGCATTTCGCTCAGTAGATCGAATTCGCGCATAGGGCGGCTGTCACCGGCGCGGACACGAAGAAACAGGTCACGGTTCACCCGCCCGACGAGGCCCCCGCGGTGAAAGTGGCGCAGCACCATATCACGTCCGGCAAAGTGGAAAAAATGCGCACTGCTCCTGCCCTTGGTGTCACCACGCCACACACCGGCTGAGCGCAGCCAGCTCTCATCAAAGAGCCCTGGCTCCATCGGATCCAGTACGTCTGCGTCATAGCGGATCACAGAACCGTTCAGGTGAAGGTCTCTGGCCATCATTCCAACTGCTCCGACAACGCGCGACAAAGAGGACTGTGCCCGTCAGATAGGCTGATCCACGTCGCCCCACAAGCAGACCTTAACCATTATTCGCTGTTCAAAGATCAATGAAAGTGTATTTTCCGCCCTGGTTCCTGACCACAGTGGATGAGCCACACCAACAGCAAAGAGACTTTGTTCATAACGATATGGTCCCGGAACGCACCCCATTGCTCCTGAGTGTCTGGATGCTGCTGACGCGGTGTCTTGCCCTCCCCATCACCGGTTTGTCCTGGGCATTGCACCGTCGCATGGGGGCCGACCCGGCACGTTTCCCTGAACGTCTGGGCCACAACGGTTTGCCGGACAGTGACAGCAGAGAAAAAATTGTCTGGTTTCATGCCGCAAGTCTGGGAGAGGTCATGCAGATCTCTCAACTGGCGGAACATCTGACCAGATCGGAAAACGTCAGAATTCTGGTCACCACCACAACGGCTTCGGGTGCCGACTGGGTGGCGCGAAAAATGCCCGGTGCGATCCACCGGTTTGCGCCAATTGACACACCTGGCGCGGTCGAGCGTTTTCTGAACGGGTGGCCTGTCTCTGCCGCTGTTTTCCTCGAAGGCGATCTTTGGCCCCGGTTGCTTGCCGGGCTCCACAGACGCGGCGTGCCCCGGATACTGCTGAACGCACGCGACTCGCGCACGCGCACCCGGTTTCCGGCCGTTTTCGCCTGGCTCCTCGCCCCTTTTTCTCTTGTGACCTGCCGGTCCGAAACGGTTGCCGAAGGCATGGCCGCGCTGGGTCTGTCGTTGGATCGCATCCACGTATTGCCGGATCTCAGGGTGGCGCAGCCAAAGCTCTCTCTCTCGCAGGAGACGCTGGCGGCCTTATCACATGCCGTTGGTCGGCGTCCGGTGTGGCTGGCCGCGTCGACCCATCCGGCAGATGAGGAGGCTGTCCTCGCTGCACATGAAGCTGTGCTTGAGGCCTTCCCCGAAGCTTTGCTGATCATGGCCCCGCGCCATCCGAACAGGGGGGTGCCCTTGCAGAAACTGGCGCAGTCGCGGTCCTTGACCACAGCACTGCGCAGTCCGGGTGAGGACATCACGGCCAGAACGCAGGTTTACATCGCAGACACACTCGGTGAGCTGGGTGTGTTCTTCACACTGTGTCCCGTCACTTTTCTGGGCGGGTCAATCGGCCAGGAAGGCGGGCACAACCCCTACGAACCCATCTGTTTTGAAACCGCGCTTGTTTTTGGCCCTCACGTCAGGAATTTTTCTGACGCCTACTGGTCCCTGGAGCAGGCGGGTGCGGCCCTTCAGGTCGGGGACAGCGCGCAGCTTGGTCCGACGGTCGCACGCCTTCTGCAGGGCGACGAAGCAAAGATGCTGGCCCGGTCCGGCCTCGCTGTCAGTGAGAATATTCAGGACTGCACGTCAAAGTATGCCGAACTGATAACAGGCGTCCTGAAGCTGAACAGTTCCACTCCGCAGGCCTGACTTTCCTTCTGCTGCTCTCCGGGTTCATGATCCCCATCAGGACATCCCACAGGACACAGAGCAGCGCTGACTGACGCCACAGCAACCGCGGGGACGTTGATAACCGCCAGCTTCTTTTTCGCTCTGATGTCAGGCAGTGTCTGTTCAATGACAGATCAAACCTTGTGTGCCGAAGCCAAAGGAACCCCATTCGCCCCTTTTCTAAATGCAAGAAAGGTCAGAAGCAGTCAGTCGCCTGCATGATCAATGGCGAGATGTGTTTCCAGTGCTGCCCAGATTGAGGGATACATTGAAGGGGTCAAATGCACCCCATCGTAGTGGGCCGCACTGCCCTGTTGGGCCAAAACCGTGTCGAGTGAGAGCATGGAAACCTCATCAATTTCAGCGATGACTCTGTTAAGAGCCTTGGCATCGGCCAGATCGTAGGACCAGTCTTCGCCTGTGGCCGGCACGCCTAAAACGACGATATCAGCGGGATCATACTTTGAATTGAGACGTTCAACGAGCTTGACCAGACTGGAGCGGAAGACCTCAGGATCGGCAGTGTCCCGAACTAACTCCACTGTACCAAAAACCAACACGACGGACTTTGGCGCGATATCAGGTAATTCATCAATCAGGGGCAGAGCCGCGGCGACCGTCAGACCCTGACGCGCGCAATTCACAGTCTGTTTCCCGTCAATTTGCCAGTCAGAGTCGAAAGCCAGGCTATTGCCGAGGACCAGAATGGGTTCTTTGGTGGCAAGCGCTTGAGGTGCAGAAGGACGACAAGCCAAAGAAGCCGGGCGTTTCTCAGGCATCAGGGCGAGGGTAACACCGACTCCTGCGACGAAACAGACGGCGGCAGCGAGTATGGCCCGGATAAGTGTGCTCATCATCTGTCACCACCCTTTGTGGACAGGAAGTCTGACGGCTGCCGTGACCAAAACTTCCGCTCGACAGTGATCTGCAGAACGATATCAGCCCCCAACTCTTCTGCGCGCGCAGGATCGGCCTTATCAGTCCTGATGAATTCGACCTTCTGAAAGCGACCCGACAAGTAAGGAATTGCGGGTATTCCGAAAGAGTCATGGAAAACGACGATCCGTTCGGGTCGCCCCTGAGGGGCACCACAAGTCAGGCGACCTGGGGTCAGAGGATCAATGGTCGTGATCTCGAAAGGTTTTCCGCTGCCATCAGTGCAGGCATATCTGGCCGTCAATACGGGGGCGCTGGCAGGGCGGATATCCTGCTGGCCGATCATCCGGGCCATATCGCCGCTGCGAGGCAGGCTGGCCTCCACAACTACAGGGCGTTCGGACGGGATGCCAAGCGCGCCGAGCGCCCGATCCATAACGATTGCGGCTCCCCACTCCGTCCAATGCGTATCTGTGGGATGATAGAGCAGGCGCCCGGGGTCACTGGCTCGGGCCTGCTGCAGTACCGTACGGCTGTCGAATGGGGCTGGAGACACACCGTCAACAGCCTGTACTATATCGGCTGTCCTTGTCCGATCCGGCGGGACCGGGTCCACCCAAAGCGGTAGGTATTCAGGATAGATCGAATGCTTATTCGGACCCATCACGAAGGCATATTTGATCCCCCGCGCTTCGAAAGCAGTCTGCGCGGTCTCAAAGTGATCCCGCCAGGCTGACGCATCTTCTGCGGTCAGTCTGCCCTGTCCCTGCGCCATGGCGATTGGGGCTACCGTGTTGAGGAATAAGAACCCATCCCGTCCGAAGACCACATTTGGTGCAGGGCTATGTCCAAACAGCCCAATCTTCACCTGACTGTTCCAGGTAACGAAATGGTCCTTCATGGCGTAGCGGTTGGCAACGTAGAACCGCACCTCGGAAAAAAGCCGGGCCATGTCCTTTGCTGATCGGGCTGGGGCTGGTGTCGGAGCGATCCGTTCCTGGCGTGTGGTGCCCGGGCCGTTGGTCATGTCGAACAATGTCACAAAGCCAAGGCCGGCAAGGATTACAAGCGCGAAAATGGCGGATATGAAGGAAGGAGGAGACATGAGTTAGAACCTGAAATAGATAAACGGGCTATAGGACGCAGCACCGACCGACAAGATTGCCAGCCCGAACAGTGCCCAGAACCGGACCTCGGAAGCCATGGTTCCCAGCGGGAAGCGGCGTTCCAGCCATGGACGTAACCCGACTGAAACAGGTATGGCGACTGCTGCTACGGCGATGGCATAGGCATCAAGATACCGTGTCAGCGGATGGAAAACAGCTTCCGGCCCACTCCTGAACAGGAACATGGAGTGATAGAATTCCAACGCTTGCGCAAAACTGCCGGCCCGGAACAGAACCCAGCCCGTGATAACCACCACAAGCAGATAAGCGTGGTTCACCGCACGCGGCAATGCGCCGAGTATTCTTGCCAGGCCCAGCCGTTCAAGGATCAGGAACATCCCGTGCCAAAGCCCCCAGGCCACAAAAGTCCACGCCGCCCCGTGCCAGAGCCCGGTGGCCAGAAAAACCAGCAGCAAGTTCATATAAGTTCGAGTTGCACCCGTTCTGTTCCCGCCGAGTGGAATGTACAGATAATCACGGAACCAGCGCGACAGCGTCATATGCCAGCGCCGCCAGAACTCGGTGACTGAGGTTGAGGCATAGGGATAGTTGAAGTTTTCGGGAAAGCGGAAGCCAAGGATACGTCCCAATCCAATGGCCATGTCGGAATACGCCGAAAAGTCGAAATAGAGCTGCAGCGAGTACGCGATGGCCCCGGCCCAGGCGGTCTCTGGCGTCAGGCCTCCGGCTGGTATGGCATAGATTTGATCGGCGACCAGCCCCATAGGATCTGCAATGAGCGTTTTCTTGGCCAATCCGCGCACGAAGCGCTCCATTCCAATCGAAAAATCGCCGCGATCAGTGCTTCGGTCCTTGAGCGCGGTTTCGACCTCGGCATAGCGGACAATGGGCCCTGCAATGAGCTGGGGGAAGAGTGAAATATACAGGGCCAGGTCGAATGGATTGCGCTGCATTGCAACACGTCGGAAGTAGAGATCAACAAGATACGACAGTGCCTGGAACGTAAAAAATGAGATACCTATCGGAAGGGCCGGAGCGATCTCCTGTGCGTGAGCGACATTCAGGTTGCCGAGCAGAAAACCCGTATACTTGAAATATGCTAACAACAGCAGGTTACCCACAATCCCTGCCCAGAGCGCGATCAGACGCATCCGTCCCTGTGCGGGTGCAATCCAGCGGCCCGCGGCATAGTTCATCAGAATCGATCCGATCAGGATGAGAACATATTCGTCCTCGCCCCATGCATAGAAAAACAGGCTTGCCGCGAGCAGAATACCATTGCGCGTCGTGCGTCCTGACAGAAAATAGACAGCCAGAGCAGCAGGAAGAAACAGCCAAAGAAAAACAGGGGCGGAAAAAACCATTAGTAGTTAAAGCCTTCTATACCCGACGCGGAAAGAGTGGATAAAACATCAAGATTCAACAAATATCGTAACTACGCATTTGCGCGCTTAAGGTATTCCGCAAGGGCGACTTCCAGTATCGCCTGGTGCGTTTGGTCTGTTTCGGCGGCGTGAAGCCTCAGACGTTTATAGGTTTCGCCATCAAGGGCAAGCGTCAGCCGTTTTTCGCCCGGCCGCTTTACCGGTTTCTTTTCCCTGGCCGCGCCCTGCCCTGCCCCGCGTTGCGGTATACCCGTATCGGTTGGGCGGTTTTCGGTGTTCAGCAGGCCATCGAGGGCTGCGGGCTTCTTAGCCATTCAGACTTCCTTTCACGTAATTCCATACAGCGGCAATCTCCGCCACCGCCTTGTCGTCGGTTGGCTCAGATACCCCCTGGTCCGTCACGCCCGGTCTCGGCACAGGCGACACGTTGAGCGATATTCACCGGGGCGACCCTGCCATGTTGTGCTGGGACGCGGGCCTCTTCTTCTGTGGTCCGCGCACGCGGCGTTTGAGACAGGGCAAAGGCGACAGGCACCTTCGCGGCATTCACGGCGGCCACGGTCGTGCCCACGGCCCACACATCGTCAGGTGACGGTCGAACCGGGTTCAACACCAGGGCAGCCGCGCCAAGCGGTTCAGATAGCCATTCCGGGGCCGCCGATGGCGTGTCTGCTATGCAGAGGTCGATTTGTGCCCTGGCCGCATCGCGTGTGGCGGCCACGGACAGGTCGTAGGCCAAGGTGGTTTTCCCGGCCCCGCCTTTCTGAGCGGCGATGAGGGGCGTTATCAATTCTGGCTCCCTCTAAAACCCATCACAACCCAGATCGCGCCTGAGACCAGTCCAAGAACCGCCATTGGCGGGATGAATCCGGCCAGGACAACATCCCATAACACCTGAAAAAATGTCCTTGGGGGTGGCGGGTTGAAGTCCGCCGCGCCAGTGAAATCAGAATGAAAAAATACTCTTGGCAAAATGAAAACTAACCATAACGCCGACAAGAACAGCCAAAGGCGAAAAAAACCGCGTCGCCATCTGTTCTGACTTTCCATCCACTTCATTAGGCAATGCATATCGCAATTATGCGAAGCCGCAAACGCACAAATTCATATTTACGCAATTGCGCACGTATACAGGAACGTTACGGACGTAGAGTTTTTTGTACACCCCGGGATTGAGAGGCCCGCGCCATGAGAGTCGTCACCTGCCTTCGCGTATCAACAAAACGCCAGGGCAAGAGCGGTTTGGCGAGGGAAGCGCAACGCGCGGCGGTTGCAGAGCATATCCTGGGCCGGGGCGAGGTCGTGGCGGAATTTGTCGAGGTCGAAAGCGGCAATCGCGCAAATCGCCCGGAGCTGGCGCTGGCAGACGCGAAGCAGGCAAGGCCGTATTGCTTGTTGTCAAACTGGATCGTCTCGCCCGCAATGTAGTTTTCATCGCAAACCTTCTGGAAAGGGGGGCGAGGCCACGGCGGCGGATATGCCTGAGGCAAACCGCTTTTGCTGCACGTTCTGGCCGCAGTGCTGCATCAATGCGCGCCATGTGTCTTCGAACCCCATGTTTTCGTAGGTCCCTTAGGTTCCGTTTGTGTATGCAAGGTCAGGAGGGAGCACCTTGCGCAGGACCTCGCTGCTTGAGAGATAAGGCATTCACGCCATTGGACGCTTCCGTTGCCGAGGGCTCAAACGCCCTCTGTGACAGCACAGGATCTACAGGTGTGTGGCGCGATAGCTCATCAGCGACGGCCAAGAGCCAAACTCGGTTTCCGAAGGCGAAGCCTTCATAGCTGCCGCTCGGTTTAAGGTGTTCGGACTTCAACTTCCCGTACTGTCAGCGTGGCCTGAATTCCCTCCCACATCAACAATCGGAAGTGGTATTTGCGGCAGTTACGACAAGACGGCAAATGGAGTCTATGGTGTATAGCTCGGTAACTGGTCCAAAGCTGATTTCAAAGCTTCTCCCCAACCTGACGAGATAGCCTGATATATCGGATCACCACTTTCGATCCGTATGATTTCGGTCGGCGCAAAGCTGTCTCCTGTGTAAACCAGCACATCAAAGGGCGGCCCGACGGAGAGATTTGATTTCACGGTTGAATCAAAGGAAACCAGCAAGAGCTTGAGTGCGTCTCCGAAGGCAAGTTCCGGTTCATAGGCCCGTACAAGGATTGGTTTGCCGTACTTTGTTTCACCGATCTGGAAGAAAGGCGTATCTTCCGACACCTCAATGAAATTTCCTTCGGGATAGACGAGAAAGACCGTCGGTTTGCCGCCTTTAATCTGCCCGCCGACAATGACTGAGGCGCTGAACGCGTCTGCTGATTCCTGACCGTTGGGACTACTGTATGATATGACTTCCCGCAGGGTTGACCCAACCAGTCGCGCCACCTGAAACATGGTAGGCTGGCTCAGGATACTCGGATCACGATCATCTACCGCTTCCGTTCTTTCCCGAAGCAGGCTGATCATAGCCTGGGTCGTCGCCAGGTTTCCTGCGGTCATAATGGTGATGTTGCGTTCACCCGGCACGCTGAAGTTGAACATCTTCCGGGCAGACGCAAAATTATCCACGCCCGCGTTTGTTCGTGTGTCGGACATGAAAACAAGGCCGCGATCAAGACGCAAACCAACGCAATAGGTCATAACGGGTCATCCTGCATTAGGTGGTCGGTTTCTTTACTGTTGCACTTGCAAAGAAACAACAAGGCCCTCGCCCCCACTTCCCATGCGGAGGCCGGAAACAGGTGCCGCGTCATGAGCGTCGCGCCCAATTGCAAGCCGCACATAGCGTTCATCGGGCGAGATGCCGTTTGAGACGTCGAAGCCAACCCAGCCAAGATCGTCGACATGGGCCTCGGCCCAGGCATGGCTGGCTTCCTGATCGATCCGGTCGTCCATGAACAGATATCCACTGACGTAGCGGACCGGGTAACCAAGGGTGCGGGCGGCGGCGATAAAGATGTTGGCGTGGTCCTGACAGACGCCACTCTTCTGCGCCACCGCTTCTTCGGCCCTGGTTTCGGCGTGCGTCACGTTCAGCGCATAAGGAACCCGTTCCAGGATTGCGCGGGAGAGGGCGTGCAACCTGTCCAGCGCACTGCCACGCGTATCGAGGGTCCGGGCCAGTTCAGTGATAAGCGGTCCAGCCTCTGTCTGCGGCGTTGGCCGTTTGAAATACCACAGCGGCGCCCGGCCGTAGACCTGGCCCAAAACACCCGACAGATCATGGGTCTGCACCTCACCTTCCACCACCACGGACAGGACCTGCACGTTTTCATCCGAACATATTAAACCAACGTGGTTGCCGTGATGATCATCATATTCAACCTCAAGGCCGCCTCCTTCGATCCTCATGTCCCATGACAGCACTGTCTGGAGAGGGGAATTTCCGGGCTGGAGCCGAACGCGCTGCAGCGCGTATTGAACTGGGCCTTCAAAACTGTACTCGGTGCGATGGGCGACTTTGATAAGCATTCAGCTGATAAACCTGTACTGCGTCTCGATCTGTGTGCCGAGTGCCGCGATGTCGACAAGCGTCTGCGTAATGTATTCATGCAGGCCTTCTTCGAAGATCGTATTTATATCGCGCCCCCTGATCCGCGCCTGCAGGGACTGCGCGGCATCGAGGCTTTGGCTGTCCCCACCGTATTCTTCCTGAAGTTCTTGCAGGTTCGAAGTGATCTGCTTGGCGCAAAAGGCGAGCGACCTTGGAAAACGGGGATCAAGGATCAGGAACTCGGTGATGCTTGACGCATTGAAATCATCCTGCACCGCGTGACGGAACGAACGGTGTGCCGAGACGGAACGCAGGACCATCTCCCATTGCACATTATCGAGTTTGCTGCCCACGAAAGACGGTGACGGCAACAAGGCATGGTACTTTACGTCAATGATCCGCGCTGTGCTGTCGGCGCGCTCGATGAAGGTGCCGAGACGGCAGAAGTTATAGATATCATTCCGGAGCATCGTTCCATGCAGCGCGCCCCGGACCAGCGCGGATTGCTGACGAATAACCTCGAGCGCCTGCGGCAGTTCCGCATCCGGTACGGGTGTCCTGAGGCGTTCGGTTAAAATCATCCACGTTTCATTCACCGCCACCCAGACCTCGGTCGTTAGTGCGGTACGGACAAGGCGGGCATTGTCCCTTGCGGCTTTAATCATCGAAAGAACAGAACTTGGATTGGTCGGTTCCCGCAACAGAAAGTCACTGACGTTCTGGCTGGTGTACCCTTCATGCCGGGCCTCAAAGGCTACCTGCTGCGAGGATGAAACGATAACTGATCTCCAGTCGGTGGCAGGATCAGTGGACCGGGTCAGGGCAATCCGGAAGCCCGCTTCGATCAGGCGCGCCGTATTCTCGGCCCGCTCTAACCCGCGCAACATCCAGTAAAGACCACCTGCAGTTTTTCCCAGCATATCAGTTCTCTAGGACCCAGGTGTCTTTCGTGCCGCCGCCCTGGCTCGAATTCACAACAAGACTGCCTTCAGTAAGGGCTACGCGGGTTAAACCGCCCGGTGCGATGTTGATCTCGTTGGGTGATACAAGCGCAAAAGGGCGCAGATCGACGTGCCGCGGCGCAAGACCCTTTTCGGTGAAAATCGGTACAGTCGAGAGGCTCAGGGTGGGTTGTGCGATGTAATTCGCAGGTTTTGCCGAAAGCTTCGCGCGGAATGCCTCAATCTCCGCCCTGGAAGCAGCAGGGCCGACCAGCATACCATATCCGCCTGAGCCGTGGACCTCTTTCACGACAAGATCGGCAAGGTTCTCAAGCACGTACGCAAGGCTGTCAGGTTCAGAACAGCGGTAGGTTTCCACGTTCTTCAGGATTGCACGCTCTCCCGTATAGAACTCAACGATATCAGGCATATAACTGTATATTGCCTTGTCATCGGCCACACCGGTTCCAGGCGCATTGGCGATGGTGATATTGCCTGCCCGATAGACGTCCATGATTCCAGGAACACCCAGCATCGACTGAGGATTGAACGTCAGCGGATCAAGAAAGTCGTCATCCACCCGACGATATATCACGTCAACGTTGCGATACCCGCGGGTGGTGCGGACCACGATGCGCCCGTTCTCGATGCGCAGGTCGTGGCCTTCGACCAGTTCGACCCCCATCTGATCGGCGAGGAAGCTGTGTTCATAGTAGGCGGAGTTATGGATCCCCGGGGTCAACACAACAACGAAAGGACGCCCTTCGCAATTGCGCGGGGCCGAGGCTTCGAGAGACGCGCGGAGGTTTTTGGGATAGTCGCTGACACGCTGTACTTTGATCTGGCTGAAGAGCTCGGGAAACATCTGCAGCATCGTTTCGCGGTTCTCGAGCATATAACTCACGCCTGACGGGGTCCGCGCATTATCCTCAAGCACGAAGAAATCATCTTCACCAGTACGTACGATGTCGGTCCCGACGATGTGAGTGTAGACCCCGCCCGGGGGAGTGAAATCAATCATCTCAGGCAGGAAAGCGTCGTTACCGGCTAAAAGGCTTGTTGGTACGACGCCCGCGCGAAAGATTTCCTGCCGGTGGTAGATGTCGTGAAGAAACGCGTTCATCGCGCGCACGCGTTGCTGGACCCCACGCTCCAGCGTGCTCCATTCCTTCTGTGAAAGGATGCGCGGTACGAGATCGAAAGGGATCAACCTTTCTTCGGCGTCGGCCTGTCCGTACACATTGAAGGTAATCCCTGTTCGCCGAAAAAAGTGTTCCGCCTCTGACGATTTCTGCGCAAGGCGTTCAGTATCTTGGCTATTGAACCAACGTTCATAGCTTTGGTAGGGCGGGCGGGGAGCGGCCGCGCCCCCCATTTCATCGAAGAAAATTTGCTTCTTGCTCATAATGCTAGGGTAAGGGTCAAGCGGTGGCAGACAACCCGTTTTAACGATCTGACCATCTCACGCTGTTAAGTGGTCAATTTTTAGGCAAACTAACCGGTGATTATTGTGTCAGATTGAAACCGCACTGCCCTCCAAACTGGCCAGGCCGTTCGTCGAAAATTCCGGAGTTCTGGATGCTGCGGCCGCAGACCAGTGCACAGGGCGCCGAAATCAGGTCACTTTTCGGCCCTTACCAGCCATTCATTGGGTCAGCCTGCGCTGCAATGCAGCTTCACCGAACCGGACTTTCGCTGCGGCTGCGCTGGAGGTTGCTTTGGCGCGCCGTTAATGACTAGCTGCATTTTAGGGAATGGTATTGCGCGCTACCGTAAGTATGCTTGATAATAAGAGAACGCGCTTGGTAGTTGGCACCGTGAAAAACCTAATCTCAAATGTCCTCCCGACTTGGGATCGCCTTAGCGTTGCAAACACCGTTTTCTTGGGCTTCGCTCTAGGACTTGCGTTCGGCGTCGTGCCGCATCTTGTGTTCGCGTGGCCTGTTATGATCCACGGCTTCTTATTTTATTTCCCGTTTCATGTTTGGCTCTGCTATTTGGCCTTCAGCGTGTTGCTTTCCAGTGGACGGCGGGCTGATGTCATGGGGGAAGGCTATTCTCCCATAGGTGCGTTTTTCGGATTTCTGCTGACCACAAAATATGGACTATTTTGTATTTCTTGGTTTTTCACTATGTGGTTGTATGGAGCGTCGATCATCGGTATTTAGTGCCACGGGCACTCAAATCCTGCGTTGTGTCTTTTGAAAACCGGCCATTCGATGCGGCTGCAGCATTCGGCACACTGGGCTCGAAGCTGCCGATCTCCGCTCAGCGGCAAGACACTTCGGAGGAATGGCTGTCACCTTCATTTATGGGCGGAAAGCGGTCAATTGCGGCCTTGCAGCACGAGATGTGAGATACTGCCGTACCGGACCTTCACGGTCAGCGGGTGCACTAAGTCTAATTAGTACTGGTTCTCGCCACGTAGGGAGCGTTTGTTTTGATCGCAATCTGGACACGCTGCACCTTTATTTGTGAACAGTTTCCTTCAGCTCGCTTGAATCAGATAATTTGGCGACTGGGAGGCTGCATTCGCCGCTTCAAGGTAAGGGCCGTCTTTAACCGCCTAAATCTTGAGGCAGATCTAGATGCTGTTTTGACTCCGAGGTCTGCTCCGAGCCTAAATTGAATGGTATAGAAACGTTCATAAATAATCGAGGTTTGCGCGAAGTGGACATTTCAGCAGGTGATCCCAATCAGCTCAAGTGCCAGCAATACCCGGCAACATACCGGAATTCTCCTTCGCAAAACGCTACTAGCCGGTTTTCCCGGTGAACGAACTGGACCAGTTTTCGAGTATAGATTTAAACCACTTTCAGACAGTAGCGGTGCTGATCTTTGATCCATTCGCACAGCTCATCTGCGCTCATGGGTTGAGCCCAGAAAAAGCCCTGTCCTACTTCAACTCCGATAGTCCGCATCATCTGCATCTGGCTGGCTGTTTCGATTCCCTCCGCCAACAGGCGCGCGTCGAGGCCTTTGGCCATTGCCGCTGTTGCATGAAGTACCTTGCGCATATTTGAACTGTCGGACTCTGAGGTAAGCAAACGGTCAATTTTTATCGCGGAAACGTTCAGATAGCCCACACGTGCAAGAGAAGAGAAACCTATACCAAAATCATCAATGGCAACACCGAAACCAGCGCGAGAAAGCTTGCGTATAGTTTCCAGCGAGGGGTCATCTTCCTTCAGCAGAATGTTTTCCAGAATTTCGACCGTCACCTGATGCGGATCGATGTCATGCGCCGCAGCAACCTTTCTCAGCACCTCGCAGAATTCCGGATCCCGCAAAGCCATCCCACTTGCGTTTACGGAAAGGGTCCCGAGGTCGATGCCGCTTGAACGGCAGCGTTTGAATTCCTGAAAAGCATTTAGAATGATCTGACCATCAAGAGCATCGATCAGTTTGACTTCTTCGGCCATTTCGATGAAGTCGCCCGGCCCAACAATCCCTTTTTCAGGATGCTTCCAACGGGCCAATGCTTCAACCCCTGCTACCTTGCCTGTGTTCAGGTTAATCTGAGGTTGGAAAAATGCGCGAAACTCGAGCCCGCGTATCGCAGTCCTGAGTTCGTGTTTTACCCGGTGTTCGTATTCGATCTGCTGACGCATTTCTGGCTCAAAAAATGTCGTAACGCCCTTGCCGGCCTGCTTGGATTTATACAGTGCTATATCGGCATTCCCCAATGCCTCCTCGATATCACCATTTGTTTGCGACAAAAGTGCAAAGCCGATGCTGACGCCAACCGAACACTTCAGTGACTTTCTTTCGTCCGTAGTAACGGCAATCGGTTGTTCTATTGCATCGATCAATTGCTGGCTGATTTGCTCTGCACAAAGAATTGGCCGATCGCTGTCAGTGTGCAGACTTATAAGAAACTCGTCGCCTCCCACCCTGGAAACGTGAACTTCGCTTACCGCGTCAGCGCTGTTCAGTTCATCCCGCAAGGTCGAAGCCACACTCTGCAGAACAAGATCCCCTGCCGGGTGCCCCATGGTATCATTTATCTGTTTGAACCCATCGAGATCGAGGCCAAAGACAACTACATTTTCCAGTTCGTCGCGATGGAGGTCGGTAAGGTTTTCGGTCCGTTCGATAAACTCTGCACGGTTGACTAAGCCAGTCAGCTGATCGTGCCATGCCTGGTGACGCAACCTGTTTATCATACCAGTCATCGATCGATGAGCCGGGTAAAAAATCAGAAGTACTTCCAGAATAATGATGAGCAATGTCGCTGCGACGACTGCGATCTGAATGTGTTCCAAAGTCAGCGCTCGTTGATTTGCCGCCGCTTCGTAGAGAACCACCGCCGCATTGAGCTCACTCAGCAAATCCACCAGAGCCATTTCTTCAAGCTGTGCCGCTATGGCTAATGCTGACGGCGAGCCGGGTTCGTAGGCGCGCAGTGACGTCGCCAGTTCAACAAACTCCAGAGACCGCTGGTTCAGGTTTGCACCTACCGTGCTGAAATAATGCGCATAGACGGCCGTTTCCGGCATGATCGCGTTGTTTGTGATCCAGTCATGGCTACTGGCAAACCTGTCGACACTTTCGGACAATAACATTGCATAGCGCGGATCTGCGCTGTCGTTATATCTTTGAGCCAGCAACAGCACCCTCTGAGAAAGCATGCGCTGGCGGCCACTGACGTTCAGAACCTCCTCATCCAAAGCGCCTTGCTTGCCGGTTACTATGTGCAGGCCGTGGCCACCCATGACGAAAAGAACGAGCAGAGCGAGGCCAAGCACATACCGGATCGCAAGTTTGGCGGGTTCGATTCGTTGATGTCGTCGCATGGAGCCTCGACCGTGCAAAGGGGGTTTGTGAGAGCAGGGATATGAGACGATGGTAAATAGTCAGTTGGCTCGGTTTAATTTTATGCCGCACAATTGGCTCAAAAGCCTACAGTCGCTGTCCCGAACGACGGGTCACTGAGCTTTCCGAATTTGGCTGCCGGCGCCGAAAAGCTCGCGAACTGGAGCTTTCCTTCGCTCCATTGTAAGGCTCTGTGTGAGAGGCCGCGGATCGAAAAAAGGAACCCTTTCAGCAATCATGTCCTGAAGAGATTAGAGAGCGTCATGCAGCCTGAAACAAAGTCCGTTAAGAGCGCTACCTCCCGCGTGCAGCATTGCAGAAAATGCTACCATCGGCGCAAAGCTGCTGTGGCTCGCGTGTTCAGTCCTGACATTCTTTAGGATCAGCGAAGGTCGAAGCGCTTCGGTTCACATTTCAGGCGATGACAATGCCCTCTTATAGAGATGCCACGTCGTGTGGCCGAGGATGGGCAGGGTGAAGATCAGGCCCAGGAAGGCCGGAACCATCGACAACAGCAGCGTAACCGAGATGACTGCCGCCCAGAGCAGCATGACCACCGGGTTTTCCGCGACAACGCGGACAGAGGTGATCATGGCAGAAACAAAATCGATTTCCCTTTCGAGCAGCATGGGCATGGCGATGACGGTCACCGTGAACAGTATGGCCGCGAGAAATGCTCCGAGGCAGGTGCCGAGAGCAAGGAAGGTCCAGCCCTCCGGCGTAAACAGTACGGTGTTTAAGAATCCGTCGAAATCGGAGAAGGATGAATCCTGCAGCACGATTACCAGAACGGTCCGAAACTGGTAAATCCATACCCAGAAAATGAACAGGGTCACAAAGGCCATCCAGCCCATCTCGCGCTTGCGTTGCCTGACAATGACGGTGAAGATATCGGCCCAGCCGAAACTCTCCGGTTTCTGCATCCGGCGCGACATTTCATAAAGCCCGGCGGCGGCAAAAGGGGCGACCAGGGGAAAGCCAACAGCAAAGGGAATGATCAGCCAGATCTTCCCGAGTGAGAAAAGTATCCAGACCATCAGAAGGCCGAACACTGCATAAAAGAGGCCGAAGAAACCACTCATGATGGGCCGTGCTGCAAAATCGGCAGACCCGGCCTTCAGTGAAGCGATGATATCCTCCGAGGTAACCTTGTTGATTATGGGCTTTGCTTGTCGCTTTGGCGTCTGACTGTCTGGTGTTGTGGACAACTTGGATGACATGGCCCTCTCCTTGCTCACCGGATTGTACAGCGCTGCCCCATTGCCAACAGACCTGCGGTGAAACCGACGCCTCACCTTAACAGGTAACTCCGCATCAGTAGAGGTTTTTGGGGTGTAGGGTGATTTTGTCCGGTTTTGGGTTCGTACTAATAACCGAAACAGTTAAGTGTGCTGCGAGCGGCAGGTTCAACGGCACGCGTTGCAATAAGCTCAGCCACAGGTGGTGGGTGACAATGGGCCGCGACTCCAAAACAGTCGCGTGAAGAAAAGCTTCCGGGCCTTTTCTTAATCAAATGACCGTTGCGATCCGACCGACAACCGATCGAAACCACATATGCGCGGGGTCTTTATGGCGACGAGGGTGCCACAGGAGATCGACAGTGAACTCAGGTGACGGGAAGGGTGGGTCAAACAGATCCATACTGTCCGAGTGCAGAGCTGCCAGTCGGGCAGGCATCATGGCAAGCAAATCTGACCCAGCCACGACCGACGGCGCAAGCAGAAAACTGGGAAGCGAACATGTGATGCGACGGCTGCGACCCAATTCGCCAAGGAGCTTATCTGTTACCCCGATGAAACCACCGCCTTCCGGCGAGATAAGTACATGATCGGCGGCACAAAAGGTATCAAAGGTAAAGTCGGTTGTCCCGCGTGGATGATCTTTGCGTTGAATGACTTTGAACGTTTCAACCAATCCCGCCCTTCGCTTTGCCTCAGGTAGGTTCATTCCGGTTACCAAGGCCAGGTCAGCGCTATCTTGTTCCAATTGAGGCCATACACTGGTTGGCTCGAATGGGAGAAAAGCGATCCTGGCATTCGGCGCTTGGGAGGCCAGGCTTTGCACCAGGGATGTCAAGAAAACAGAATGCACGTAGTCCGTACCGATGACTCGGAAGGTGCGGTCCGACGTTGCCGGATCAAATTGTGCGCTCTCGCGCACCAACTGATCGAGATTTGCCAAATGCGCCCGCAAGGGTTGCTTCAGCTCCAGAGCCCGGACAGTTGGCACAAGTTTGCGGCCTGATGCGGCGAGTAACGGGTCGTTGAAGAGCCGGCGCAGCCTCGAGAGCTGTGCGGACATAGCTGGCTGACTGATGCCGAGCGTGCGAGCTGCACCTGTGACGCTCTCTGCATCCAGCAACGCATCAAGCGCAACTAAAAGCCCGATTTCGGATTGCTTTAAATCCATATGGATTATGTGAGATATAAGGCGGATCTATTTTAATTATGGATAGAGGCTTCCTATGTTCATTGCAACACGGGAATAGGAGGCTGAATTGAAAATCGGATTTGTAGGCGCTGGCGGGATGGCGAAGGCACTGGCTGGCAAGTGGTCGCACGCACACGAGATCATGTTATCAGGCCGAGACATGGACAGAACGCGCGAGGCCGCCTTGGCCATAGGCGTAATGTCCGGCACAGCGCAAGAGGCCGTCGCATTCGCGGATGTCGTCGTCCTGGCGACCCGTTGGGAAGATGTCTTTACCGCAATCGAAGCGGCGGGTGGATCCTCGGCATTCGATGGAAAGACTGTTATCGACATCAATAACCCAGTGAGTGTCGAGACGTTTTTGACCACTCGCGAGGATGGGCGCGCGCTCACCGAAGCGATCGCGGCGGCTCTGCCAGGTGCAGCCGTCGGCAAGGCATTCAACATGGCGCAGGTCGCGGTCTGGGAGGACCAGGATATGACCTATGATGGGCGGCAGATGGTTACTCTTTATACCGCTGATGAAGCCGCAGACGGTATCATTGCTGAGCTCATTGCGGATGTCGGGGCAGAGCCCCTGCGTCTTGGTGACAACGCGCATGCATACCAGCTGGAGGCCGCCGCTGCGATCGTGATCAAGTTTCTGTTCGCGGGCAGTGACCCACACACGATCTTCAATTTCATCCGTCCGGAAACCAAATCCATCCGCTGAGGAAATAAGTATGCGTTTACATGAACAAACAGTTGCAGTGGTTGGGGGCGGCTCGGGCATTGGTAGGGCCATCGCCACACAAGCTGGTGCAGCAGGCGCTGACGTGATCGTCTCCAGCCGCAACATGGCTAACCTGGATAAAACTACCGCTGAGATTGGCGCAGGCATCGCGATCCCCGTGGATATGACCCAACCGGATGCTGTGGCTGCATGGGTCGATGCTCTGCCAGAGCTCGACCACCTTGTTATCTCGGCATCCAGTGCCGCGCATGGGCCTTTTTCGGACTTACCCGAGGACAGTTTGCGGCATATGTTTGATGCTAAGTTCTTTGGCCCTTACGCTGTCGCGAAAGCGGCATTGAGCAAAATACGTCGGGGCGGCTCGATCACTTTATTTTCAGGCGTATTGTCCCGTCGCCCGGGCATGAATTGCTCCGGGCTGGCGGCCGTCAACGGAGCCGTCGAAGCGCTGACGCGCGGGCTTGCTTTAGAACTTGGTCCAGACTTTAGGGTCAATTGTCTTTCGCCGGGGATGGTCCGGTCGGATGCCTATGCTGCGATGGAGCCCGAAGCGAAGGAAACGATGTACGAAGCAACAGGCGAGTCTCTCCCCGTCGCCAGAGTTGGAACGGTTGAGGAAATCGCCGAGGCGGCGATATTCCTCATTACGAACACCTATACGACTGGTGTTGTCCTTGATGTGGATGGTGGGCACATGATCCGCCAGTATGCACATCGGTAGAGAGTTGCGCGCGTGATCTCCAGTTCGTGCATTGAAAGCCAATCAATTGCAGCTCAGGGCCGCCTGTAAAGACGGCCCAACTTTTCCAGATTTCGATAGCTTCAGCGATTGCGAGCGCATCCTCAAGCTCGACCCCGAGGTATCGGACTGTGCTTTCCATCCTGGTGTGGCCTAGCAGGAGCTGCACAGCGCAAAGGTTGCCAGTTTTCTTGTATATCTGAGTCACTTTCGTGCGTCGCATAGTATGTGTGCCGTATGCACTGGCTTCCGATCCAATCGACGTGACCCAGTCCCGAACGATCCGTGCATACTGGCGTGTCGATATGTGAAAGCGCTCATGAAAACGGCGTGGCCAAAGATACTCGGATCCGACCATCAGCTCATTTACGATCCATTTCTCGACTGAAGCGCGTGTGCCTTCCGAAATCTCGAAACGTACCGGTTTCTGGGTTTTGCTTTGCAGGACGGACGCGCGCTCTTGGATTTGACCAGACGCCATGACGTCTACGACTTTCATCTTCACCAGGTCACAGCCGCGCAGCGTGCTATCGATTGCCAAGTTGAACAGTGCGAGGTCGCGATGGTTTTCAGCAAGTTCAAGTCGAACCCGGATCGCCCAGACGTGCTTCGGCTTCAGCGGCCGCTTCTGACCCACAATGCGGCCCTTGTTCCATGCAGGGCGAAGTGCGTGAATAGCTGGTAGGTTTGGTGTTTCCATTATTTGTCCTCCTGTCCGCCCCTCCCTCCGACATCGCCGGCCTGACGCCGACCGATGTTGGATATCACAAGACCCGGGAACAATCGCGGATGGATGGAGCGCAAAGCAGAACAACAGCGATGTCATATTTTTTGGTTGAATCAAAACCACGGTCTTTAAATGAGTTTCGACGACAGAGCGCCTTCAGGCCACGTTAAGCTGAACGTTCAAAAAGCCCCCAATTTCAAACTGACGTGCAGGGCTAAGAATGATCAGAAAACTGAAGCGAGGGGTTCAAGCCCAGATCTGCGTGATCTTGGCGGTTACGGTTTTGGCGGGGTCTGGCGACGTTGAAAAGGTTGGCGATCGTTTGCAGGTCGCGCTACCCGTTGCCGGTTTGGTCTGTGCAATCGCGAACGGAGACGCAGCGAGCTATTTGCTTCGGTTCATTGGCACAAATGCAGCGGTTCACGGGCTAAAGCGCGGGTTGGGCGACACGGACATCAATCTGCGGCCGTCTGGTGGTCTGCAGGGCTTCCCTTCGGGCCATACGGCGGCAGCGGCCTTTGGTGCAAGCTACCTGGTTCATCAATGTGTGCAGCGGAACAAGGCTTTGCAGGGTGTGGCTGTCTTTAGCGCCGCATACGTGGGCGCATCCCGTATTGAAGCGGGAAAGCACTTTCTGTTTCAGGTAATGTTCGGTGCCCTGCTTGGTTGGTTGGGCGAGCGCGGAGTTGTTATGCTTTGCTCTTTGCGGGCCTCATTGCGCCGCCTTGGTGTGCTTCGGCGCGTCTACCTCAGATCCCTTCGCTCGTAGGGTTTCTCTTCAGTTGACCATTGCGCGGAACGTACCGAGCCTTCAGGTTTTCTTCAGCTTCGTGTCTAAAAGGGTCGGGACGAAGAGGAGACGGCGCAGTGCGGGTTTTGCTTGTCGAAGATGAAGCCTTGATCGCTGATGCGATCCAGGTGTCTTTGTCGCGCGACGGCTACATGGTGGAATGGGTCGCGGATGCGGATACCGCAGAGAATGCGTTAGCTACGACTGGCTTTGATCTCGTCCTGCTCGATTTGGGTCTGCCCGGGCGGGATGGGCTGAGTGTCTTGCGCTGGATGCGCGCTGCTGAGCGGTCAGAGCCAGTAATTATTCTGACCGCGCGTGAGGCGGTTGAGAACCGGATCGAAGGGCTCGACTGCGGTGCAGATGACTACCTGATAAAACCCTTTGACATGAATGAGCTTCTGGCCCGCTCCCGAGCTTTGGTGCGACGCGCGAACGGGCGCAGCGCACCGAATATCGCGCATGGCGATATCGTTGTTGTGCCCGCAGCACTTAAGGTGTTCCGAAATGAAATACCTGTAGAACTGTCGCCGCTGGCATTTCAGGTTCTGATGCTGCTGCTCGAAAGGTCGGGGCGGATCGTGTCTAAGGACGATCTGGCCGATAGCCTGTATGGTTGGGATGGCAGCGCTGAAAGCAACACAGTAGAAGTTTACGTCTCGCAGATCAGAAAGCGGCTCGGCAGCGACTTAATCCGCACAGTCCGGGGTGTTGGCTATGTCATCGATAAGACGCGCGATGCGGGTTAACTCGATCCGCCAAAGGCTGCTCTGGCGACTGGTTCCGGTCGTGACGATCTGCTGTTTTTTAGCGGCGGGGTTCGTTTATTTTGGTACGCGGGCCGAGTTGCGCGATGCGTTGAACGCACAGTCCGACATCCTGGCGTTGACCATTGCAGGGTTGGAGGGGGAGACGATCTCGAGAGCGTCTTTTGGTGAGGGTCTGGAGCGCTACGGTCAGGACTATCTGATCCGGGTCTGGGACGCGAATGGCACGTTGCTGGTGGACAGCCGCGATGATTTGCACGGGCTTTTGGGCAGCGCAGGTTTGGAGCCTGCCCCCTCAACGCTTGATGAAGGTTGGGACATCCGCGAATACATCCTTGGTTCGGGCGAACGGGTTTTGATCGCGCGGCTTGAACAGGAGGCGGAGGAGCTTGTCTTGCAGGTCGCCTTCACGTCACTGGTTCCGATGGCCCTTGCCCTGCTGGGCGCCATTCTGACTGCGACGATTTTGGTGCGCCAGGGCCTCACGCCGCTCACTTCGTTGTCTCACGAACTGACGCAGCGATCTGCCTCCGACTTGCGCCAGCTGCCGGCCTCGGACGCGCCGGACGAGCTGGAACCAATTATAGAGGAAATGAACGCCCTGCTTGGTCGCATCGAAACATCGCTGAAACGTGAGCGGCGCTTTGTCGATGACGCCGCGCATGAATTGCGCACGCCGCTGTCGATCATCAAGGCGCAGTGTCAGGCCATTGAACTGGGAGCCTTAGACGCTGGTACGCGGGCGAGGCTCGACAACATCACGCAAGGCGTAGATCGTATGGCCGCACTGAGCAGCCAGTTGCTGGATCAGGCCCGAGCCGAGCAGACGGATCGCCCTGCGCAAGACATACAGATTGCGCCGTTGGTTTCCGAAGTCTGCAACGCGCTTGCACCAGAAGCGGAGACGCGCGGCGTGACGGTTAAGGTCATCACAGAAGCAAAACCGGTTTATGTTGGTTCGGCCGTTGATTTGCGGACGATCCTCCGGAATATTTTGGAAAACGCACTTAAATTCGCGGGCAGCCCAGGCTGCGTGCATATCACACTCTCCGAGACATGCGTCATGATCGAGGACAACGGTCCTGGCGTGCCCGAAGCTCTGCGGGCTCAGATTTTTGACCGGTTTTTCCAAACCGACAAGACGAGCGGTGGAGGCGCTGGACTGGGGCTGTCAATTGTGAGCGCGATTGCAAAGCGCAGTAGCCTCACAGTCACCGTGCACCAAAGCGAGATCCTGGAGGGCGCATGTTTCCGCGTAGTCTGGGCACGCGCGACCTGAAACCGAGGGCTTCAGCTTCGCTTCAGGTTGGGCGTTACGGTGCCTGCGAATTCCAGATGAATCAAGGGGCACACCGGATGAGACTAAGCCGACGCGCGTTTTTGGCAGGAAGTGCCGCTGCAGGCACGCAGCTCGCATATGGCACTCCATTGGGAGCACAGCAAAGCGTCCGTCCGTTGCCGGTCATCCCGATGACCGACCTCACGCCCGGCCTCAACGAGCGTATCAGTCTGACGTGTGCGGCCGGCCAGCACGATTTTGGGACCGGCGCGACCAGCCAGACACTTGGCATCAACTCAAACTATCTCGGTCCCGTTCTGCGCGCTAAACAGGGGCAGACACTGCCTTTTGACGTGCACAACCAACTGGATACCGTGACGACATTGCATTGGCACGGGCTGCACATCCCGGGTGAGGTGGACGGCGGCCCACACCAGGAAATAGAGCCGGGCGCGACATGGTCACCTGATGTACCGCTGGTCCAGCACGCGTCGATGAATTGGTTTCATTCTCACATGCATGGTCTGACGGCGGAACAAACGCACAAAGGCCTCGCAGGGGTTCTGCTGATCGAAGATGATGCAAGCCTCTCCGCTGACCTGCCGGGAACTTACAGTGTGGACGACTTCACGCTCGTGTTGCAGGACAAGGTATTCGATGGCAACGGGCGCATGGCCTACGGTGTGTCTGCGCAAGTGTTCGAGGATGGGTTCGAAGGCGAAACGCTGGTAGTGAACGGGACGCTGGCACCAGTGGCCCAGCAGGTCCCTTCAGGATTGGTCCGACTGCGTCTCCTGAATGCCTGCAATGCACGGTTCCTCACGCTCTCGATGGCGACGGGGCCAATCTCTGTGATCGCCTCCGAAGGTGGGTTCCTGCCGTCCCTGGTGGAAACTGAAACGCTCTTTATGTCGCCTGGCGAACGCTATGAAATCCTCGTGGACATGCGTGCACTTGCGACGAACACGCTGCAAGTTGGTTTTGAAAATGAAGGGTTCTTTGCTACGCTGTTTGGTAGCGGTTTGACCACATTGGACGCCCTCACGCTGACACGCAATAGCGGGAAAGGGTTTGACGGGGCGATGCCTAACCGCCTCGCCACGCTGACACTGCCTGATCCGACACAAGCGGTCCGAACACGGGACTTCCGTCTGCAAATGGACACGGGCGCTGACCTTGCGGCCCTGGCCCTGGCGTGGGGCAATGTCTGCGGCGGTGGCGCTATGGCCATCAATGGACAACCGATGAAGATGGACCGGATCGACGAAGCTGTGGCCAAGGGCGAGACGGAGATCTGGCGCATCTCGGTCGACGACATGCTGCATCCTTTCCACATCCACGGCTGCTCGTTCAGAATTCTTTCTCAAAACGGCGGGCCGCCACCTGCCTACGCCCAAGGCTGGAAGGATATGGTGCACGTCGAAGACGGTTGGTCTGAAGTACTGGTCCGCTTCGACTTCGATGCGCCTGAAAATGCGCCCTACATGTACCACTGTCACATCCTGGAGCATGAAGACTGCGGTATGATGGGGCAATTCACGGTCGGATAGGACCAGTAGCAAGAAAGGGCGAATGTCCGCAATTGGGGATGCAAGCGCAGCATTCCTGCTTTGGCTTCAAGATCCGCTTAGGGCCATCCCCGTGGGGAACATCTAAGCTACCCTCAACCGACCACTGCGTTGGCGAGGAGTTCGACACGGGAATACGCGGACTGTGAAGACGCCCATGGCTTCTGAGTTTCGCTGCCTCGCTCAGCGGTTCTAAGCTCCACGCGCTTCATTCATCTGATCAAGCCGCTCGGCGAAGACATGCTCGTCGATGCCTTCGGCCAAGGCGCTCCGAAAGAAGGCGGCTTGGGTTTCTGGAGCGAGGCCGTTTGTCGGCGGATCGCGATCAAGGTTGGTCGGGAACGAGTACCCTTCGGCAGTCGCCGCAATTGCGGCGGATAGCTCAGCTGCATTGAGCGCGCCTTCCTGTTTGGCCTGAACTGCGTGTGGGTACAGCAGCTTGCACATCTTATCCCGGTCAATTGTCTCCATTGCGCGACCGAAAGCCGATGACACCTGCAGAAGGTTGGCGAAGCGGTGAATGTCGTGGCTCGTGTTCGCACCCGCTGCGTGAAACAAGGCGGGGGAGAAGAAAATAGCATCTCCTTTGGCCAGAGGTAACTGCACATAGCGTTCTTCAAAAAGTGCGCGGAATTCCTCGCGGCGCCATGCTGCATAGCCTGGACGATACGCTTGCGAGAAGGGCAGCAGTTTGGTCGGGCCGCTTTTCAAAGGCATATCGCAATGTGCGACAGCGCCCTGAAGCGTCAGAATTGGCGAAACATCGTGGACATGCGCAGGATAAGATGCGCTGACATCCGCGGTTTGAAATCCCAGATGGTAATCGCGATGCGCCTGCTGTGCCGCGCCGCCTGGGTGTACGAGGTTTACCTGCGCCGTCATCTGATAATTCGGCCCCAGCCAGGCTTCGCAGACTGCCGCGATAGACGTGTTTGCGAAGTAGTTCAGAAAAACCTCGGGCGAGGCTTCGCAGAGCTTTTGAAGCGCGTTCCAGATCCGATCGTTCGCTCCCGACGCTGCAAAATGATCCCCACCACCTCCGGTTCTCTGCTTCTCTTCCGCAATAATGCCATTGTAGATGCGGGTTGCCTCGTCCAGAACTGCCGTATTGGCATAGGCTTCTTTCAAGGCCAAGACCCCAGCACCGGAGCGCAGGACTTGCGCCCATTCCGCCATGATCGCGCGACGGGTTCGCGCATCTTCAAGTGCCGAACGCAACTTCGCCATGTCGTAGATCGGGATATTCTTTTCAATGGCGGCCGCATGCGGCACCTGCTCGCGCTGCGTCTCTTGACCAATAAGTTCCGTAAACTCGCCTAGATCACAGGTATCGGGGTCGTAATAGGCGATTGTGTTATCGACGGTATCCTTCATGACGTCTCCTCCCTTGTCCCGAACAGGATACGGGCGCGGGGATTGCGTTGGGCTCGGAAACGCATCAAAAACACATCAAATGACACATCGTTTTCCTATCAAAGAGATCGCGCGACAGGCAGGTCTTGGCACCGCCACAGTCGATCGGGTTCTGAATGGCCGGGCCCACGTGAGCCCTCAGACAAAGCTGCGTGTTACGGTCGCTCTGGAAGAATTGAAGGCCCAGGAAGCCCAGCTTGCGGCCCGTGGCCGGCGCTTGTTCTTCGACTTTGTGGTCGAGGCACCAGCTCGCTTCAGCCGCGAGGTGAAGGCGGCAGCCGAGGCGATCGTTCCGAAGATTGGAACCGCCGTGTGCCGTCCGCGATTTCTGTTGCAGGACATAATGGAAGAAGATGAGGTCGTTGCGGCGCTCAAACGTATTATGAAACGCGGCAGCCATGGTGTCTGCCTCAAGGCCCGGGACACGAGCAAGATCAGAGACGCCGTCAAAATGCTTGCCGACGCTGGTATTCCTGTAGTCACCCTCGTCACCGATATCGGCGGCACCGACCGGCATGCCTATGTCGGATTGGACAATACAGGCGCCGGACGCACTGCCGCTTACCTGATCTCGAAAGTGCTTGGGGACGGGGCGGGGCAGGTCTTGGCCACGCGCAGCCACGAACGCTTTCTGGGGGAAGAAGAGCGCGAAGCCTCCTTCAGCGAAACATTAGCGGACCTGCGGCCAGAGCTGCAGATCATCGCGATCCAAGGTGGTAGCGGCGTCGACTTTGAAACGTCAAAGCTCCTGACGCCGGCTCTGGGCAGCTTGCGCAATCTGCGCGCCGTCTACTCGATGGGCGGTGGCAACCAATCAATCCTCCGCACTTTGGAAGACAATGGTCTTCGGCCTCAGGTCTACGTGGCCCACGACCTTGATCGGGAGAATAGAAGGCTTGTTTTGAACGGGCGTCTGGACTTCGTCCTGCACCATGATCTGAGACTGGACATCGGACATGCGTTCGATGCCTTCCTCGCCTGCCACCGGCTCCGCAGCGATCTTGGAGTGCCGCCAATCTCCACCGTTCAGGTAGTGACGCCCGTAAACGTTCCACGATGAATTCTTCTGAGCTGAGTGTGCACTCTCTCTCATGAAGAGCGACATCATCGCATCGATTGGTAACAACTGATCAATCCCGCAGCCTGTCAGTGCTTGTAGTTTCTAACTTTGCGCGTGCGGAGAATGGCCGCAAAGCGGACTGCAACCGCAGAATCTTAACGGAGCGATGAACGGCAGGAATGGGCCGATATCGGTCCTCGTGTCACTCACTTGAGACGGCCACTCTGCGGACTTTTCGGCCATCTTTTTTTCACCCACAAATGGATGCTTCCGCTGGGCCATATAGTTCAGAGGTGGTCGCATAAATTCAGGCCAGCGTTTAAAGTGGATTGCATGACGAAAGACGTGATCCAAAATGAAGAAACGAAAGAACCATTCACCTGAGTTCAAAGCCAAGGTTGCGCTTGAAGCGATCCGCGAGGAGATGACGCTGGCGGAACTGTCCAAGAAGTACGGGGACCATCCAACGCAGATCGGGACGTGGAAGCGGGCTGCGATAGAAAACATGGCAACGGCATTTACCCGCCGAGGCTTGGCCTCCGGGCAGGTTAGCGCGGCTGATGTTGATATGCTGCACTCGAAGACAGGCCAGTTGGTGGTGGAACGGGATTTTTTGGCGGAAGCCTCGCATCAACTGCTCGGGACGCGTCCCTCTCGTGACCTTGCCTTTGGCAAGGCACTGCCGGTCAGTGGGGCAAAAAATAGTGAGCCGGGAGCATAAGTTAAGCCTTCGTAAGCAGTGTGAGCTGCTGCAACTGTCACGATCGCGGCTGTACTATCAACCCGTCGGCGAAAGTGCTGAGAACCTACGGTTCATGGAGATCATTGACCAACAGTTTTTTGGAAAAGCCGTGGTACGGGTCGCGCCAAATGGCCCGGTACATGAAGCGGCAAGGCCATATGTGCGGCCGTCATCGTGTACGACGGTTGATGCGCCTGATGCGTTTGGTTCCGATCTACCAGGAGCCCAACACCAGCAAAATGCATCCGCAGCACCAGGTTTGGTCGTACCTGCTGCGCACTGTTGTGATTGATCGCCCCAACCAGGTTTGGTGCGCAGACATTACCTACATCCCAATGCAGCCTGGGTTCCTTTATCTGGTCGCCATCATGGATTGGTACAGCCGCAAGGTTTTATCCTGGCGTCTGCCCAATACCATGGATGCAGTCTTCTGCGTGGATGCCTTGAAAGAAGCCATCGTCAGGTGCGGGTCGCCGGAAATCTTCAACAGCGACCAAGGCAGCCCGTTCACCAGCTGCGCATGGATCGACGTGCTGAAGGACGCAAAGATCAAGTTCAGCATGGATGGTAAGGGCGCATGGCGCGACAACCGCATGATTGAGCGTATTTGGCGGTCTCTGAAATATGAATGCGATTACCTGAACGCCTTCGAAACAGCCTCCGACGCCCGGGCTGGGATCGGAAACTGGATGACCTATTGCAACTCCGAACGTCCACAATCGACACACGGCTTGCTGACCCCAAACGAGGCCTATGCCAGCAAAACACAAACAATGAGAACAGCAGCCTAAAGGTAACCCTGATCCATCTTAAACAGGCTGGAAACTGGTCTAAAATCTAGGACCACCTCTCTCTTTGAGGCACATCACGCAAATGAACCAAGACGCAGGTTTGTTAACCGATTGGCTAAATGACCCGGCCCTTTAAAACGGCAACTTGGTCGATCTGTTTCCAGCACATGAGGTTACTACTACAGCGTTTGATACCACCACCTGGGGACAAACAGGTAACCAATCCAACCAGCCAAAAACGGTGCGCCTGATGCTGGACTCTCGCCAATGGAGTCTAGCACAAACTTAATGATTACAGACATCCATGTGCAGCGCGGCACCGCGTAAAGATGAGCTCCTAACGGACGTCGGCGGCTCCGCAGTATCCTGATGTCATAAGGTGCCGACCAGGGTTGCATCAGCCCAAAACCGACCTCCTGCACAGGACTTCGATGCTGAATCCGCAGCCCGCACAGCAGACGTTTGCTGCACCCATGCAGCAATCACGTTCATGGTCAGCCAGCGCATATACAACTTTCTTATCTGGTCGCTTCGGCTGATCACCAGCTTGAGTGTATTCGATCCAGCAACCGGTACAGTGCCGGAACGATCAGGAGGGACATTACAGGGACCATGAGGCCGGTCAGAACAAGCGTCCGGAGAGCAAGTGGCCAATGTCCAAGTATGCCCTCGAGGGCGAACAGCAGGACCGTGATTGTTGGCCATGCTGCCGCCCAGGTAATCAGCACTCCGCGCATATCAGGCTGCCAAAACGTTTGCGTTGTCTTCCAGATGCGCGATTGTCGTGGTTCCAGGGATGACAAGAACGTTCGGAGCCCGTGCCAACAGTGTGCGTAAAGCGTCGCCGGGTTCCACCGTCGCTCCTTGTCTCATGGGTTTCGCGCCCAGAGGTCCATGCGGCACAAACGCGATGCCCTGTTCGTTCAGCCTGTCGATCAGCTCTTCCAGTGCGTCATCGCGCTCATCGGCGGGCGAATAACGGTTCTGGACTGCCGCAATCGGCGCAACCATCAGAGCCTCCTCGACTTGTGCACGGGACACGTTGGACAACCCGATCATGTCGATTTTTCCGGCCTGCCGCATTTTTTCGAGTGCTGCCACGCTCTCAGAAATCGGTGTGACCCCGTCCGGGGCATGAACATAGTAGAGATCGATCTTGTCCGTGCGGAGACTGGCGAGACTATCTTCGAGATGCCGTTTCATCGTATGGGCCGAGGTATCCCGCGTGAGGCTGGTGGCACTTTTTTCGACACCGCCTTTGGAGGCGATGAACATATCACCGTAACTGCCGTCCTCATTTAACAGCGCGTCCGCGATCAGCTTCTCATTCTCATGAGGTCCGTATGCGCGGGCAGTGTCAATGTGGTCAATACCAAGATCACGGGCTCGGCGCAGCAGATCAATGCCGCCCTGCCAGTCGGCGTAGGGGCCGAAATTGCGGGGCTGGCCAGTCAGGCGCATCGCACCGTAGCCAATGCGGTTCACCTTCCGTCCGTTCAGGAATGTAAAGGTCGTTTCTGGGTGATTGGTCATGTCTTGGTTCCTTTCGTTTCTGTTGCCAGGAACATACCCATCACCACAGGACGCGGTAGTAGCATGAAAAGTAAGTTTATTATACGTTGATCGTATGAGCACTCGTTTTGACCGTCTGGCCCTTCTTGAAACCTTCATTCGTATTGCTGAACGGCAATCGCTCTCCGGGGCCGCGCGTGATCTGGGCACATCGCAACCGTCGGTTTCGAGGCAACTTGCCGCATTGGAGAGTCGACTTGGCGCCGTACTGTTCCGTCGCACGACACACGACGTCACGCTGACGCCAGACGGCCTCGCGCTGTTGGCGGATGCCCGGCGTATGCTAGGGGAGTGGGAGGCGATTGAAGATCGTCACAGCGAGGATCACGAACTGAAGGGCACCATCAGGGTCATCGCTCCGGTCGCACTCGGACAGAGCCTTTTCATCAGGGCCGCGGCGCGGTTCATGAAGGATCATCGCGACATCACCATCGATTGGCGGTTGCGAGATGACCCGATCCGCTTTGCCGAGGAAGGCTGTGATTGCTGGCTCAAGGTCGGTCCTGTCCCGGATGATACCCTTGTTGTCCGAGAGTTGGCGCGGGTAGAACGCCTTGTCGTTGGGACGCCGGATTGCCTGGACCGACAAGCTGGAACTGATCTGGACGCAATGCCCTGGCTGGCACTCGGTCCTTTCGAGGGAAACCGGATCGAGCTGTTTGACAAGAGTGGAACTCCGAAGACGTTTCCGGTCACGCCGAAATTGGCAAGCGACAACATTTTTTCAGTCTACGAAGCCACACTGCAGGGCGTTGGGATTGCAATCCTGCCGCATTGGTTCGTCGCCTCAGACCTTGAAGTCGGAAAACTGATTGACGTGGTCCCAAGCCTGAGAGCCGCGCGTTTGCCGATCAACTTAGCTTTGGCTTCAGGAACGAAGCGGCCCGCACGCGTTGAGCAATTCTGCAAGGCGATCCAGTACTGGTGTGCTTCAAATTTCCATTCCGATGTTTGAAGCAGACAAAGTCACGTCTCCCGTCGATTGGCACAAGGGATTTTTCAGGACGGCCCAGAGCCGACGTTGAATCAACGTAAATATTGCCGCGGTCGCAGCCCAAAACCCGACTTTCGCTTTAGCCGCACTGTCTGAGATCGTTCGAACTTACAGATCACGGTGCGAAGCGGCTATTTCAGAACCGTAACGGAATCTCTGCTTTACCTGTCTTAGCCAAACACGAGCCCCCCATCGACTACGAGGTTCTGGCCCGTGACAGCCCGCGCCCAGGGGCTTGCGAAGAAGAGAACGGCATCAGCGGCTTCCTCTGGCGTAGTAACTGACCGCAAAGGTGTAACACCTGCAATGTAGTCGAATACCTCATCAGGCGTGGCGGCGCTTGCGTCCGTGGTTCTCAGCAAGCCGCCCGAGACCATGTTTACCGTAATCCCCCTGGGCCCGAGTTCGGCTGCAGTCGTGCGCGTCAGCGCGAGCAATGCGGCCTTGGCCGAGGTGTAATCGTGGTATGGGACGACCGGGTTCTGGACGAGGTTTGTACCGATAGTGACGATACGTCCAAAGCCTTCTTGCGCCATGCCTGGTGCCGTTGCGTGAATGACGTTGAGTGCTCCCAGGACAGCGGTGCGATGCTGGGAGACCATTTGTTCGGCTGTCAACGTATCGAGAGTAGATCTGGCATCACCGTTGAAGCTGTAGTCGGCCAGTGCGTTGTGAATGACAGTCGTAATCGGGCCGATATCCACTTCAGCCTGCCTGACCATCTGCGCAACGTCGTCTGCATTATTAACGTCTGCCTGCAGGGCAATCACCCGGTCACCCAGGTTCGCGGCGAGCGCTTCGGCGGCACCTTTGCTGTTACGGTAGTTGATCACCACTTTTGCGCCTTCACGGGCAAAGGCGCTCGCGATGGCCGCGCCAAATCCACGCCCGGCACCTGTCACTAAGACGGTCTGTTCACTGAGAACTTTGCTCATGTTCTGTCCTTCCAAAGATCATAGAAATGGTGAATTGGCCCGTGGCCTTGCCCGACTGACTGTTGGTCTGCGGCCGCAATCGCGCCAGAGACGTAGCGTTTTGCCTCCTCCACCGCCGCGCTGGGCTTAAGCCCTTTCGCGAGCTGCGCGGTTATCGTCGACGACAATGTGCAACCTGTGCCGTGGGTATTCTTCGTCGCTGTACGCGCGCCTTCAAACCAATGCAGCGCGGCACCGTCCCAAAGGACATCGGGGCTTTCATCACTTTCAAGGTGCCCACCTTTCACCAACACAACGTCCGGGCCCAACTCTGTAAGCGCGCGGGCTTGCGATGCCATAGTATCGCGATCTTCCGCCTCCGGCTGTTGCAGCAGTCGCGCCGCCTCCGGCAGGTTCGGCGTAAGAACCATTGCTGAAGGGACGAGGGCCGTGCGCAGCGTTTCCATCGCATCCTCCTGCAGGAGAGGTGCGCCGCCTTTTGCGATCATCACCGGGTCAAGAATGATGGGGATATTGCGGTGATCGAAGAGTGCTTCGGCCACTGCCAGGGCTATCTCTGCGGTCGCAATCATCCCAATCTTCACAGCATCAACCTGGACGTCGGCGAAAACCGCGTCGATCTGCGCTTTTACAAATTTCGGTGGCACAAGTTCAACGCCGGTCACGCCCTGCGTGTTTTGCGCGGTGAGCGCCGTAAGGGCGGCCATCCCATAGACACCATTGGCCGCGAAGGCCTTAAGGTCAGCCTGAATGCCAGCGCCACCCGATGGGTCTGATCCGGCAATAGTGAGTACATTCTTGATCATGGGCAGTCCTTAGTCCTGGGGGTGCAAGGCGCGACACAGGTTTCGGGCCGCGCTTTCCGGGTCGGGCTGACCACAAATCGCCGAGACGACAGCCATCCCGTCGCATCCTGCCATAAGCACATCGGCGGCGTGCTCCTTCTTCAGTCCGCCAATGGCGACAGTCGGCAGCTGTGCCAGGCGCACCATTTCGGACAAACCTTCGAGCCCGATGGTTGGCTTGTGGTCCGTCTTGGTTGACGTAGGGAAAACTGTTCCGAGGCCGAGGTAGTCAACCAGGTTCTTATCGGCCGCCGTCACATGATCGGGTGCTTCACAAGAAAGGCCGATGATCTTGTCGCGCGCCAACCGCTGACGCGCCATGGGCGGGGTCACGTCATCCTGGCCGATATGAACACCATCCACATCTGCCACCACAGCGGCTTCCAGATCATCGTTGATAACGAGGGGAACACCTGTCCCTGACAATACATCTTTGAGAGCATATGCCGCTGCAATACGGTCGCGCGTCGTTGCCTCTTTGTCCCGCAATTGCACGAAGCTCACACCGCCGCGCACCGCCGCAGTCACTGTCTCAACTAACGCCGGACCAGGACAAAGTGTCGGGTCGGTGACAAGGTACAACCGCAGGCTTTCGGGATTCAGAACCATGCAACACGCTCCTCGCTGAGATCACCTGGCTGGAGCGCGCAGAGCGCATCGAGGAATGCAACGGAAAAGCTGCCGGGGCCCTGTGCGCCCTTTGCCGCCTGCTCTCCTGCTTCGGCGAAATGCACGAATGCCGCGATCGTTGCGCCAAGGCTGGGCGCAACAGCGGCATAGGCCCCCACCAGTGCAGTCAGAGAACACCCCAAAGCTGTGACTTTGGGCATTATGTCTGATCCGCCGGTTATGCTGGCGCTGCGTGTGCCGTCTGTGATGAAGTCAACGGCGCCTGACACCGCAACCACACAGCCGTGGCTTTTTGCAAGGGCCAGCGCTGAGCTTTGTGCGTCACTGACGCTGTCGCCACTGTCCGCCCCCTTGCCCGCCCCGACGCCACCAGCGAGCGCGATAATTTCAGATGCGTTCCCCCGCACGACAGTTGGTTTGAGCGCCAACAGATCCAGCGCGGCTTTGGTGCGATACGGCGTCGCGAAATGAGCAACCGGATCAAGCACCCAGGGCACATTGGCAGCATTTGCGGCGATGGCGGCAGCTTTCATGCTTTCCACCCAGGGGGCCGACAGGGTACCGATATTAATTGTCAGCACCCCGGCGATGGGTGCGAAATCAGCAACTTCTTCGGGGGCATGGATCATTGCGGGCGAAGCGCCCGCCGCGAGGGTTACGTTCGCTGCGATGTTCATAGCAACGTAATTTGTAATGCAATGGACCAGTGGCGCGTTCGCGCGCAGCGTTTCTAAAGCAGAATTGGGTTTCACCCGGTCTTTCCTTTTCACAACAAACGGAAAGACGCTGCAGGCCTATCAAGCCTGAAATTGCCTCCCTCCGCCGGCATTATCCGGTTCAGGTTCAAAGGGTACATCTCAGCCTTGCGGCGCCCCTGACACAGGAAAAAATAGGCTATTAAAGCCGGAGGTCAATCCTTGTTTAGATTTCCCGGAGTTAACCTTTGATGCAGTCGTTTAAACAGCATGAAGCGTATGTCTTCGTTGGGCTCTCTAACGCCGTCCGATGCAACGCAGCATCGGGTACTCCACGCTAACGGAGCGTCGTAGGGGACGGCCCAAACCGGACCCCGCTCTCACTGCAATATACTACGGTTGCGGCTCAATTTACGTTCATTCGCTGCGAGCGCGAACTCTGGGATTCGTCGAACGTACGCTTCGTGGAGCAACGCGGGCTTTTGGTTCAGCGGCCACGTCAATCTTTGAATGGATCAGATTGGCTGGTAAACTGGCTAAAAAACACGCCATCAATATTTCATCACCCCACGCATCTGGTTTCTATGGGACGCACCTGTAAAAACGAACCCGCAAGTTGCCGAATTTGTTCATCCAGACCTGGGGCTGTGTCAGAACAACAATATATGGTCGTTCAGTATCATGAATTTGCAGAGAACTTTCTGAGCTCTGACTAAAATATGTTTCTGAGTTCATATCTGTTCGCTTAAATGAGCTGGACCCGAAACCGATAGTGTTTGCATCAATCCATTTCAGAGTTGCGGAGTTTGAAGTGCCTCTGCTCTCTGTGCGTGAGATGTCTTCGTAAATGCTGTAGAAAGCAGTTTCTTCGCAATTCCAGATTTCCTGAGTTTGTGCAGGAAGCGCTGGTGCTATCGAGAAAATCAACAAAATTGCAATGGCCGCTACAACCATTCCTCGTACTTTTTCAGATACATTCTTGGGGTAACTTTTCATCGCAGGCATTTTGACAGACCACGTCTTCAGTTCAAAGGGCGGGCAAGTGTTTTCCTTGCCCGCCCTTCTGCTTCAGACGTTATGCTCTACTGCTTGCTTGTTGCTGTAACCTGATAAATCTCTCCTTCATCAGTAGCGACATAGAGTGAGTTGTCAGGAGCCATTACCAGACCGCGGAAGCGCTTTGAAAACCCGAGCGGCATCCGGGTAATCCCATTGATTCCCAAACCGTCAGGCGTGATCGAGACCATATCGATCCGCTGGCCGATTGGAGTACCCCCAAAGCCGATGCCAAGGACACCTGTCGCAAGGCTGCCTTCATAGATGCCCCAGTTTTCACCCTTCAGGAAGGCGGCAGACGAGGTGCCCTGTGACCAACCATTGTTGTTCCAGGTTGGCGGCATCAGATCGTCGAAACGCGTGTCACTCATTGGCATGTAAGAGGCGCGGACCGCAGGATCCATCCCTTCCATCTGCTCCGGTTCATACCCACAGTACTGGTCAGGGCAAGCGCCTCTTCCTGCGGTGTTTTCCTGTGGATCCCATCCAGCGTTCCCGCCGTTCACAAGGGCAGTGATTTCATCGCTGTGCCAGGGTCCGTGCTCTGCTGTGAACGCTTTCCCATCGCTTTGGCGGAAATCGATTCCCTGAACGTTTCGGTGCCCATAAGTGTAAATGCGCTTGTCAAAACCGTCTGGAGGGTTGTTATCAGGGTGAGCATTTCCATCAGTATCAACTCGCAGAACTTTGCCGCACAGAAGTTCCGGGGATTGTGGGCATATACCTCTGTGGCGGTCACCACCAGCAATCCAGAGATACCCACCCGGGCCAATACGCACACGCCCACCGTTGTGAGCACCAGGACCGCCAAAGGGTTGATCCGACGCGAGCGGCTTATACTGGATGTCAGTGACAATATCTGTTCTGTCCGCCACGCTGCTCATGTCCTCACTCAAAGTGAGACGCATTACGATGTTACCGTCGCAGCGTTCGAAGTTGGTTTTGCATCCATCGCCGTGGTACTTGTTGGATGTTGATGCGACGTAAAGGCGGCGGTTCTGATCGAAATTTCGATCGGCGGCTACGCCCATCATGCCCGCCTGACCTTCGCAGAAAAGGTCCTCGCCTGTCCCGGAATACCCCTCGGAGCCACTCATTCCATAAATATTCGTCACCGTTCCGTCCGGGGAACGCATTGACAGACCCTTACATTTTTCTGTGAAAAACATCGTACCGTCAGCATGAACGGACATGTCCCACGGTGATTCAAGACCTTCGAGGACAGGCGTCGCGTTAATGACAGGAATGTCCATTCCCTGCGCTGATGCAACGGAACCACTGATAATAAAAGCTGACACTGCAGATGCGACCAGCGACCCACATGTTGAATACTTCATTCTAGACTCCTCCCGTTCAAGTCTTTGGAAATTATTATTTTTTACTGGTTTTTACTCGTATTTCGCGTCCTTCAAATAAACGGCCAGATTCTCTATCTCTTCGTCCGACAGCGGTTTTGCCATCATGATCATAAGCGGCGAATTCGGTCCAAACTTCTGACCCGACCGGTAAGCTATGAGTTTTTCGCGCGTGTATTCGACCGTGTTACCGGAAACTTTAGGATAGCTTGATGCCCCTTTGCCTGCCGGCCCGTGACAGGCGTGACAGGACTCGTGATAACGCTCGTCGCCCGCGGCCGCATCACCCGCCGCCGCAGCGCCGGAACAAACGAGCGCGACCGCGAGTGAAACTGCACCGATGAATTTTGGCATTTTCTCCCTCGCTTTCCGGAAATGGTACGCAAGCGAAGCCTTGAGTCAACCATGGATTGTGGGAGAGCACGGTGCCAAACCGGCGGAGGTGGCCTGAACAGTCGGTGGCGTGACGCAAGACCGGGTGTCCGGTCCGGGCATTTGGTGGATTCGGATCCACGCCTGTTTCGCTTCACGTCCCGGCACTCGTGCGCGCCGCACTTTCGGTGGAGCTGCGCTCTTCGCAGCCGTCGTAAGACCGGGCTCATACCCGGGCCTTCAGCTGAACCCATAGAGGCGTAGCCCAAACCTTGCCTTGTTCCGCAGAAATGATTGCTGCAGTGCGGCTCCCCACACTGAACTGTCACCGCGGAAGCAGGTCTCAGGTCAGCCGGACAGCGCTAGCACAAACAGTTGCTTGCGCTTGTTAACCGGGTGTCTGCCCCCTGCCCCGAAAGAGCGAGCCGCTCTCTGGGCCATTTCACCAACAACACTGCGCCGTTGCGAATTTCATTCTCCGCGAGCACACGGGACAAGGTCTGCCGCGTCGCTCTGATCATACGTTCAGTGGGCTTGGAGACGTCAACGCAGACGTCGATCTCACCGGCAGGGGGAAACCCTGTTCGGTCAGCTTTGCAATGATGTGATCGGACTGACGTGTGGACATGTATAGAGCGGTCGTCGTTCCTGGCCGCGCAAAGCGGGTACAGTCAGGCCACGGGTTTTCAGCGCATCCTGTTCCGGTCGCGATGACAAACGTGTCAGTTTTGCCCCGCTCCGTCAGACTTTGCCCCAGCGCTGCACCCGCCGCCGCAGCTGCCGTTATCCCGGGAACTATGTCAGCAGAAACACCGGCGGCACGCGCCGCGTCGAGCTCTTCTGTCGCGCGTCCGAAAATGCCCGGGTCCCCGGATTTCAAACGAACCACTTTGCGGCCTTTGCGCGCTTCCGCGACTATCAGTGAGCTGATCCTGTCCTGTGGCCAGGCATTGGCGCCGACCTGTTTCCCGACGAAGACCCTTTCCGCATCCCGGCGCGCCAGTTCAAGAACTTCCGGATCAACGAGCCGGTCATAAAAGATCACATCCGCTTCCTGCAGGCGTTCGACCGCCCGAAGGGTCAGTAAGTCCCGCGCTCCTGGTCCTGCGCCTACCAAAGAAATGTGCCCTTCGGTGGTCTGTTCAGGTACGCCGCGATCCGCAATTGCGCCTTTGATGACGCGCGTCGCTTCGCGCTCGCTGCCGCGCGCCCAGATGTCCCGCGCACCACCCTTGAACACCCATGCCCAGAAAGCGCGTCGTTTTTCCCGTGGGACGTGGCGTGCAACCGAAGGACGCAACCGCCCTGCCAATGCAGCCAGACCGCCGAGGTTCTGTGGCAGCATCGCTTCCAGCCTGGTTTTGATATCACGCGTCAGGACCGGCGCTGTCCCTTCGCTCCCGATCGCCACAACGATCGGATCCCGGTCGACAATAGCGGGTGTTGTCATGTCACACAGGTCGGGCTGGTCCACGACATTGACCGGGCAGCCTGATGTTCTGGCCAGCCCATGTGCTGCAGCATCAAATCCCGGGCAGCCGGTGCCGATAAAGATCATGGCGGCATCCTGAAAAACGGAAGCCTTCAGTTCTTCGAGGTGCTGCGCGCGCCCGTCGTCAACGAGAGACCTCAGTTCCTCGTCAAGGATATCGGCAACCAGCACGATCTTTGCATCGGTCTTCAGGATCAGCCGCGCTTTCTGCGCCGCCTGCTCACCGCCACCGACAATCACAACCCTGCGGCCGGTGGTACGAATGAACATTGGAAAGGCCTTCATGCCATATCCCTCCTTATGCGGCGTTTTCGCGGCGTGAGGCCGCCTGAACGAGCGTATCGAGAGCCGCTGTCGTGGTAGCCGCGATAATGGCCTGTTCAAATTCGTCAGGCGTTCCACTGATCCAGTTGTTGCTGAGATGCGGGCCGGTTGGTTCAGCCAGACGGCGGGCACCCGGAACTGTCGCAGGCAGTTCGTCCTCCCATGGCTTCCCGCCCCGCAAACCAAATGCAGCGCAGACTTTCGACGGGTTCCGCTCAAACTCGCCACCGCCCCCTTTGACAACCGTCAGGCTTTGCCACCCCAACAAGGCTGCGGCGTCGGCCTGCAGCAACCGATAAGAAGGATGGAAAACGCCCTGTACGCTGGCAGCTGCACCGGCCGGGTTCAGCATCCGGCACACCGTGTTCACACATGAACGCAGCCCGAGAACATCCCGGAGAGCCAGTAACCGGAACAACCCCGGATGAAGCTTTTCGAACGGCATATACACGATCGCGCTGTCATCCAGCGCGGTCGTGGCCTCCTCAACCGACGTCGCGGTGGTTATCCCGGCTTGTTTCAATCCGGTCCGTACTTTTGGGTCTGCCCCGTTCCAGCCGTGCAGCAATACCCTGTGGCCGGCCTCCGCCACCGCTCTGGCTGACATGAGAAACCATGGCGCCCCGCGTGTCCGGCCGGCGGCATAACTTGGCCAGTCCAGATCGGCAGGCGGCAGATCAGGGAGCGCTGCGCGGGATGCTGCTGCAAAACCAGCAATTTCATCTGCTGTTTCACCCTTCATCCGCAACAGCATGAGCACTGCGCCGACGGCCTCAGGGTCTGCATCCGCCCGCAACATCAGGGTCATCGCGGCAAAGGCTTCGTCCTGGGTTAGCGACCGGGACCGGCCCGGACCTCTGCCGAGGATGCGAACGTAGCCAGCAAGGCTCATTCCGCCGCCTCCCGCACCTGCGACCGCGCCAGAAGTTGCGCAAGTTCCGGTCTGCAGGATCCGCAGTTCGTTCCCGCACCCAAAGCCTCGCCAATCTGCTCAACGCTCATAAGGCCTTTGCTTTCAATCGCACTGACGATGGTATTGATGCCTGTACCAAAGCATGAACAAAGCACCGGTCCGGGATTGGGTACCGATGCCGGGACGCGCCCGGTGATCGCCTCCGGTGCATTCCGTCCCGGCAGGGTGGCAAGATAATCCCGCATGACCGCAACGGGGGTGGGTGCCACATAAAGTGCGCCGATCAGTGTGCCACCGCGATGCAGCACAACCCTGGCAGTACGCCGTTTGGCGTCGAGAATGCTCGTCAAATCGGCGTCCGCGTCACCAAAGATAACCCGCGCCTCGGCCTCCCAGTCGGCGACACCTGAGCTGCCGGCCAGTTCAGCACGAAAGCCGTCCGTTGTTCGCGCCACGGCCCAATAGTCGCAGGTCGCGTGCAATGGAGTGGCGGAAACTGCAAACCCGTACCAGAGAGCGTCAAACCGCGCTGCGGCAACAGTGCAGGCTTTGCTTTCCGGTTGACCGGATACCGGGTCAACATGCGCAGCAACCAGATCGTCAATCCGGGCTGAAGGCGCCGTTTCGCCGGTCCAGTGGATGGGCGCAAAGAGATGGCCGGGCTGTACGTCGGTGGTGATCCGGGCGCGCAAGATGGTGCGGCCATGATCATTGGTCAATTCAACAAGATCCGCGGCACTGATCCTGAAAGACCGGGCGTCTGCCGGATGAATATCTACAAACGGTTCCGGCAAATGCCCCGACAGACGCGGCGCAAGCGCCGTGCGGGTCATTGTGTGCCACTGATCGCGGAGCCGCCCGGTGTTGAGCCGAAACGGCGTATCGGGAGTGGGAACCGACGCCGGTGGCCTCGCAGACACCGGCAGCATCCGCGCTTTGCCATCTGCATGAAAGAACTGTCCATCCGCAAAAAAGCGACCGCCCCTGCGATCCGCTGATACAGGCCAGCGGACCGGCTCCAGGGCGTCATAGTCTGAATCCGACAGGTAGGATAAACCGGAAATGTCGAAGTCTTTTCCGAAGGCCCCGGCGATCCCGGACAGCGTTGCATATTCCCGGAAGATCTCTGCGGGGTTTGCATAGTCGAATGACGCACCAAATCCCATACGACTGCCGACCTCTGCCATAATCTCCCAGTCGGGTTTCGCCTCACCCGGGATCGGCAGAACAGCCCTCTGACGGCTGATCGTTCGGTCAGAATTCGTCACTGTGCCATCTTTTTCCGCCCAGGCGGCGGCAGGCAGGACAACGTCCGCGAGGCGTGCCGTATCGGTTTTCGCTGTGATGTCGCTGACCACGACGAAAGGGCAGGCATCGATGGCCGCACGGACCGCTGCCGCATCAGGCATTGATACGGCAGGATTCGTATGGATGACCCACAGGGCTTTGATCCTCCCGTCACCGACAGCGCGAAACATTTCCACCGCTTTCATGCCGGGCACATCAGGTATTGCAGGCACCTGCCAGAAGTCGCGCACGGCCGCACGATGATCCTCGTGTTCCAGGTCCAGGTGGCAGGCCAGCATATTGGCCAGGCCGCCGACCTCTCGCCCCCCATCGCGTTGGGCTGGCCCGTGACCGAAAAAGGCCCGCAGCCGGGTGTGCCGATCCGTCCGGTGGCCAGATGACAGTTGAGGATTGCGTTGACCTTATCCGCGCCTGACGTGGATTGATTCACGCCCTGACTGAAAACCGTCACCACCTTTTCGGTGCTGATCCAGAGATCGCAGAATTCCCGGATCTGCGCCTCGCTCAGGCCGCTTGCACAATCATTGTCACTGCGCGCGGACCGCACCGCGTCCTCAAATCCGTTTACGTGTGAAAGGAAGTCAGCATCAGTTGCGCCCTGATCCGCAATTTCTGCAAGCAGGCGGTTGAACAGCGCCACGTCACCACCGGAGGCGATGGGCAGATGCAGGTCAGCGTCGGCGCATGTCGCCGTGCGTCGCGGATCGATGACGACGATGCGCGTGCCCCGTTTCGCCTTTGTTTCCAGCAGTCGCTGGTACAGCACCGGATGGCACCACGCGAGGTTTGATCCCACAAGGACAACCAGATCGGCGTGTTCGAAATCTTCATAAGTACCGGGCACGGTGTCCGTCCCGAATGCACGTTTGTGGCCTGCAACGGTCGATGCCATGCAAAGACGGGAGTTCGTGTCGATATTGGCTGAGCCGATGCACCCTTTCATCAGCTTGTTCGCGATGTAGTAATCTTCTGTCAGAAGCTGTCCTGAAACGTAAAAGGCGACGCTGTCCGGCCCATGCTCGGCGATGGTCTCGCGAAACCGGTCAGCCGTAAGGGTCAGGGCTGTGTCCCAGTCGCTCGTTTCGCCGTTGATCATGGGCGACAGGAGGCGTTGGGAAAGGCCCACAGTCTGGCCCAGGGCGGAGCCCTTGGAGCACAGACGCCCACGATTTGCAGGATGATCTGGATCCCCCCGCACGTCCACGCCGCCCTGCCCATCGGGACGCAGCAGAACACCACAGCCAACCCCGCAATACGGGCAGGTCGAGCGCGTCTCTGGCATCCCGGTTCCGTCCATCAGGCCGCACTCCGTCCGAGCAACCTGGCTCCGTCGATCAGGATGCGGTCGCCTTCAACGCGGACCTGGTACGTTGCGATTGCAGCATCTTCACCCACGGCCTGACCGGTGTTCAGATCGAAGACCCAGTTGTGCAGCGGACACGTGATCGATTGTCCATGCACAATCCCCTCGGACAGGGGACCGCCTTTGTGTGGGCATGTATCGGACGCCGCAAAAACTTCATCAGCACCGGTCCGGAAAAGCGCGACGCACCCGAGGGCGGTTTTGATCTTACGCGCGCCCCGCATCGGAATATCGTCAATATGGCCAATGTCGATCCAGCTCATTCCGCAGCCTCCAGTGTAAGGTCGGCCAGTGGCTGATAGCCTTCGGCTCTGGTTTGCACATGATCCGCCCAGGGGTCATGGCGGTATATGGTTTGAGAGAGCTCGAACCGTTCCACCAGCGCGCGGCGGTTTTGGAGGTCTTCGATCTGTTCCGTGATCCAGCCCAGCCCGACCTTGGCCATCCACTTGTAGATCCTGTCCAGGTACTTGCCGCCTTCGCGGTAAAGCTGGGTGACCGCACAGATGACCTCAATCGCCTCATCTTCGGTTGGGACAACGATCAGAAGTTCAGTCTCTTTGACGTCCATCCCAGCGGCGCCGCCGATGCTGATCTGATACCCGCTGTCGACACAGACGACGCCAATGTCTTTGCACGTCGCCTCGGCGCAATTGCGCGGACATCCGGAAACTCCAAGCTTCAGCTTATGCGGCGTCCATGACCCATGCAGGATTTTTTCGAGCTTAATGCCAAGGCCCGTGCTGTCCTGTGTCCCAAAGCGACAATGGTCGGTCCCTACACAGGTCTTCACCGTGCGAAGGCCTTTGGAATAAGCATAGCCGGACACCATCCCCGCCTTATTCAGATCGGACCAGATCGCCGGCAGATCCTCGCCCTTTACACCCAGCAGGTCGATACGCTGCCCACCGGTCACTTTCACTGTAGGGACATCGAATTTCTCAGCCGCATCTGCAATGGCGCGCAGCTCGGATGGTGTGGTCACACCACCCCACATCCGCGGCACGACGCTGTAGGTTCCGTCCTTCTGAATATTGGCGTGCCTGCGTTCGTTGACGAAGCGACTTTGCGGATCGTCCTGGTATTCGACAGGCCAGTCGGCCAGCAGGTAATAGTTGATCGCCGGACGGCAGACATGGCAGCCGTTGCGGGTTTTCCAGCCAAGCTCCTGCCAGACCGCTTCCTGAGACTTAAGCTCCTGGGATTTGATCAGCCGTCGGATATCCTCGTGGGTCAGATCGCAACAGCCACAGATGGGCTGGGCCGCGGGCATCTGAAAGTCATCGCCCAGGGTGACCTGAAGAACCTGTTCCACCAGCCCGGTGCACGTCCCGCAGGACGCGCTGGCTTTGGTTGTTGCCCTTATCATTGAAAGGTCGGTCGCGCCGTTTGCGATGGCGTCTGTGATTGTGCCTTTGCAAATGCCGTTGCAGCCGCAAATCTCCGCCTCAGGCGGCAATGCTGCAACGGCTGAGAGAGGGTCCGCGGTGTCCCCCCTGATACGCCGGACCGAAGATCAGCGTGTCCCGCATCTCTTCGACCGGTGTTCCTTCTCTGATCAGCTGGAAGAACCAGTTGCCGTCGGCAGTGTCGCCGTACATGACCACCCCGACGAGCGTGTCGCCTTCGATCACCAGCCGTTTGTAAACCCCGCGTGACGGGTCGCGGAACACGATGTCTTCACGCCCCGCCCCATCCGCGAAATCCCCGGCGCTGAACAGGTCACAGCCCGTTACTTTGAGCTTCGTCGACAGTGACTTTTGAACAAAGACGTCGTCCCCGCCCAGCAGGTTTTGCGCCAGAACCTTCGCCTGATCATACAGCGGCGCCACAAGGCCGAAAATCGCGCCATCATGTTCAACGCATTCGCCCACAGCGTAGATATCCGCATCGGACGTACCCATCCGGTCGTCAACATGGATACCCCTGCCCACGGCAAGCCCTGTCTCCTGAGCCAAGGCCACATTCGGGCGGATGCCCACGGCCATCACGAGCAGGTCGCACGGCAGCTCGGTGCCATCTTCCAGCATCAGGGCTTTGACTTTGCCACCCTGCCCGAGGATCTCTTTGGAATTGGCCTGAAGCCTGATGGTTATGCCCTTTTCTTCAAGGGATTTCCGGAGCAGATATCCTGCTGCCTCATCCAGCTGACGTTCCATCAGATGGCTCATGATATGGACGACCGTGACCTCGACGCCGCGGGCGGCCATGCCAGCGGCAGCTTCAAGCCCAAGCAGCCCGCCCCCGATAACGACACACTTCTGACCGGCCTGAAGACCCATCATCCGTTCGGTGTCTTCCAGATCACGGTAGGCAATCACACCGTCCAGATCATGACCGGGCAGTGGTATCATGAACGGGTTCGACCCGGTGCCAAAGATCAGTTTGTCATAGGGAACGTGTCCGTTTTCACCTTCGACCACCTTCATCTCCCGGTCGATCTTCAGAACCTTTTCACCGAACCGGCAGGTAATCCCGCGATCCGCATACCAGGCATCGTCGTGGGTGACGATCTCTTCATAAGTCTGATCACCAGCCAGCACGGGCGACAGCATGATCCGGTTATAGTTGCCGCGTGGCTCGGCATTAAAAAGCGTAATCTCAAAAGCGTCCGGAGCAGCATCCGTCAGGTGTTCCAGCACCCGGCCAGACGCCATACCAGCACCGATTATGACAAGTTTCTGTTTGGTCATCTCTGCTACTCCGCGGCGATCGCTTTGGGCGAATTCGTGGCCGACTTCGGCTTGGCGCCATGTTCGTATTCTTCGAGGAAATCGAGCACGTCCTGGCGGTACGCATAATAATCAGGATGCTCCAGGAGCGCCTTGCGCGTACGGGGGCGCGGCAGGTCAACGTCCACGATTTTGCCAATGGTGGCTTGCGGACCGTTGGTCATCATGACAACGCGGTCCGCCAGAAGGATGGCTTCATCGACGTCATGCGTGACACAGACCGCAGTCACTTTGGTGCGCGACCAGACCTCCATCAGGACTTCCTGCAGCTCCCAGCGCGTGAGGCTGTCGAGCATCCCGAAGGGTTCATCCAGCAACAGCAGTTTCGGAGACAGGGCAAAAGCGCGCGCGATACCGACACGCTGCTGCATGCCGTTCGACATCTCACTGGCGGGTTTGTCCATCGCATCCGCGAGGCCCACGCGTTCAAGGTAATATTCTACGACGTCCTGCCGCTCCGACTGCGACGCCCGGGGATAAACCTTGTCTACACCAATCGCACAGTTTTCGCGGGCGCTCAGCCACGGGAAAAGGTTCGGCGACTGGAACACCACCGCGCGTTCCGGATCTGCGCCTTCCACGTGTCGCCCGTCCAGCTTGATCGCACCCTTTGATATCTCATTCAGTCCGGCGGCCATGGTCAGCACAGTGGATTTGCCACATCCTGAATGCCCGATCAGAGAAATGAATTCGCCCCGGTCGATCTTCAGATCGAAATCCTCAACCACGGTCAGCGGCCCCTTCGGCGTCGGATAAACCTTGTGCAGCATCGAAAAATCGAGGAACCGGTTGTCGATCAGACCCTTCTGCGCATCCGCAACGGCCGTAGGCACGCCATGGATCGGCGTTACATCCGGCAATAGGCGTGAGCCTTCGACTTTTGCCTCAATCCCTGCGTCCATCAGGTATCCGGTCACGTCCGCCCGAAGCTGTTTGAACGTCTCATTGGTGTTCATCTCCATCCGGTCGCGCGGGCGGGGCAGGGACACCTTAAACTCTTCGCCCAGGGTCCCGTCCGGGTTCAGTGCAATGATCCGGTCCGCCAGGATGATCGCCTCATCCACATCGTTGGTGATCAGCACGCAGGTTTTCTTGTCAGCCTCCCAGATCTGCTCAATCTCATCGGCGAGGTTGGCCCGCGTCAGAGCATCGAGGGCCGAGAGAGGTTCATCCAGCAGCAGCATTTCGGGGTTCATCGCCAGCGCTCGGGCCACGTTCACCCGCTGACGCATTCCCCCGGACAGCTCCGCCGGGCGGCGGGAAGCTGCGTGGCTGAGGCCCACCATCCTGACGTAGTGCGCGACCTTTTTGTCTTTCTCTTCCGATGAAAGCGACGGGAAAACGCTGTCAACGGCCAACCGCACATTGCCCGTCACTGTAAGCCACGGCATCAGCGAATAGCTCTGGAAGATGACACCGCGATCCGGGCTCGGCTCCCGGATCGGCGCACCCCTGAAAGTGACCTCCCCGGTAGTCGGGTGCTCCAGCCCGGCCATCAGGTTGATCAGCGTTGTTTTGCCTGTGCCGGAAAAGCCAAGCAGAACGAGGAACTCACCTTCTTTGACATCCAGATCAATACCATTGAGCACTTTGGTCCTGGATGCACCTTCCCCGAACGACTTGGAGACCTTGCTGAGTGTCAGAATTCCCATATCGATCACCGGTTATTCGTGAAGGTGAAGAGGGACTGGAGCGCGTACATGACCCGGTCCAGCATGAACCCGATGATCCCGATGGTCAGAACCGCGACCATAATCTTGGCCAGCGATGACGAGGATCCGTTCTGGAATTCATCCCAGACGAACTTGCCCAGACCGGGATTCTGCGCCAGCATTTCCGCCGCGATCAGCACCATCCACCCCACACCGAGACTGAGCCGCAGACCGGTAAAGATCAGTGGCAAAGCGGAGGGCAAAACCAGCTTGGTGATCTTGGTCCAGGTGTTCATTTTCAAGACCTTGGAGACATTTACGAGGTCTTTGTCGATGCTTGAGACACCCAAAGCGGTATTGATAAGCGTCGGCCACAGCGAACAGAGCGTCACAGTGATGGCTGAGGTCAGAAAAGACTTGGCGAACCAGCCGTCCTGCGTGACGTAAACGGCCGATACGACCATGGTCACAATGGGCAACCAGGCGAGCGGAGAGACCGGCTTGAAGATCTGAATGATCGGGTTCAGCGCCGCGTTTGCGGTGGGCGACAGTCCGGCCATAATGCCCAGCGGGATTGCCACCACGGACGCAATCAGAAACCCGAAGAATACTGTTTTGATCGACGTCCAGATCTGCTGGTAGTAGCTTGGTGCCCCGGTGTAAGCCCGCTCAACCGGCTCCTGACCCTGTTGCGCCCGACGTTCATTCAGCTTGGCCACCTGTGCTTCGAAACGCGCACGGCTCGCGGCCTTGTTCTGCGCGTCCTCATGCAGGTTCACTGCTTCCTCCCAAACCTGCGCCGGTCCCGGAACAGCCCCCAGCGAGGTCTGAACTGTCGGGGCTGCAGCAGCCCACAGAACAAGGAACCCGGCAATCGCCAGAAGCGGCACACCCAGCAGGCGCCAGATCTCGGAAACCTGGGCTCTGGGATTGTCACCGGCGATCGCCTTGAGAATTGGGGTCAGCCATGACACGCCAATGACCTGGAACCATTTGTCGGCGGTATTGATGCGGGTGAAGCGGCGTTCGCGGCGCGCTTCACGTGCGGCGTCTGCTTCGAAAATCGGGTCTGCGGTGCTCATTTACCTATCTCCTGGATGGTAGGTGCGGGCGACCGTCCGGCCGCCCGTATTCGGGCTTATCCCTGGATCTCTTCGCCCACGACGACCTGGTCGCCTTTCAGGCCGATTGGCAGGCTTTCGAGGTAGGCATTGGGGAAGCGGCCATCGTATGGAATGCCATCAATAATGTCGGCGGCAGGTGTTGGCTCTTTGTAGCCATCACTGTCCCAGGGAAAGTCCCCGGCATTGGCCAGCCCGTCGTCGACCAGAGACTGAGCGGCATCCAGATAGATGTCCGGGCGATAGACTTTTTCAGCAACATCCTGATACCACTCGTCCGTCTGCGGCTCGGAGATCTGACCCCAGCGACGCATCTGGGTGAGATACCAGATCGCATCAGAGTAGAACGGGTATGTCGCATTGTAGCGGAAGAACACGTTGAAATCCGGCTGTTCGCGCACGTCGCCCTTCTCATATTCAAAGAAGCCCGTCATGGAATTCGCGATCACTTCGAAGTCCGCGCCCACATATTCCGGACGGCTCAGGATTTCGACGGCGGCTTCGCGGTTCGCGTTGTTATTCTCATCCAGCCATATTGCTGCGCGGATCAGAGCGCGGGTGAGTGCCTTGGTCGTGTTGGGATGCTCGTCAACAAAATCCGCTGTCAGACCGAACACCTTCTCGGGGTTGTTACGCCACAGCTGATAGTCTGTGATGACCGGAACACCGATACCCTTGAACACCGCCTGCTGGTTCCAGGGCTCGCCCACACAGTAGCCATGGATTGTACCCGCCTCGAGTGTCGCAGGCATCTGCGGCGGCGGCGTCACTGACAGGAACACATCCGCCCCGATCTGGCCTGTGATATTGTCCGGGCTGTAATACCCGGGTTCAATTCCGCCTGCTGCCAACCAGTAGCGCAGCTCGTAATTGTGAGTGGACACCGGAAACACCATGCCCATGTTGAACGGTTCGCCTTTGGCGTTGAATTCTTCGATCACCGGAACCAAAGCTTCCGCAGAAATCGGGTGCTGCGGGCGGCCGTCATCCATCGAAGGAATGTGCGGACGCATCATTTCCCAAACCTCGTTCGACACCGTGATGCCGTTGCCGTTCAGGTCCATGGAGAAGGGCGTTACAATATGCGCTTCTGTGCCGTAGCCTATGGTGGCGGCCAGTGGCTGCCCGGCCAGCATGTGCGCGCCGTCCAGTTGTCCGTCGATCACGCCGTCCAGCAGAACTTTCCAGTTGGCCTGCGCTTCCAGAGTGACGAACAGTCCTTCGTCAAGGAAGTAGCCCTGCTCGTATGCCACAGCGAGCGGTGCCATATCGGTCAATTTGATAAAGCCGAAAGTCAGTTCGTCCTTTTCGAGATCGAGCAGATCAGCAAAAACAGGGCTGGCCAGTGCGGTGGTCGCAGCAAGAGAGAGGATGAGTTTTTTCATTGGTGTCCCTGTGGTTTGCGCAGCGCCTCGCAGAAGACGCTGAGCTGTAACGAAAAAAGGCCGTTCACTTACCTCCGGAAGAACCGGGCGGAAGTGAGCGACCTTGCTCAGAGTAACCCTGTCGGTGGGTTCGAATTCTACGCAACCAACGGCACTGTTCGTTGCACAACCTGTGTGCCGCGCTGCAGCGTGGAGTTCCAGCGTCGGCTGGGTAAATTTGGAGTCAAAGTTTCCGGATGACTAAATTTTGTGCTGTTTTCAGCTGTCAGGGTCGAAAACCTGACCATCAAAAAACCGATCCGGCTGCAAAACGATGTCGCCCCTCGCGGATGCTACCGCTGTTGGAATCCGAATCGATCCTTCAATTTTTGCCGATGCTCCGGGCAAATCATAACCCGGTCCTGAAAGATTCTGACGGTGCAGATCAGGCCGGACCACGCGACGCAGGTCCTCATCCGACAGCGCCGGCACACCGTGAACCCTGCGCAACCGCTCTGCGATCCACCGGGCCTGGCTCAGCCATGGGAATGTCGCGGCACCGGCATGGAATTCCAGAAATCCATCAACCTGGCGGTGATCGCCACGGTCATTTATGGTCAGCTGTCCCGACAGTGCCCGGTCGATCAGTTCTGCGGAGACGTCAAGATATGCCTTTCGTGACAGCAAATCGCTGGCCGTCGCCCTGACTTCGGACTTCGCAAGCCAGCGCCCCGCCTTCCAGACAGCCCGGATGAGACGCCCCAGAAGGTCTGGCTCGGTCTCTGCCCAGTCCGTCCGTACTGCCAGCACTTTTTCCGGTGAAAAGTTCCAGATCGCTTTGCCGGGCAGCATCAGCGCGCCCGCCCCGGTCTCGACCGCAACTGACCCCCAGGGCTCGCCCACGCAGAACGCATCCACTTCGCCCGCAGCAAGTGCCGAGGTCATAAGCGGCGGCGGCACCGTCCGTATGTTGATGCCGATGTCCTTCAGCACGGTGCCGTCCGACCAGTACCGCAGCAGTTCCACATGCATCGAAAACGGAAACGGAACGCCTATGGTGAGCGGCCTCTCACAGACTCCGGCCAGAGCCGATGCTGCCGCTTTCGCATCCGCAAAATCAAATGCAAACCCGGCAGCCCTCAATCGCTTTTCTAGGGGTTTGCCGACACCAAACACATTGCCGTTTACTGACGTGACAGACACGGTCGAAAGTCGTGTCGCCGCACCGCCAAGACCCATGGCCAGGGCAATGGGCACCGGCGACAACATGTGGGCCGCATCGACGCGGCCAAAGGCCAGCATGTCCCGGACGGACGACCATGAGGGGGCCGGAATGAGATCAAGCTCAATGCCTTCGGATTGCGCAAATCCCATATCCTGCGCAATGATCAAAGGTGCCGCATCGACCAGTGGCATATAAGCGACAGATACCCTGACCGCCGTCATCCCAGAAGCCCCGCCGCTGTCACAAGAGCCTCCGCTACATCCGCAACCCGGCGCCCCTGATTCATCGCGGTCTTGCGCAAGAGTGCGTAGGCGGCTTCTTCGTCTATGCCTCTGGCCTTCATCAGAAGACCTTTGGCGCGATCTATGATCTTGCGCTCTTCCAGTGCCCGTCGGGTCTCAGCAAGTTCCTCCCGCATCTGACGGACAACCGTAAACCGCGCAATCGCTGTATCCATGACAGCTTTCATTCGCGAAGGCTCCAGACCATCGACAACGTAGGCCGACACGCCCGCCTCAATAGCGGCCTCAGCCAGGCCATCCGAATTGCCGGACACAAACATTGCAACGGGACGGTCCAGAGGCCCGGATGCCAACGTCAGTTCTTCCAGCATGTCACGGGTCGGATTATCGACATCGATAAGGACAATATCAGGTCCATGCGCCGCTATCTGCCGCGATAATCCGCCTGGATCTCCGATCACAAACACATCGCAGTCACAGGCGTCTTTCAGCGCATCGACGATCGCAATCGCCCGCTCACGGTCCTGTTCAACAACAACAATTCGGAGATCTGCACTCATAGGCGACTCGTGTTTCACCCCCCACCGCATGCAATGCAAAACGATCCCGCAGCCTCAGCTTACAGCTCACCTGCCTAAAGTCTCATCCAAGTGATCAAAGAGTAAACACTTCTTGTGCGGATCGGTCCCGCGTATCCCTCGCGTCTCGCGCTCAAAAACACCGGTCAGGGCAAAACGCCAATGTCTGTTTTGGTTCTTCTGTCAATTGTCCTGCACCTGCAGCGAACGACCGCTTCCCGCCCATCGCTGCAAAAGCAAATGCATCGGCAGACAATGCCGCTGAAGAATCGAGCTGACCAAGACGGACATGAGGCGGACACGAAAACACACATCCTGCGTTGCAACGCATATTTCACCCGTAAGGCACTGATTTTTTTTAAGAAGTGGCGGACCGAGGAGGATTCGAACCCCCGACCCCTTGATCTCGTAGTCAAGTACTCTATCCAGCTGAGCTATCGGTCCACTGAGGGCGGGGTTTAGTCCTGCGCGCCGGGTTATGCAAGGGTAAAAACGCGCAAAAACTGTTGTTCTGCTCCGGCACAGGATGCGACCCGTCTAGGCGTTCTCACCACTGATGTCGGCGAGTGCTTCACCAACTGTCACAGCGCCGTCCCCTTTCGGCAGGCAGATCACAAAACGCGTGCCCGTTGCGTCACTGTGGGCCAGTTCCAGTGTGCCGCCATGTCCGCGCACCAGCTCGGCTGAAATCGCGAGCCCCAGTCCGGAGCCCCCTTTGCGGGCACCGCCCTGAAACGGGGTGAAAAGGTGTTCGCGCGCGCGCGGCGGCAACCCCGGCCCGGTATCGACCACCTCTATCCACCAGGCCGACATATCCTCATAACCAGTGATCGTGATTTCGCCCGGCGTCTGTGTCGCAACGATGGCCTGCCGCGCATTGCGGATCAGATTTGCCAGAACCCGGTAGAGCTGTTCGGGATCAGCCCGGAGCATCAGGCTGACCGGAATGTCGCAGACGAAGCGCAGCTCGAAATCCCCGACCGCCAGCCGCTCACTGTCGACAACCTCTTCCACCAGATCGTTCAGATCCAGCATGGTCAGCGTCGGGCTCGGCTCCTCGGCCTTGCCAAAGGCCAGCGTGCTTTCGCACAGATGCACGGCACGGGTGATCGATCCGACCAGTTTGGGGGCCATGCGCTTGACGGCCGGATCCTCGCTCATTTCGATGCGGTCGGTGAAGAGCTGCGCAGAGGTCAGGATGTTGCGCAGGTCGTGGCTGATCTTACTCACAGCACTGCCCAGCTGGGCAAGGCGTTCTTTCTGGCGCAGCGCCTGGGTCAGGTCGGTCTCCAGCTGTTGCAGCGCTACCTCGGCCTCGTGCAGTTCGGTGACACTTGCCGACGGCGTGATGATCCGCCGGGCATCTTCGGGGGCCGCCGCGTAGTTCTTCATATGGCCCACGACGCCCTTAATCGGTTTAAGCAGCAGCGCGCGCATGGCAAGAAAGAGCAGAAAGGCCGTAATCACAGAAATCACAGCGGACAGGATCAGAATGCGGATACCGTAATCAATCATCGCCGCCCGCATGGGCGAAGTGTCCATGGTGATCTCAATCAGCAGCCCTGCGTCCCGCACCGGCGCGCCGATCACGCGGATCACTTCGTTTTCCGTCCGCACAAGGCGGGTCATGGCATCACGGATCAGCACAGCGGCACTGTTGTCGCGCATGTCAAATGTGTCCGCGATGGGTTGCGGCATATCGGAAGACAGCATCAGTTGTCGCGACGAATCCCGGCGCAGCACGACGTTGAAAACACCGGCATTTTCCAGCAGCTCGGATTCCAGCTCACTGTCGATCATGTCATCCGCCAGCAGCGCCAGCGAGGCGATCTGCGCCCGCTCCAGCCGGTTCATCATGTAGTCTTCACGAAACCGGGCGATGGAGGGCACAAAAATCAGAACCTCTGCAATCATCACGAAGATGGTTGTCAGAATAAGCAGCCGTCCTGAAAGCGAATTGAACATGTGTCAGCGTTTCACGGGATCCAGCGCTGGACAAGTCCAACGATGCGTTTCACGGTCGGGTTTTCGAACAGACGCGGGCTGAAATAGGCTCCTGCGGCGCGTTTGTTGACCTCGGATATGGTCGGATAGGGTGCCACCATCGCAGCGATCTGGCTCATCTTCATGCGGTTGGCCAGCGCCAGCGCCCAGAGACTGATCAGTTCACCGGCCTGGTGGCCCGCGATCGACGCACCCACGGGGCGCCCTTTGACCACCATGACCTTGATCAGGCCCGTCGTTTTACGTTCGGCTATGGCGCGGTCGTTATGTTCAAATTCAAACCGGACAACCTCCAGCCGGTCGCCATGTTCTTCGCGCGCCCGGGCTTCTGTCAGGCCGACCTGCGCCAGCTCCGGATCGGTGTAGGTTGCCCAAGGGATATGGGTCGTTTTCGCCTTTGACGGCAGACCAAAGAGCATCGAACGGATGATCACACCGGCATGGTATCCGGCCACATGAGTGAATTGCAGCCCTCCGGCCACGTCACCGATCGCATAGACCCTGCGGTTTGTCGTGCGAAGCGCGTCGTCAACCTTGATGCCTGTGCGGGTGGTTTCAATGCCAGCCGCCTCCAGGTTCAGTTTATCCGTATTGGATTTCCGCCCCACGGCCATCAGCAGATGGGTTCCTTTGATGCTGCGCCCGTCTTTGGTCAGCACTTCAACCGCACCTGCTTCGCCACGGATCTCCGCGGCCAGCGCGTCCTCTTCGATTACCACTCCCTCGGCGCGCAGGGCGTCCAGCACCACGGCAGCCATTTCAGGATCATCCTTGCCCAGCGCTTTCGCACCTTCGATCACTGTGACCCTGCTGCCCAGACGAATATGCGCCTGCGCCATTTCCATACCGATGGGCCCGCCGCCGATGATCAGCAGGTGTTCCGGCTTCTCACGCAGGTCGAACAGGGTTTCATTGGTCTCGAACGGCACATTGTTGAGCCCCGGGATGGGCGGTACCAGCGGCGAGGAGCCCGTGGCGATCACGATCCGGCGCGCGGTAATGACAGTATCACCCGCCTCGACCTCGGTGGCGGAGACAAAGCGTCCGAATTCACGGATCACGTTCACGCCCAGCCCTTCGAAACGCTCCTGGCTGTCCACCGGCTCAATCTGAGCGATCACATTGCGCACGTGGTCTTTGGCCGCCGCATAATCTGCCTCTCCTGCCGCGTCAGACACACCGTATTGCGCCGAGTGCTGCTGGCTGTAAGCCGCTTTGCCGCTGGCGATCAGGGCCTTTGACGGCACACAGCCGAAATTCAGGCAGTCGCCGCCCATTTTGTGGCCCTCAAGCAGGGTCACGCTGGCGCCCATCTGCACGGCACCCGCCGCAACCGAGAGGCCGCCGGAGCCTGCTCCGATGACCAGAACGTCCGTCTTGATGCGTTTCATGTCAGAGGTCTTTCCTGCCTGTCACGGCCTTGATGAGAACAGGCAGCAGCGACAGAGCGCTCAGCCCAAGGATCGGCAACAGGATATGCGGTTCAAAGATAATGCCAAGGTCCGGGCTTTCGCCCTGCTCGAATACGGTGCCGAGGCCTGCGCCCACCGACGAATAAACCAGCGAGCCCGGAATGATGCCCAGAAAGGTCGAGATCACGTAGCGGTGCAGCGGCACGGCGAGGAACGCCGGGATCAGGTTGGCGACAAAGAAGGGTACCACCGGCACCAGCCGCAGGAAGAACAGCATGGACCACTGGTTTTCGTCGATGCCTTCCTTGATCTTACGGATCTTGCCCTGCGAGGCATCCATACGCTCCTTGAGCCGCTCACCGAAACCGTAGCGCGCTGCCAGGAAAATCACCGTGGCGCCGATTGTGGCGCCCGTTACGCTGAGCGCAGAGCCGCCCACGGTGCCAAAGAGAAAGCCACCGGTCAGCGTCGCAATCAGCGCGCCCGGCAGGGAAAACGCCACGATCACCACATAGGCCAGAACAAACCCCAGCACGGTCAGCACCAGGTTCGCATCCCGCAGCGCAATCAGTGCCTCGCGGTTGTCGCGCAGGGCGTCAAAACTGATGTAATCCCGCAGGGTAAAAGCCCCGACAGCCGCAACCGCCAGTATGGCAATCATCGGCAGCCAGCGCAGTGCGCCTGGTTTTGTGTCCTGCGTCATATCCGACATTTTGTCGCCTTTCCCGCTGCGGGTTGCAATTGATCTGATACATGACGGCTTGAGCGCGGCCGCAACAGGGGTATCACGCGCGCTTGATTGCCCGTGACGCAAATGCGATCAGGACGCGGTGTTTCCTTTCAGTGGCTGTAACATCGCAGCGTAAATGGGGCGTTTATGTTGCAGAAACCCCGGATTTTCCTGTCTGAGGGGTTTGACTTGGCCCGGTGTCCGCTTTAGGAGACGGGCTTCTATTGATATCTGGCGCGGCCGATTCCGCCTCAGACCCGAAGCAGTATTGGAGACGGAGCGATGAAACGCACCTATCAACCCTCGAACCTGGTCCGCAAGCGCCGCCACGGTTTCCGCGCGCGCATGGCAACAAAAGCCGGCCGCAAGATCATCAACGCGCGCCGCGCACAGGGCCGTAAATCCCTGAGCGCCTGACGGGTTCCGGATTTACCGGTTCTGACATGCAAAAGCCGCCCCAGACCGACCTGACCGGTACCATCACCGGAGGGCAACGGACCGGGACGGCTTCTTTGCGTGCTGTCACAACGTTGACAAAGCGCAGTGACTTTCTGCGCGCGGCAAAAGCCCTGCATATTTCGAAGCCCGGTTTTGTGGTGCAGATGCGGCCGCGCCAGGCGGATGATGGCACCGGCGTGCGCGTCGGCTTTACCTGTTCCAAAAAGGTCGGCAATGCAGTGCAGCGCAACCGTGCCAAGCGCCGGTTGCGCGAGGTTGCGCGTCTTGTCCTGCCGCACAAAGCGCGGGCCGGCACGGATTATGTCCTGATCGGTCGCCGCGATAAAACGGCAGAGCTTCCGTTTGACCATCTGCTTGCTGATTTCTCAGACGCGCTGGATCACCTGCACGGGCGGGTGAAATGACCCCGCTTGCCCGGATCGTCGCCCTGCCTGTCCGGGCGTACCGGCTGATTTTCAGCCCCTGGGTCGGGCACAACTGCCGCTATCAGCCGACCTGCAGTCAATATGCGCTCGAAGCACTGGAGAAGCATGGTGCGATCCGCGGCTCGTGGCTGGCAGCCCGGCGGATCGCCCGGTGCCATCCCTTCGGCAGAAGCGGGATCGACAACGTTCCCGACTGACGTCGCCTGATCTGCCACTGCCAACCGCCGGCAAAGCGAAGGCACAACAAAATGGCCCCGGCCCTTCCGGACCGTTGCGTCAGCGCCGGAAGGCCCGGCATAGCGGAATATCCACAGTCACGTGAAGTATCCGCAGTCACATCAGAATGGCGGCGCCGCCGGAAGGCGGGAAGCCTGTGGGGCGTTACCCCATGTCCGGAACCGCAAAGGCGGTTCTGCGTGCAGAGTGGACAGCGCGCGCGAAAGGCGCGCCGGGAACCACAGTTTGGCGCGCGGGGTGTCAGGCCGCGCACAGAAGCTTCGGGGAACAGTCTGGCAGTTGCAGATGAACATACGGTTGGGGGCCCGTGCGCTGCACCCGGACCCTGCCATTACTGCTTTTCAAAGGTGATGATGACTTCGCCGATATCCACGCCGTATTTCTTCATGTAGGCGCGGTTCAGAACCCTGTCGTCGCTCAGCTGCCACATCCAGTCATCGAAACTGACGCGCAGCGTCCCGTCTGGCACCGGCAGGTCAATCGTGTAGCGCCAGTTGAACGTATCACCGCGTTCCTCGCCGCTGGCGAGGCCGATGACACCGGGTGCGGACCCTTCCCATGTCTCCGGGCCGGTTTTCGTCAGTGTCCAGATGCGCTGTTCCGTTGAGCCGTCTTCATAGACGAAATCCTCAACAAGGCGCAGGTTCTGCCCGTCCCATGTCCCGTTGACCTCAACATCGAAACGCCGCCGCACCGTGCCGAAGACGTCCTGAAACTGTCCCTGGGCGAGTACCCTGCCGTCAAAGAATTCCTCAAGGTTGAACGCCCGGTCCGAGAGTTTTTCGTCGTCCAGCGCCGGTTTGCCGGTGCAGGCAGCCAGCACCAGCACAAATGTCAGCAGAAAAAAATGTCGCATCACAGGTCCTTTTATTCTGTCAGGGATACGCCTGAAACAGGCTTTTGGTTCACCGGCCACACCGGTATAGAGGAGCGGATATTCTCAGGACCCGATGCCATGCTCGACGCTCAGGACGAAATCCATCCGCTTTTCAGCGGTGCCCCGAAAACCACCGAGTTCCGGAAACTGCGCAAGCGCATTGTGCGGGCGGTGCGCGAAGCCACCGATGAATATGGCATGATCGAACCGGGCGCGCGCTGGCTGGTTTGTCTTTCCGGCGGCAAGGACAGCTACACACTGCTGGCGGCCCTCTATGAGCTGAAATGGCGCGGTCTGCTGCCTGTTGATCTGCTGGCCTGCAACCTCGATCAGGGGCAGCCCGGTTTCCCCGCGACCGTTCTGCCGGAATTTCTGGAAAAAATGGGGGTCCCGCACCGGATCGAATATCAGGACACCTATTCGGTTGTGATGGACAAAATCCCGCAGGGCCGGACATTCTGTGCGCTCTGTTCGCGTCTGCGGCGCGGCCATCTTTACCGTGTGGCGCGCGAGGAAGGATGCTCTGCCGTTGTGCTGGGCCATCACCGCGATGACATTCTCGAGACGTTCTTTATGAACCTTTTCCACGGCGGCCGGCTGGCGACCATGCCACCCAAACTGCTGAATGAAGAAGGGGATCTTTTTGTCTACCGGCCGCTGGCGCATGTCGCCGAGGCAGATTGCGAGAAATTCGCCCGTGCGATGGATTACCCGATCATCCCCTGCGACCTCTGCGGCAGCCAGGACGGGCTGCAGCGCCAGCAGGTCAAGGGCATTCTGGATGAATGGGAACGCAACAGTCCCGGTCGTCGCCAGGTGATGTTCCGGGCGCTGACCAACGCGCGGCCGTCCCATCTTCTTGATCCCAAACTTTTCGATTTTCAGGGCCTTACCCGCCGGTAGTTTGGATTTTAGCCTTTTTGAGCAGGGAAATCCGGACGCCATTAACCAGAACGTCACAGGGAAACACGTAATCAGAGTGGAAGCATTAGACGCACTGCTCTGAGAGGACACCCGATGGCGGGAAACCTGGTTCGCACCCTGCAGAAATCGCGCGAAAGGGCCACGGGCATTCTGCTCAGTCCTGTCGCGCTGGCGTGCCTTCCTGCTCTTTGCCTTGCGACCTACTGGCTTGCCGGTGAAACCGGGCTGATGGCCGTCGCTCTTCTGGTTCCGGTTCTGTACCTCGCAATCGGTGGGGCAGATGCCCGGCGTTTCGGGGCTCTTCTCGCTGGTGCAGCGCCAAAGGGCCTTATGCCCCGGGACGCCTTTCGTGAGGTGGTCGGCTACACCTTCACCAGGGCCGGAGAGACCGGCCTGAAGTCAGCAGTCTATATGTTCGAGATCGACGAGCATGAGATGCTCGAGAAAACCTACGGTCACGCCGCTGCAGAAGAAGTATCCTCCGTAATCGGTGACCGCATTATTGCGGTGCTGCGGGAAAAGGACGTGGTCACCCTGACCGGTTCTTACCGGTATGCGGCCTGCCTCGCCGCTGTGCACAATCTGGATCTGGAAAACTGTATTCAGCTGGCGGGCCGCCTGCAGCAGGCGATTGAGGAACCGGTTTCCGTGGATGGCACCGCTATTTATGTCACCGCCACCATCGGTTTCTGCCAGCACGCCCGCGTCGCCGGCAAGGATACCCTGGCCTGGATGGAAGGTGCCGATCTTGCGCTGGAGGAAGCGCGACAAAACGGACCGGGGTCCATCCGTGCCTTTTCCGCAGACATGCGCCGCAAATCAGACAGCCGCAGCGAACTGCGTGAGGAAGTCATCAAAGCGCTGGAGGAAGACCAGATCAGGCCCTGGTTCCAGCCTCAGATTTCAACCGACACTGGTCGGGTGACCGGTTTCGAGGCACTGGCCAGGTGGCATCATCCGAAACGCGGAATGATCCCACCTGGTGAGTTTCTGCCCGCCATCGAACAGGCAGGCCAGTTGGAACGGCTCGCGGAGGTCATGCTGCACCATGCTTTCCGGGCGCTCAAATCCTGGGATGACCAGGGGGTTCAGGTGCCGCAGATCGGCGTAAACTTCGCGGGGCCGGAACTGAACAACCCAAATCTCGTGCAGAAAGTCCGCTGGGAGCTGGACCGCTTTGAGCTTGCACCGGAACGGCTCGCGGTCGAAGTCCTGGAGACTGTGGTTGCGAGTTCGCCTGATGACATGGTTTCCCGGAATATCAATGGTCTGAGCGATCTGGGGTGCCGTATTGATCTTGACGATTTCGGGACAGGCCATGCATCGATTGCGTCGATCCGGCGGTTTTCTGTCAGCCGGA